>NZ_CP009503.1:1273026-1591283 GCF_000969965.1 Methanosarcina sp. WWM596
TGTTTCCACGTGATCTATTATTTAATCCTGATTTCAATATTTATCTGTTTATATTTTTTCATTTTTAATTGTGTTTTTGCTCTTGATTTTCTGTATCATGCGAGCATGAAGCCGCATTTTTCTCTGAATTCCTGAAGCCCTGAGAAATTTTCCTTAAATCCATCATATACAAACTTTCCCTTATTCAGGATAAGGACCCTATCGCAGAGGGCAAAGCTCCGTTCAAGGTCGTGGGAAACCATTAATTTTGTGCTCCTCTGGAATTCAGGGCTTTTGAGGAGATTTTCGAATACCAGGGTGGCTCCGGGGTCAAGACCTGTATAGGGTTCGTCCAGAAGGAGAAGGGAAGGCCTGTGAAGCAGAGCCCTTGCAATGGAAAGCCTCTGTTTCATGCCTCTTGAAAAAGTGCTGACCCTTTCGTCCGCTTTTGTTACAAGCCCTACCTCATTTAAAAGCTGTAAAATTCTCTTTTCAAGTTCCTGACCATTTATTCCATACATTTTCCCAAAAAAATGCAGGTTTTCTTTTGCAGTAAGATCTCCATAGAGGTAGGAATCGTGGGAAAGCATCCCTATTTCTTTACGGACTTTTTCCGGTTCTTTAGTTATGTTAAACCCGGCCACGAAAACAGAGCCTCCGGTAGGCTCGATCAGGGTCGAGATCAACTTCAATAGAGTGGTCTTTCCAGCTCCGTTGGGGCCAAAAACAACCGCAAATTCGCCTTTTTTTAGGTCAAGGTCAAGGGCTTTCAGGACAGGAGTTTTCCCGTAAACTTTTGATAGTTCCCTTATGGAGACCGCGTTTTCCATCGGCACTACTTTGAGAATCCCTCTAAATTAATCTTTTTATATGGTTTGTGCTGTATCTGTGTAGCTTTGTACTGGATTAATGACTCCATATTTACACTTTTTTGTCTACGGAGCCTGTCTCCAACAGTTATTTCTTAAAACTCCTTAGTATATTCTGCAAAAACCCCTTCTTTTCAAAGTACTGCTGGTGATAATCTTCTGCCATATAGAAATCAGATACCGGCACTATCTCGGTTACTATAGGATTTTTGAAAGTGCTTGACTTCTCGAGTTCTTCCTTTGAGGCTAGAGCAGTAGCTTTTTGCTCCTCGTTGTGGTAAAAAATCACGGAGCGGTACTGTTTTCCTGCATCAGGTCCCTGTCTGTCCTTTGTGGTCGGGTCATGGACCTTCCAGAAAACATCCAGCAAGTTCTTATAAGATACAACCCCTGGGTTGAAAATGACCCTTACGGCCTCTGCATGCCCAGTATTAAGGGTGCAGACCTGCTCGTAAGTAGGCTTTTCAAACTGCCCTCCGCTGTAGCCAACCGCAGTTGCAATCACGCCTTTAACCTGCCGGAAAGCCTCTTCAATTCCCCAGAAACAGCCTGCAGCAAAGGTTGCTTTTTCCAGGCCTTCTCCTGGATTTTCAAATACATCTGTACTCTCTTCAAGCGTTGCGTTTCTCTGTTCAGCTTTTTTATTACCTTCCACTATTTCCCCCCTCAATCTTCAAGGAAATTTTCTCTGCTCAGGTTTTACCGTATTTTCCCATCAGTTCCCCTTCGGCAATAATGTGCCCTATCATTTCGCTTTCAAGCTCTTTTCTCCCGGCCTCTGCTTTGAGCTCAAGCTGCCTGTTCAGCGCATAAACCCTGAAGAAGTACCTGTGTGTGCCCGAGGAAGGGCATGGACCACCATAGCCGATCTTCCTGAAGTTATTTATTCCCTCTATTCCAGGGATACTATCCTCCTCTATTTTTGCTACCGGCTCAATATTCCAGACGACCCAGTGAGTAAATGGATTCATGGGAGTATCAGGATCGTCCATGATCAGTACCAGACTTTCGGCTTCCTCAGGAATGTTCGCGAATTCCAGAGGCGGATTTATGTTTTCCCCATTACATGTATATTTTCTGGGGATAGTACTGTTAGATTCAAACGCACTGCTAAAAACCTTTATAATCTGGATGTCCATATTCTCATCCTCTTTGCTGGTATCAGAAGATCCTTCATCTGCAGGTGCTTCAACCTGCCTATTTTTTATACATCCCGATATCAGGAGCACCCCTGCAAACAGGAACATTAAAACAACTGCTCTGGCTTTTCTGTTCATGCACAGCACAAGTTCCTGAGATCAGAGTAAATTGCTCAACACTATAATGTTAAAGGAGCATTAAAACAACTGCTCCGGCTTTTCTGTTCATGCACAGCACCAGTTCCTGAGATCAGAGTAAATTGTTTAACACTATAATGTTAAGGCTGAAGAGATATAACCTTAAGGATATTTATAAGAAGAAGCGTAAAACCCATGAAATCTTAATTTCATGGGATATAAGCGTCAACTTCCTCAACATTAAACCTTTTTCCAAGAGTTCGCCATCAGGCTTGATATGTCTTGAATAAATCCACTGTACCAAGTTCGTATTCATGTAAAGCCTAAACGGACGAATGGACAGAACTCAGTAGGGATGGTATAGCCCGAATTAACGTTCATGGAGATGCCGATAGTCTTCTATGAAGTGAGAAGCCGCTAAGTCTTTAGCTTAGGGGTAGTTCACCTCAGAACCCAACTTTAAAACTTGAATTGAGATACCATAATAAATTAATTTGAAATCCGACCTTAAGGTCTGGACCTCTTAAATATAACTTAAATTGACCAGACTTAAATTTCCCGAACTCAACTTCCAGTACGGTTTAAGTCCGTTTTCGGTTTAAGTCCGTTTTTTGGAATTGCCTGGCTGCACCACCGATATTGATGACTCTGGTAACCTGAAAACCCAGGTTTAAAAAATAAACTGCAGCTCAGGAACCATTCTTTAAAGCCGTCGACTGTTAAGGATAAAACTCTGAAAGGCAGCTTATTCAATCTTCAACTTCAAGAGCCTGAATTATATCGTTAACTGTCAACTCTCCTTTACCCACGCGTCGTACAAGTGGATAAATAAAAGAACAGTCATCAATTGCTGCCCAGCGAGCTTCGCCTACACGTCTTATAACGTCGTTCATAATTTTGCCACAATCGGTGCAGTATCTTGCATCACTCTCTATTCCACAAATTTCGCAGTTCATAGAAAACACCTCAATAACTATGGGGCTGTTGAAAATAAATAAATTTTGGTGATCAGTGAGAATAACTGCACAGCCATTGAAAAACGGGAGCTGAAATGATTAGAGCTACCGGAAAATTTCTCTTTTAAGCTGCTCAGGTTTTCACCCTCTGACAGCTCTAATTCTCCCGGAAACGATGGCACTTTCGGAAATCTGACACTTCAGGAGAGCTTTTTCAGATAACATCAGGTAACAGGCAGGTCAGGTAAGGTTGGCAATAATTTCGTTTATCTCCTCTACCCCGGAGCCCTTTACCACGACTTCTTCTTTGCTGCGCGTCCCCAATCCCAATTCCACAGCCTTTTTGATCTGGGGTTGATCCCAGACTGAATTCCCCTGAATTTTCGTAACCGTGCCCAGGGTTTTCAGAAGGGCAAGGCCGACGGTGTCGTTTGCGATCACATCCGGGCTTGCAAGGACAATTCCCGGTTCTCTCAGAGTTCCTATATTCGGGCCGTTGGTCACAAAGCACTTTGTAGCATCCGAGATATAGAAATCAGGCTTATAAACGAGATTGGACTCGGCAATCATGTTTCCGAAGAGCACATCCATCCCCTGTCCGTGAGGGAGTTGCCTCCTGTCCCTGTCTGCAGTTATGCTGATCTGGGACTTAAGGCCCATAGTAAACGTTGCAGTCCAGTGAGTCTTGATTACCGGAAGGGCAATTGAGTAATCTATAGACGACAGAAACTCAGGCACATCAAATCCTCGCGGCCAGGAGTAAGCCTTCCTGGGTTCCACATGTTCGCGTTTCATGTGGTCAAACGTCAGGATTTCATCAACTCCTTCAGCCTCAGCAACTTGCCAGAGCCCCAATTTTTTGAGCACCTCCTCCGTGTTCAGCGAACTCATCGACTTCTCAGCCACGATTATTTTTCCTGGATTGTATCTTTTTACTTCTCTGATAACGCCCCTCAGTACCTCAGGGTTTGTCGAACCCGGAGCTGGGTCTGCGGTATTTGCGTTCGGTCGGATCAACACAGTTGCCCTTTCCTTAATTTTGAGCCCGCCTGCAAGCTCCACAGCTATTCTTACGGATTCCAGAGTATCCTCATTTCTAGAAAGTCCAACAATTGCCATAGCAACCTCCATAGAGTAATTGTAACCCGATGTATAAATATCAGAAATAAAATGAAAAACGAAGACGAAAGAATAATGGAGACAGAAGAAATAAAAAGTAGCATCAAAAAGATTATTTTTTTAGATTGAATTTAATTCCGCCTTGTTTGTTACTTACCTGTAGTTTTTTCTCTTCTTTCACTATTTTTGTAAGACTACTCTCCTGCGTCGAGCGTGACAAAAACGACATAGTACCGTGAATAAGGTTGTATGGGTTCAGAAGGTCTATTATTTAGTCCACTTGAGCGAATCTCCCTGCTAAAACCCATTAAGTAGTTCTTGAGCGCAGCTCTTTACTCTAATCCTTCAAGTATTCCTCTTGAGCACAGCGAAAAGGACCGCGTACTGTTGCGATTACATCGCAATTCCCAGAAAATCTCTGATTTCCTGCGATCCCGAGGCGCAATTCGGGAGGCGCAACTGGGGAGATTCAACTGGGGAGATTCAACTGGGGTAAATTTATTGTCGTAACTTGCACTCGCACATCTCTATGAGTGCCCCTTCTCCAATCCTGGAACCGCGGGCAATAAGCATGTCTCCTGCCTGGACAACAGTATTGCCTTTAGGAGCATAGACCCAGCGTTCAGCCCTCTTGATTGCCATTACATGCAGCCCGGTTTCTGTTTCGAGTCTCAGTTCCGAGAAGGTCTTGCCAACTATTGGAGAACATTTTTCGACCTGCAGCCGGGTGATTACTTCTTCGGAGTTCCGGACTGCAAGGGTAATGATCGGGTGGAGCTCAATATCCCTCAGGACGGTATCTGCAATTCCGTAGGCGGCATCTGAAATCGCTTCCGAGGCACTGGCAAGGTGCAGGATTCCCCTGAGCACGTTTACATCTTCAACGTGTTTTGCAGTTTCAAGTACCCAGTGCTGAAGTTCGTACTTCATGGAATCCATTTCTGACTCAAGGGCACTGACCTCATATGCAATATCTTCGTTATCGAAGAGGATCGCAGAGTAAGCAAGCCCTACTGAGAGTTCAGACATGTTTTTCATGTCCACGATTATGTCCACTGCGTGTTCAAGGTCCTTTAAGGCTGTATCGTGTTCGATTTCTTTCGGAACAAACTTCTTTGTCGTCGCCATTTGAAATAAAAGAGGAACCCCTTCATCGTGCCCTCTGGAGATCAGCACATCTCCCGGACGGATCCGGGTTTCCTTATCAGGGTCATAAATCCAGTCTTCACTTCTGCGGATTGCAATTACCCACATCCCGGTTTCGATATCAAGTTCAAGGTCACCAAGAGTGCGTCCGGTCATTACAGATTCTGCAGCAACGGTTGCCCTGACAATGGTTTCTTCTGCTTCCCTGAGGGCTACCTTCAGCTCCATAGGAATGCCCATATTCATGAGAACGATTTTGGCAATGTCGCCTGCAGCGTTTGCTATATTTTCCGAGGACGCAGCAACCTTCAAAACTCCCAGGAGTTCTTCAGCTTCGTCAACCCTGCGTGTGCTTAACATTGCAGCCATCTTCATATTATAGTCGAGGGTATCCATTTTATCTTCAAGGTTAAGCACCTCTTCTGCGATGTCCTCATCATCATAGACCATTGCAGAATACGCAAGGTCTACCATGAGTTCGGAAGTATCCTTCATCTCAGTCAAAAGGTCTATAAGATTCCTTGGACTGTATCTGAATTCTTTAGGGAACATGGTCTCTGTATCAACTCTACCTTATTGTTAGTGTGTATAAGTATATACCTCATAGTAATTATTAATTTTTGAATTATTCCTAATTGAAAGGCTTATTAAATTAAATATAAATGTTCCTGATAAAAGTGATGCTATTAAGTTGCATCCCATTTATAAAATCTCCAGCAAATGCAGGGCTATGAAGATTCCCATAACCCCCACAAGGTCTCCAAGACTCGCTATAATAGGTATAACAGTATCATCAGGATCTATCCCGAAGCGGTGAGAAGCAAAGGCGATGACAATCGTTGCAGAGTATACAACTGTAAGTTCTATAACAACTGCAATAAGGCTGATTTCTAGCAGGGTAAGGAAAGACATCCCAAACCCCATAAATTTACTTGCAATGAAAACCAGCACACTGACGGAAATTGAAGAAACAAAGCCCACAATTGCTGCTGCAGTAACGCTGTTATGTACCACGGGGTTTCTGTAAATCCGGTCCCCAAGTCCCATATGGAAGGCAGATGAGAGTCTGGCTCCCAGCATGCTGCCCGTGTCACCTCCTATCTTGATAAGGGAAGGGATAAGGATCAGGATTGCAGGCATAGAAAGCAGGCTGTTTTCTCTTGTGTTAAGTATCTGCCCTACAATGATCCCTATTACGCAGGTAATCGAAAGTACGGGAAGCCCACGCTGGATAATACCACTTACAGTGTAATAGCTGGTCTGGCTCCCTTTTTTTCTCAAAGCATCATCACCAGTTTTGCTGAAAGAAAAAGCATGAACATAGAAACAATATCCCCGATAGTTGCAATTGAAGGAGTAACAACATTATCGGGATCAAAGCCGAACCTGAACATACCTATGGCAAGCAGGACAGCAACAAAAGAAAGGATTACTCCGGAAGTAAGGGCAGAAATCACACAGATCAGGATTAGCTTAAAAGCTCCCGCACTTTCAAAACCCAGGGCAAGGGTAACAAAATGTCCTAAAAACCCGAGCATGATCGCCATAATAAAACCCAGGAGAAGGGACCCTGAAATGTTATTTGTCAGCTCAGGATTGTTTCTGTCTATGTCAGTGATCAGCCCCATATGAATTGCACTGCCCAGCCTGGAACCAAGGGTTGAGGAAATATTCCCACGTAGCCCGAGCAAGCCAGGATAAATAACAATTAATCCGGGAATCATTTCAAGTTCACTGGTCATTCCTGATAAAATGATCCCTGCAATCACCCCTCCTACAGTCGCCATAAGCTCAAAAGGCAGCGCCTCACGTACTATTGAAGAGACACTCGCATACTCGCTGAGATATCTGTCTATATACTGGGATTCGAAGATATCTTCATCCCTGTGCGACTCGGAGGGCATGCGACTGTATTATACGCTGATTATATTAAAATAATGGGGAACTCTCTAAAATCGGGTTTGTGAAAAATTTTTCGATTTCAAGTCTGTACAAAATAATAGAAATAAACTCAACTTTAGTTATTGAAGGTGGCAATTTACCCGATATTACGAAGAAGTCGGATAAATCCCAATCTTATATTTCACCAAATTTTGAAGTTGTTGTCGTTTTTGCCGTCACTTTGTAATCAATAGAGCAGTTCATGGAAAAATTTCTGAATTTCCAATGAGACAAAGTTTTGATGTAATGAAGTTGGGTGGGTTTTTGGGGGACGCGAAGCCTGCAAACAGTGTAACTCGGAGTTATTTACAGGCTTATGGAGGAAAGCAGGGGTAGAGAACAACAAGCCTTCGTGCGATCTCCTTGCCACGGGTCTGTGGGGCTTTCACAAATATAATTTAAAATGAACCAATATCGTGCCGTGCTACTCTCTTTTTTATATAACTGTTTGAATGCGAATGAAAGGATGCTTATATATATAGTTTCTGACCACGGTCTTTAACAATCAACGTTCGGGGAAAAATTGCAGGCCCAAAACGAGTATTGAAGATAGATTGTTTGAGAATTTACACAGAAAACTTATAAGGAGTTAGATAAGAGGGATTTATGGAGTTCAAAAGTATTTCCCGTACCATACGAACTCCATAAAATACACCCTAAAAGGCAGTGATTATGTTAGTTTTGTCTGTATTTAAGCTTGCCTGATCCTGCCTCCTAAGGGAAAAATAACTTAGGAGTTAGATAAATGATTAAGAACAAAATGGAAATAGGAATACTTATTTTGGCAATGCTGGTTGGCATGGTGTTAATACCGGCTGTGAGTGCACAGCAGGAAGACAACTATAGTTGCAAATAAAGTATACTTTCGGAGTTGACATAGTGCTCAAGAAAAGTAAAACTGGAAAAATTTTGATACCTATGTTATTGATACTTTCGTTATTTTTTGGTATTATACTAATTAGTTCCGCAAACGGAGATGATAAACAATTGGATAATTCTAAGTATGATCAACTGCCGGCTTATAGTCTTGATTTTTTTGACGAAATTAAAAAGAATCCACAATATATAAGCAGCAGGGGATCATTTCCCGAAGCACTAGGCGATGATAAAAAAGAAAACCTCTTTTTAGATCCGGTTTATATGTGTTGGAGTAATATAACAGAAGTAGACCAATTTTTTACCGGATTTACTGATTTTGTAATTGGCTTTAATTATGCGAGCGGGGGTTACTTAGTAGTTGAATTGGAGTCTGATTCTTCAGAAAAAGTGAATGAGACAACAATTGATGCAATATATCAGAGAATAGATAGTTACTGTGAACAGGAGGGTGTAAGTGAAGTACCTGTGGTCTTTATGTGGTCGCACATAGACAAAACTCTTCCATTACCTGATTATGGCCCTGAATCTTTTGAAAGGGCTAGAAACGAGACAGGATTCATAACTACTCGAGGAACAATGCCTGTCATCACATATGTGGATGAAAAAGCAGAGTGGATAGACTTACTTGTTAAGTGTAGTCAGCCACTTTCTCGTCCTAATAGTACTACAGGAATTAATCCTTATTTTGTTGAATTCGGTGGTCCTGTGAATGGTTTTGGAACCGATATTAATGGATATTTAATAGTAGGGTTCGAGGCGTCCACCCCAGAAAAAGTAAATGAGTCAGTAATTGATGAAATATATCAAGTAATAGATGAACACTGTGAACAGGACGGCATCCATGACGTACCAGTCGTTTTTATTTTTTCACACACAACAGAAGATTTAGCAGCAGAGGATGGATCAGGAACGGATGAAGAGGTGATTACTGTAACAGATGAAGATGGAAATTATATAGATAACGAATCAAAACAAAAAAATAACGAGAAAAATAATCAAGCGCCAGGTTTTACTTCAATATTGGTCGTCTTAGGGGTTTCATCGTTGCTGATCGCAAAGCGTTTATAGCTATTCCCCATTTTTATTTAATGAGCTCATCCCAAAAACCTGTTTTATCCTAAGTTTGACAGTACCCACTAATTGGTACTGAATATTTCCCTTTTTTTTGGTCCGATTGGACTTGACAGGTTCTATAAATTTATAAAAATTTATTATATATTCTACGTAATCCCACTCATTTTTGCTACAATCAAGCTATTGATCTGGTCAAAATTCGCAAAAATATAGTTTTTGACCCCATTTTTCTTGAAATTGATTGTAAGTGTCAAATTCTTCAAGCTTTTTTTGGTGAATTTCGTAGACCTGCGTTTCAGGTCCTCAAACTCATATCGCCGACCTTCCGCAGAAGTCCACAAAAATGCCACCTATTTTCTCAATATGGCCATGGCTTAAAAATCAACTCGCCATAATAGTGAGAATATTGGACAAATCATCAAATTAATTACCTATTTGTGCACATCTGCGGAAAGTGAGTTGGATTATTGGGAAGCCTGGCCTGCCTGGGCGGTGGATGGAAGTTCAGAAAAAAATAATGTAAGACTTGCATAATCAGATTGATAACACATATTTAAATTGCAGATTAAAATATTAGGACTTACGCACTTGGGATATAAAATCAAGTACCACAGACGTTGAAGCTAAATCCATATTTTGCACAGTTGAAGGTTTAATGCTATTGATTTCCAGTTCAACCACGTAAGTCCTAAATATTTAATTGCTTTTTCGTAAAACAACGTGCTTGAGAGGAAAATTTGTAATTTATATCATTACCCGGATAGAATAAATTACCCTCTATTACTATTTTCTTATCCCGTTTAAATCATCATAACTTAAAACTTCATGATGAACTCGTGAAGCGGTTATGTTTAATTTGAATCCTTCCCAAGAGTGGATCAGGTGGCGAAATATGAGGACTCGTTACAAAATAATTGTATTATTAATAATCATTTCTGCCGTATTGCTGTCTACCTGGTGGCAAGACCAGAAGCAGAGGATGTATGATAGGAGTCTCAGGAGTAGTTATGATTACGATGTGATGTTGACTACAGATTCTACTTTGAACAACGTGACTCTTTACATACCACTTCCAGTTATAAACGACACATCATACGTGGGCATGGATATCATAGAGCATCATTTCAATAACCATGATCCTTCATGGGAATACTCTATAGTGGACACGGAACACGGACTCATGCTTTCTATGAAAAATGAGAAGGGAAAAAGTATAGATCTTAGTACTATGGTATTATCTAACCAAACAATATATACAATAAACCCACTAGGCAATGAAATGGTTCTTATGCCCAAATATAATCTCACGCGAGATGTCAACGCCAGGGGAGCTTATTCACGGACTTCTGAGCAATTTGATTATGACAGCAAGATGTATGCCTATTATGATACCTCTTCGAATGCAAACGTCAGCATTTCCATCTACCTGAACGGACGTAATGAATGGTGGATAGGGGGATGGCAATATAATAGCTATTGGGAAACTATGGAAGTTATGTTGTCTGGATCCCAAGATGGATGGACAACAGTAAGTGGTCAGCTTGTAACAGGAGAAGGAACGTACTATTAATATGAAATGTCGCCTGCTTTTAACGGGCAACTTCCTGATTCATTATCTGTTATACCCAATTAATTCTAATATTTTACTTGCAGAATTTGACCTCTGAGAAAAAGGTCAAAACAGGCTGTCTCAAAAGTAAACTTGATTCTACAATTGGGGTAGAATATTCGACTAAAAGGTTAATTTGTACCTAAAGTTTGGAAAAAAATCTTATTTAAGCTTAAAGTAAACATTGTCCATTATCCAATTGTAGAAATGGCTTGAGTTTTGAGACAGCCTGAAAACAAGACTTTTTTGGAAAATAAAGCTTTTTGGAAATTGATATACTCTATTTTTCAGGTATTCCATGTTTGAATTCAAAAACAACGCTAAATTTTACTTTTTTTGTTCTTTTGTCAATTTGTGCGAAGCCTGCAAACTGTCTAAGGTGGAGTGATTTACAGGCTTGTAGAGGAAAGCAGGGATAGAGAACAACAAGCCTTCGTGCGATCTCCTTGCCACAGGTCTGTGGGGTTTTCACAAATATAATTTAAAATGAATCCATTTCATGCAATTCTCATTTTTATATAATTGTGTGAATGCGAATGGAGGGATGCTCAAATATATAGTTTCTGACCACGGTCTTTAACAATCAACGTTCGGGGGAAAATTGCAGACTCAAAATGAGTATGGAAGATAGATTGTTTGAGAATTTACACAGAAAACTTATAAGGAGTTAGATAAGAGGGATTTATGGAGTTCAAAAGTATTTCCCGTACCATACGAACTCCATAAAATACACCCTAAAAGGCAGTGATTATGTTAGCTTTGTCTGTATTTAAGCTTGCCTGATCCTGCCTCCTAAGGGAAAATAACTTAGGAGTTAAACGAATGAGTAGAAACAAAATTACAATAGGAGTACTTCTTTTGACAATGCTGGTTGGTATGGCGTTGATACCACCAGCAATGGCTTCCACCGAAGAACAGCAAACCAACCTAACTAAAGATCCTGTTCAGTTAAAAATTGAGGCTTTGGAAGCTGAGATGGGTGAAGAAGGAATGAAGGAAGTTGCTGATTATCTGGAGCTACAGGCTTCTTTACCAGATGTTGTGAAACAGATGCCATATAGTGGGCTTGCTTTTGCTGCTACAGATCCTGAAAGTCAAGCCATTAAAATGGGATATATTGATAACTTCGATGTTTCTAAGAAGGAAAAAAAGAGGTACAAAGCTGGACTGCAAGACATATGGGATAGGTATCCGAATAATATCACGACGGATGACTATGCTTTCATGAGTGAGTTGGGTCCAATGATTGAAGAAGAAGCTTTAAAGGAATATCCGGTTGTTGGCGTAAGGTGGTATGCAAATTCTCATCAAGATTTTGCTTACTATGCTTGTGACGGGTCTGCTTATGCAAGTTATGCTGAAGATGCAGCTGATGACCCCGATGTTTCTGGCTTTGAGCTTCCGGGATATCGGTACTATAATCATTACTGGGATGCTTATTGGCATGTAGGAGGCGCACCAGGGTGTTGTGATGCTTATGCAGGTGGTGCGCAAATCTGGGCTGATAATGGACGTATGGCGGACGCACATCACGACTTTGGAATTTCCAGTCACTATTTGTCGGATGCTGGCAATCCGTTCCATTCAAAAGGAGCAGTTGATCAGGTTGGGAATTTCGTTGCGAATCTGTTCACCAGTAATAACCATGATTTGTATGAGCAATACATCTCTAATAATTGGGGTTCAGGAGCTAATTTTGGTAGCTATGTCAGTAGCAATACTCAATCTATTACTGTGACTGATCCAGAACAGGCAGTTAAAGATAACGCTGATTATAGTGCTCAGTATTATGACTATATTTGGGATAAGGTGAATAACCATCCTGACACGTTTGGTTCATATTTCTACGTACAGTACTATACTCTCCTATGTGTCCAAAAAACTGCAAAGTATAACCATGGGTTGTATGATTATATTATGACATAATCTGAAATGGGTTTATATTTAAGAAGATGCCTTCAAAGGCATCTCTTTCTTTACTACTATTTTTCCCTATCATGGACAAGAAACAAGTTATTACCGTGGTTCAGTAAGTTGTCAAATTTATGTTTGATTTAGATCCTTCCCAGGAGTGGATAGGTGATGAAATATGAGGACTCGTTACAAAATAATTGTACTATTACTGATCATTTCTGCTGTGTTGCTGTCTATCTGGTGGCAAGAGCAGAAGGAGAGGATATATGAAAGGAATCACATGAGTAGTTATGATTACCGTGTCGAGTTGACTACGGATTCGACTCTGAGCAATGTTACTCTTTACCTTCCGCTCCCGGTGATAAACAACACATCATCCGTAGGCACAGATATCGTAGAGAATCATTTCAATGACTATGATCGTTCATGGAAATATGCTCTTGTGGATACGGAGCACGGACTAATGCTTTCTATAAATAATGAGAAAATAGAGCCAAAATACGCTACCAGAAGTAGAGATTCAAAGAAGATTCTGCATCCAAGTATATTTAGAACAATCTTATTCACTAACCAGACCATAGATACAATGAACCCGCTGGGCAATGAAATGGTTCTTATGCCCAAATACAATCTCACGCAGAATGTCACCAGAAGGCCTTATCCACCGGCATCTGAGATATTTGATTATGAAAGCAATATGTATGCCCACTATGATACCTCCTCGAATGCAAACGTCAGCATTTCCATTTACCTGCATGGAAGTAATGGATGGTGGATCGGAGGATGGCTGCATAATAGCTACTGGGAAGACACGGAAATTAAGTTGTATGGAGCTCAGGCTGGATGGACAACAGTAAATGGTCAACTTTTTACAGGAGAAGGAACGTACTATTAATATGATACGTCGCCTGTTTTAAGAGGCTTCTTCCTTATTTATTACCTGTTATGCCCTAATCAATCCTAACATTTTACTTGCAGAATGTGACATCTAAGAAAAAGGTCAAATTAACCCTGGTTTGAAAAATAGGGTTTTTTAAAGTTCTTTATGTGTGAATTTTCTGTCTTCCTACAGGTTGAACATCAAAATACCAGTTAATTTGGCTTTTCCGGTTCTTTTATTGGGTCTGTTTCCAAGCTTTGAACCCTAAAAATCATCTAAAGTACCTTACCTAAAGTACCTTATTATGTATGTGTGCTTGATATAGTGCGCATATATTAGTTCCAGAAAAGATGTCTTTTGGAAAGTTGGATTGTCAATCCTATAAAAATGGATTTTGAGGGATTAAACTCCACAACTTCTGAAGTGGTTAATATGAGCAAAATCAATAAGGAAATTGTGATTTTTATTATTTTTCTAACTCTTTTAACGTTTTGGGGGTTATTTGTAAAAACACCGGTAGAGGATACGAAAACACAATATCCTGAATCAAAAGTAGGTGGTATGACTATTCAATTTAAAGATGGAATTTCTGAGTCCGAAGTAAAAGCCATTCTTCAACACTATAACATGACTCGGAACTATAGACTAACATATGACACTAATTATTCCGATATGGATTACTACATAATGGCAGACAAAGATAACTGGAGTGACATCAGAAGCGAACTTGTAACAGAGATGAAAGAGAATAATAAAAAATATTGGACCCTATCTATACCTGCTCAAGTTATGAAAAAAGAAGATTATTACGTTCTTCCGGTCTCTGAACAAGCAGTAAAGGATGAAAAATTTCTTGCAATACTGGACAAATATGATATTAAAGTGGATAAATTTATCTGGTGTAAGATTCGTTTTCTTTATAGTGATGGTCCCCGGACTTATTGGATTCCGGAAGAGGATGCAATAAAAATAAAAAATGAAATGGAACAAAATGAAAATATTTTTTCGGTCCAGCTTAGTTACCTTTTTCCCTAATTTGACAGAATTGTAACTTATTGTCACATATTTGATTTTTTTCCATAATGTATTTCATCATAGACTTTTTGCACAGTAAGGAACACAAATCTTAGTTTTATGTGATCTCCCTGCCACAAGCCTGCAAAGCGTTAAAAAATCAATATCAGGCAAAATTGAAAGGTTATAGAATTTATAATGATAAACGTGTTGCCCGGATATGAAAAGGTAGCATACAGAGAATTGAAGGATTACTCCGGAAGTAAGAGCTGAAATCACACAGATGAGAATGAGCTTAAAGGCCCCCGCACTTTCAAAACCCAGGGCAAGGGTGACAAAATGCCCTAAAAACCCAAGAAAGATAGCCATTAAAAAACCCAGGAGTAAGGACCCTGAAATATTATTTGTCAGCTCAGGGTGTTCCTGTCGATGGAAGTGATAAGCCCCATATGGATTGCACTGCCGAGCCTTGAGCCGAGGGTCGAGGAAATGTTTCCGCGCAGCCCGAGCACGCCTGGATAAATAACAATCAGGCCGGGATCATCTCAAGTTCGCTGGTCATTCCTGAATAAATGATCTCTGCAATAACTCCCCCTACAGTCGCCATAAGCTCAAAAGGCAGCGCCTCACGTACTATTGAAGAGACACTCGCATACTCGCTGAGATATCTGTCTATATACTGAGATTCGAAGATATCTTCATCCCTGTGCGACTCGGAGGGCATGCGACTGTATTATACGCTGATTATATTAAAATAATGGGGAACTCTCTAAAAGAGAGTTAGTGTAAAATTTCTTTATTACATATGGAGACTTTCTTACAATGGATGATTCAGGTTTCATCTTGATCAGGTTTTTCAAAAAAGGCAGGATACTTCTCTCTTTATAGCTTTTTAGGTTCTTAATTCAATAGTTCTTTTTTAAGCGTTAATTGTGCTTTTTATGTGTTTTTTACAATAACCAGGTCTAAATTTAATAATACCCCTTCTAAGAATAGACTTTGATTGCTAATAGTTACTACACTTTAACTATTATAAACATTTGAATATGGGTTGGGGTAACATGTTCCTATATAGTTTCCCTCCAAATAATTAAACAATCAAATATTACGAATTAATTTCAAATTCATAACAAGTGTGAAAAAAGATTGTTCGATGGAATTGCCAGTAAACTTATAAAGAGTTAGATTTCAGAATTATGTCAACAAATCCGATGCACTCTCTGCAAATATTGTGTTCCAACGTAACTGCGTATATTGAGCCATTTTTTCGGGATAAGCTGTTGAGTTTCTTACAAGAGAATAAACTTACAAGAGAATAAACTTACAAGAGAATAAACTTACAAGAGAATAAACTTACAAGAGAATAAACTTACAAGAGAATAAACTTACAAGAGAATAAACTTACAAGAGAATAAACTTACAAGAGAATAAATTCTTCTGCTAACTATTAGTGTCAACATTGCTGTTCATATTAGAGCCTCAATTACCTGCACATTCTTTGTTTCATTGAGATACTAGTACCTATGACTTCTTCTGCCTGCATTGCTAAAACTCTCGTAAAAGTAATAGTATCGTGTGATGATTGGAAAGGGCATTTTGATGTTTATTAGAAGATCGAATCAGGATATGACCATCGTAAAAAATTTAAAATGCTCTTCTGTTTTTACATACCATGTTGCTTATAGAGGGGTGCGCTGGTATAACTTTCTTTTATCTTTTTGAAGGGCTGCCAGACAAGCTGGCAAAGGCACCTTATAGTGTTTAGAAAAAGGTTTGGAAAGACCCCTTCTCAGAAAGAATCTTCGCCTTTACGAGAATTAACAGGATTTCTCTTCATTTTCAAGGGACTTTAATACCTCAAGTTTTTTCTTCGCATCTGCCATATCCGGGTAGGCATGCAGGATTTCGTCAAAAGCCTTTATCGCTTCCCCGTATCTTTCCATCTTTCCGAGGATAACTCCTCTGTAGTTCATGGACTGGACGTCCTGAGGGTCTATCCTTAGCAGTTTTTCGAAGGCTTTCAGGGCTT
The DNA here is from genome assembly GCF_000969965.1 of Methanosarcina sp. WWM596. Lineage (GTDB taxonomy): Archaea > Halobacteriota > Methanosarcinia > Methanosarcinales > Methanosarcinaceae > Methanosarcina. The sequence goes on from NZ_CP009503.1 coordinate 1,289,713, forward strand.
CTTCATATTCTCCGGTTTTTGCAAGAGAGATGCCGAGGTATCTGAGGGATTGCTCGTGCCAGGGGTTGATGGCAAGAGCTTCTTTAAAAGCCCTGGTTGCGGTCTCATAGAGTTTCTGTTTGAAGCAGACCACTCCCACGTTGTAGATTGCCTTGATGTTGTCGGGATCTTTTTTAAGTACACCGTCAAAAGATCTGAGGGCTTCCCTGAACTGTTCAAGCATGCAAAAGGCAATTCCTTTGTAGTTCATGGCGTCGTAGTTCTCAGGGGAGATGTCAAGGATGCGGTCAAAGTATCCGAGGGACTCCTGGGCCCTGTTTAGCTTGATGAGGGTCGTGGCTGCGTTATAAAGGGCTTCTTCGTTTTTCGGGTTGAAAAGCGCGGCTTTTTCGAAGGCTTTCAGGGCATCTTTCGGGTTTTCAAGTTCAAGGAGGCAGAGCCCGAGGTAGTTCAGGCTTTCAGGGTCTTCAGGGAACGTTTCAAGCAGCTGTTCAAAGGTCCTGGCAGCTTCTTCATACTCTTCGAGGTTGAAGAGCACAAGAGCCATGTTATAAAGTGCTTCCCTGTGCGCAGGCTCACGTTCAAGAATCAGGTCAAATGCCTGCAGGGCTTTTTTGTAGTCCTGAAGTTCTATACTGGCAATTCCGAGCCTGTAGCAGGCTTCGGTGTAGTCCGGAAAGTCAGGGGCAAAGAGGAGTACCTTTTCAAGGTCTTTTGCAGCTTCTTCGAAGTTCAGGAGCTTGAAACTGGCTACTGCACGGCTGTAAAGGGCATCTGCGTTTTCAGGGTTCTGGACAATGGCTGAATCAAAGGCTTTCCGGGCCTCTTCGTATCTGCACAGCGCAAGAAGAGCAAGCCCTTTCTGTTCAAGGGCAGCTGTAAGGGCAGGGTTGAGTTCCAGAGCCTTCTCAAAAACTTCAACTGCTTCCTTATCCTGGTTAAGCCCCCTCAGGACAAGCCCGGTTAAGTACCACACATCTGCATCCATCGGCTTTTTCTCAAGGACCTTTTCAAAGGTCTCAAAGGCATCCTCATATCTTTCGGTTTTGAGCTGGGCAAGCCCCATTTTAGTCCAGGCGTCTTCTGATTCTGGATCACTTATTTTTGACTCATCAATTTTCGCCCCTTCGTACTGGTTTTCCATCACAGCCTGTTCAAAGGCTTCCAGGGCTTCTCTATAATGTTCCTGTGAAAACAGCACAAGGCCTATCCCATACCATGCTTTCTTAAAGGCCGGGTAAGTCTCAAGTATCTCTGAAAAGACCTCGAAGGCTTCTTCCTGCCTTCCGAGTTCCAGAAGCGTTATCCCTCTGCTGTAAAGAGTTTCTTTTGAAGCTAATCCGGCTCTTGCAAGCTCTTCAAGCGGTAACAGGGCTTCTTCATATTTCCCAAGTCCTATCAAGGCGGATGTAAATTTCTCAAGGAGCTCATGAGAGACCCGAGGGGTTTCTCCGGTGTTTCTTTCGTTTTTTTCTCCTCTACCTTCTTCGGTAGGGTTTTCAGTGGAGAATTCAAGAAGGGAATTTATTGCAGATATGGCTTCCTCTGGCTTCCCGAGTTCAAAAAGGGCAAGAGCTCTTTTTTGCAGGATTTCCGGGTCCTGTACTCCTGCCTTCAAGACAATATCAAAGGCTTCTACAGCTCTTGCATACTCTCCTGTTTCGAAACAAGAAAGCCCTGTATAATAGGGGATGTCAGGCTTCTGGCATCCAAGGTCAAGGGCTTTTTCAAATTCCTGCAGGGTTTCTTTGAAGTTTCCAAGCCTGAAAAGGGAAACAGCCCTTAGATATTGTAGATGTGCTTTTTTTGGGCAGTATTCCAGCGCCGTCTTAAAGGCTTCAGCTGCTTCCTCATACTTTTCTATTTCGAAAAGAGTATATCCTTTCTGGTCGAGGGCGTATATGCAGTCAGGCTTCAGTTTGAGGACAAGGTCAAAGACATCCAGAGCCTCCCGGATTTTTCCAAGGGCTTTTAAGGCAAGTCCCTTTCTGAAAAGGATAGTTTTTCTTCCCGGAGTCTTACTGAGAACCCTTTCAAATATATGCAGGGCTTCCTCGTAATGTCCCTGCTTGAAACAGGCAGTGCTCAGGTGTGCAAGGGCTTCAGTGTTTTCCGGGTCTCTGGCAAGAACTTCCTTAAAGCCTGATTCAGCTTCTTCATATCTTCCGAGCCTTAGCAGGGTAAGGTTCTTTTTGTATATAATGTCCTGGACTTTGCCCGGAGTCGTGTCTGAATTTTCAGGAGCGGTTTTAAGGGCTGCTTCAAGAGCTGACAGGGCATCTTCAAAGTCCCCAAGTTCAAAACAGGAAAGGCCCAGCTGGTAGTATATATCGTGTACATCCCGGAATGCCGGGTCAACTTCAAGGGCTTTTTTGAAAGCTCTGGCAGCTTTTTCATGTTTCCCGAGTTTTGAACAGGACAGCCCTATGAAGTGCCAGCCTTCTGCAAACTTCGGGTCCTGCTCGGTGAGCCTTAAAAAGACTTCAAGTGCCTCGGTGTACTGGCCGAGTTCGAAATGCTCAACCCCGAGCTTGAACTCTGCCTCTTCGAGCTTAAATTTAGTCTCTTCCCTGTCAGGGTCAAGTTCAAGCAGGTTTGAGAGGGCTTCAACTGCTTCTTTATGCCTTCTGAGTTCAAGGAAGCAAATTGCCCTGCTGTTCAGGGCTGAAAGGTTTTTCGGATCTCTTTCCAGCATTGCTTCAAAAGCTTCGAGAGCAGTTTCGTATTGCCCTGATTCAAAGAGGCAGGTTGCCCTGTATTCAAGGGTGCCGGAAAGTTCTGGGTTAAGGCGGAGAGCTGATTCAAAAGCCCTGGCTGCTTCTTCCTGCCTGTGCAGGTTCTGCAGGGTCAGGCCCCTGTAGTACCAGGTAACCCCGGAGTCCGGGCTTTTCTCAAGTACACTTTCAAAAGTTTCCAGGGCAGGGAGGAAGTTTCCTGAAGTCATCTGGGAAAAGCCCTTGAGGGTTCCGGCGTCTTCATAATCGGCGTCCCTTGTAATTACTTCATCAAAGGCTTTTACGGCATCCTCAAAGCGTTCCAGTTTCAGCAGGACAAGCCCTTTTCTGTACCAGGTTTCTTTTGATTCGGGGTTTTCAAACAGGATCTTTTCGAATGCCTGTAGGGCAGTTTCATATTTTCCGAGGTCCATTGCAAGCTTTCCTTTCCTGCACTGGATCTCCAGGTTTTCCGGATTCTTTGCAGCAAGCTTTTCAAAAGTCTCCAGGGCTTTTTCCAGCTCTCCAAGTTCCATCAGGGCAACCCCAAGGCTGTAGGCAAGGTCCGGATATTCGGGATTGAGGGAAACGACTTTTTCAAGGTATTCGAGGGCAGCTTCATTTCTCCCCAGTCTGAGCAGGGATATGCCTCTGTTGTAAAGAGAATCGAGATCTTCCGGGTTTGTTTTGAGGACTTCGTCAAAAGCTTTTTCGGCTTTTTCGTATTCTTCGGAGGCAAAAAGCAGGAGTCCCATATTTTTCCAGGCATCTTCAAAGTCAGGCCTGAGTTTTATTGCTTCTTCGAAGGCTTCCAGGGCTTCTTTGGATTTTCCAAGTTTTCCGAGTACTATTCCTTTCTTGTTCCAGCCCTTCTCAAGATAGGGGTTCAGCCGCAAGCCTTCCTTAAAGGCTTCGAGGGCTTCTTCATAACGTTCCAGGGAATAGAGGACAAAACCTTTGTTCATCCAGCAGATTTCGTCTTCAGGCTTCAGATCTGCGGCATTTTCAAGAGCCTTCAGGGAAGGCTCAAGTTTCCCGTTGTCGAGGAGAATGAGCCCTTTTTGAAGCCACAGGTTATAGTTTTGCGGGTCCTTTTCAAGGCTTTTCGTAAGGGACTCCAGTGCATCTTCGAAGCGTCCGAGCCCTATAAGCACTGTGCCCCTGAACTTCTGGGCTTCGATAAAATCAGGGTCATGTTCAAGCAGGTTGTCAAAGATTTCAAGAGCTTCTTCATATTTTCCTGTCCTGGTAAGCAGGCGCCCCTGCTGGAACCATGCGTCCGTATTGGTTGGGTCAAGTTTCGTAACCCGGGCAAAGGACCGGGCAGCTTCCGTAAAGTTCTGCAGTTTCAAAAGAGCAAGTGCCCTGTTGTACCAGATTTCCTTCATATCAGGATAGGTTTCAAGTACGGAATCAAAGGCTTCTAGGGCTTCTTCGTATGCCTCAAGTTTCATGAGTGCAAAGCACTTATAATTCCAGGCTTCAAAATAAGCCGGGTCCAGTCGGATGGCTTCTTCAAAAGCCTTAATGGCTTCATTAAGCCTGAGCAGTTGCACAAGAGCGAAACCTTTCCTGCACCAGGCTTCTCTGTGTCCGGGGTTGAGCTTCAATACTTTTGAAAAGGTTTTTTCTGCGTCCTCGTACCTCGAAAGTTCGTTTAAAAGGATGGCCTTGTGGTAGAGGACAGCTTCACTTACAGGGAACTTCTTTAAAAAAGCATCGAGGGACTGTAGAGCTTCTTCTTTTTTCCCTAACTTTGCAAGGATAAGACATTTCTGTTCAAGGACATTCGTATCTTTGGGGTTTTTCTGGATAAGGGAATCAAAGCATTCAAGTGCGTTTTCGTATTTTTCAAGCTTTGCAAGAATCAGGCCTTTTGCATAGCAGGCTTCTGAGTTTCCAGGGTTTATTTCAAGTGCACGCCCAAAATTCTCCAGGGCTTCTTCGTACCTGTCTACTTTTCCGGCTACTGTACCCATTGCACACCAGGCGGCTGTATACTCAGGCTTAAGTTCAAGGGCTTTTTCAAAGCAGAGGATTGAAGCTTCAATTCTCTCTATTTCGGCAAAAGCAAGCCCCCTCATATACCAGGTTTCAGGGGTATCCGGGGAAATCTCAAGTGCATTTTCATAGGCTTCAAGTGCTTCTTCAAATCTCTCGAGAATGGCAAGAGAGGTTCCTTTTCTATAGAGGGCGTCGGAGTTCCCGGGTTCAAGCTGCAGGACTTTATTAAATGAATTGAGGGCTTCCTGGGGTTTTTCAGTTTCAAGGAGAGCAAGCCCTTTGTTGAAATGGGCTTCCTTATGATTAGGATTTTTATCCAAAATTTTATTGAATGTATTAATGGCTTTTTCATATTTTTTGCGTTTAACCAGGTCAAGGCCTCTTTGAAAGGCTTCATCGTGAATGATAATTATTCCTCCGATTCCCTTTTTTCGCGGTATAATCCTGCAGGCTCATTTGAGTTTTATGTTAATGTTTTCCTTTTAGTGCGTATTTTTTTCGGGTATGTACACCAATAAACTGCGCCGGTGAATATGCCTCGATAGACTTGCATTGATGAGTATTATGCTGATAAGTTATCTTGATGAGTATTATGCTGATAAGCTATACTGATAAGTATTATGCTGATAAGTTATCTTGATGAGTATTATGCTGATAAGCTATACTGATAAGTATTATGCTGATAAGTTATCTTGATGAGTATTATGCTGATAAGTTATCTTGATGAGTATTATGCTGATAAGCTATACTGATAAGTATTACTGATATGTGTTGCCGATAAATGTTACTGATGGGGATTACTGGTAAATTTTCATTACATTAAATATTTTTATATATGAAATTTTTTTATATTTTTCCTGTATTACAAAGTCCGGTATTCTTTGTTCAGGTAAGTTGTTATCGGTTATTAGGAATTTACTGTCATTGTAATTTTTATTTAGAACCTATTTTTCTAACATACTATATAAATAATCTCCCATAAGTGAATGTGGGAACAAACTTTTAAAATTTGTTTTTTGTGAATTGTTTCTTCGCAGACAGTTTACAGTCTAAAAAAAGGTATATAAATATATTCTAAATTTAAATTATCTTTTAAAGATTCCTCTCAAGGGCTTTTTTGATGCTTTTGCAAGCTTCCTTATTGTAGCAGACAAGCAAAACAATTTCAGGCAGCTCATTTTTTAGAAGAAACTCCTTTACCTGAGAAACTGCAATCCCGGCTGCCCTTTCGGAAGGAAAACTGTATGCTCCTGTGCTTATGGCTGGAAAAGCAATTGTTTTTATTTTATGTTCTCTTGCAAGCTCAAGACTCTTCCTGTAGCAGGAAGCCAGAAGTTCATCTTCTCTTCCCCTTCCTCCCTGCCATACAGGACCAACGGTATGTATAATGTATTTTGCAGGTAGTTTGTATCCTTTTGTAATCTTTGCCTCTCCTGTGGGACAACCGTTAAGTGTTCTACACTCTTCCAGCAGCCTGGGGCCTGCAGCCCCGTGGATAGCTCCGTCTACTCCCCCGCCTCCGAGAAGTGTATTGTTTGCAGCATTAACAATGGCATCAGCTTCTATTTTCACGATATTTCCTTCGAATATCCTTATTCTATCCGAATTTAGTTTCATAATCTCCCAAACAATGATATAGCATAAAACATAGATTATACTAGTCAGTCCGAAAACGGGGATTTCGGTGACCAGCAGGCTCAATTGCCCACTTAAAAAGCTCTAAAATATCTTATATGCCTCTGGGGGTTACCGAGGTAATCCTGCTACGAATTTGATCTGAACGATCACAAAATCTGAAAGATCAAATGTATTATGACTTAAATTAACCAGTATAGTTAAAATTAACCAGTATAGTTAATATTAACCAGTATAGCTAAAATTAACCAGTGGCTAAAACAAACCGAGCCAGAATATTTTTTAGACACATTTCTAATTTCTTAATCCTGGCTAATTTCTTAACCCTGGCTATATAAAGCAAGTGATGTAAATATCTGAATAATTTCAATGGGGAGACTAACTATGAGTAACATGACACTTAAGGAGAGACTTTTAAACACATTAGAAGGAAAGCAAGTTGACAAAGTGCCTGTTTGTTCCGTGACCCAGACAGGGATTGTAGAATTAATGGATGAAGTGGGAGCTCCCTGGCCGGAATCCCACTCTGACTCCGAGCTTATGGCAAAGCTGGCAATCGCCAACCATGAGATCAGTGGGCTTGAAGCTGTAAGGATTCCCTACTGCCTTACTGTTCTGGTCGAAGCCATGGGCTGTGAGATTAACATGGGTACCAAAAACAGGCAGCCCTCTGTTACCGGTCATCCCTACCCTAAAGACCTTGAAGGTGCAGTAATCCCTGCAGACCTCCTGCAGAAAGGCAGAATTCCAACCGTACTTGAAGCAATCAAGATCATCAGGGAAAAAGTAGGTCCTGACGTTCCAATCATCGGCGGAATGGAAGGTCCTATCACAATTGCTTCCGACATTATAAGTGTAAAAACCTTTATGAAATGGTCCATCAAAAAACCTAACCTCTTTGAACAGGCTCTGGACCTCGCAACCGAATCTTCAATCATCTATGCAAACGCAATGGTCGAAGCAGGTGCAGACATTATTGCCATTGCAGATCCCGTTGCCTCTCCTGACCTCATGAGCCCTGACTCCTTCAAGCAGTATCTCCAGCCAAGGCTGCAGAAGTTCTCTGCCGGTGTGAACTCGGTTACAGTCCTGCATATTTGTGGAAACGTGAACGCAATCCTCGACTATATGGCAGACTGCGGCTTTGAAGGTCTCAGCGTTGAAGAAAAAATAGGCAGTGTGAAGAAGGCAAAGGAAGTCATCGGAACCAGAGCAAGGTTGATAGGAAACATCTCCAGTCCTTTCACCCTGCTGCCCGGCCCTGTTGACAAGATCAAAACCGAATCCAAGCAGGCTCTTGCAGACGGTATTGATGTGCTCGCACCGGGCTGTGGAATTGCACCCATGACCCCACTCGAGAACATAAAAGCCATGGTTGCAGCAAGAGACGAATATTACGCTTGAAGAATAAGCTAAAATATTGAATTTTTTTTCAATTTTTAATTTTTATTTTTGGTGCTCTCTTTTTTCTTGGTTGGTATTTATTCTGAGATACCTGTAAATGACGTCTCAAGTTTATTTTTAGAATATCCGCCATGTAGCTGGGGACAACCTATATGCTTCCGGCTAAAATGATTCGGGATACATGAAAAATCCTTAAAAAAGATAAAAAAGAAAAGAAAAAAGAAGAACAACCCCGTTTAGAGGCCGTAGTTCTCCGGCAGGAAGACTTTGACTTCCTTCTTATATTTGTCCAGGCAGTCACTCATGAACTTGTCTTTGTCATCGGTAAGGGCCTCAAAAGCAGCTTTTGAATTTGCAAGGGCTGTGGCTTCGAACCTTGAGAGGGAAAGTTTGCCCTTTGCTCCTTCTTCGACGATTTTGATGGTTTCGAGAGCGGCGTTCTTGGCACGGAGGTATATGTTGTTTCCGTCCTTTGCGATTGCCTGCCCTACTCTGTAGGCGTGCGGGTATGCGAGGACGTAGCCCTGCGGGTCTCTGTATATGTCGGATGCTACGAACATGTCCCTGAGCACCTTCTCGTTGCCTGACTGGAGGGCGACGTTCATGAGGGTGCAGTCATATGACAGGGTTTCTCCCCAGCACTGCACAGTAGTACCGCCGAATTCTCCGTGGTATTCCACGGATTCGTTGGACCAGAGATCACAGCACTGCATAACAATGTTCCCCATAAGGTCTGAGTGGGCACAGGTTGAGGTCTTACCTTCCTGAGCAATCGGAACACCTGAAATGGACTTTACAATTGTATTTTCGTATCCGCAGTCCTTTCCTGGACCAACGGCACCGCATTCGTAACCAACGAGGGTCCTTGCTGCAGAAATTGACCTTGCAATGATTGCAATTGTATGAGCCAGGTTCTTGTCAAGCAGGCCGCCTGCTATGAACATTGCAGTGTTTGCCTGGGCACAGTCCGTGTCACCAGATGCGACAGTTCCGGTCTTCTTTGCAATTGCTGCAATATCTTGCCATATCATCTCCATGTCCATGGAGCCGAGTACGCCAATACCGAAGAGGATACCTGCCATGTCGTTCCTGAGAATGGAGTAGTCAAATACTTCTTTTCCACCCATTGACTCAACGGCAAGCAGATCAGCCCCTGATTCTGCACACTGCTCAAAAGACTCAAGGAAGATTGGGTATTTGTCTCCTCTGAGTTTGAGGAAGTCACGATCTTCACGGATGTCCCCTGGTGTGTGTCTCAGTGCACATTTGATTCCGTATTCGTCGTGGTAGTTCTCCATGATCGTTTTTTGGGCATGGGCAACTTCTGCTCCCCAGGAGGGGTTGTTTGTCATCTGCTGGACGTGTTCGGTTTCAAGCACTACGGATGGAGCTCCTATCTGCACCATCCTTGCCATAATATCGGTTGTGATCCTTTCGTATTCCTTTATGAGTTTTTCCTTGGATGCGCCTGCTTCCGGTCTGGGAGCATAGTTCACTTCAGGGGTTGTGTATCCGGCGCCGATTTCAAGTCCCAGTCCTGCTTTGACGGGCTTGACAGCTTTTCCGAAGACCATATCATCAGCCTTTGCATAAGCCATTTTAGTGAATCTGGTTACTGCCATTTACTCCACCTCCTCAGTGTTTATGGAATTTCTCCCTCAATTTAACGATGTTGTCTCCATGGGCCTTGATGAAATCTGCCATCTTCGGGGCATCAGATGCTTCTTCACCGTACACTCCAAGCTCATACTGGGACACGAAGTCCTGGTTCACAGCGCCGCCTCCACATGCAAAGGGAATCCTGTAGCCTTTCTCCATGAGCTTGTCATTGATCTCCTTAAAGGCATACATGGTTGTGGTCATGAGGGCCGTACCTGTTAGCATCAGAGGGTCTTCCTTTTCCACGGTATCTATGACTTCATCGACAGGAACATCTCTTCCAAGGTCTACTACATCATATCCGTTTGCTCTTAACAGTGCGACCACAATGTTCTTGCCGATGTCGTGCACGTCACCTTCTGCGACGTGGCAGATGATTTTTCCTTTGACTTCAGGCGATTTCCCGGCCTTTTTCTTAAGGAATTCGATACCTTCAAGCATGGCGTCAGCAGACATCATGACGTTTGGCAGGAAAATGACTCCATCATCGTAAAGTTTGGAAACAACACCCATTCCTACCATCAAAGAATCATTGATTAAGGAAATCGGGTCCTTTCCTGAGTCGATAGCTTTCTGCAGCCCTTCTACAACATCATCTTCTTCTCCCTCGAAGATGGCTTTTGCAACAGGGTAACTTGTCGGGTCCTTTGGATAAAGCTCTTCTGCGGCATCTTCTGGTGTCATTTCTTTTTCTAATTGTACGTTGTAACGAACCAGAATGCCACTGGGATCTATATCTATCAAATATTTAACCTCCATTTTAGCATTTGAGGAGCAACCAATCCCTGGTTGTTTACAGGACAAAAGCCGGGTTAAAACTAACAGGTCCCTAAAAAGATCTTAAATAGGTAGATGCCCACTAACTCCCCATTTTTTACATAAAGACAACTAACCGTGATCTAAATAGGTCTATATTATATTCCCAATTTCTTCCCAATTTCTTAAAGGGACTTCTAACTCCCCTGTATTTTAATGTGATTTGGTATATATAAAACTCACTGATCACATTTAAGGTTATCAGACTGAAAACAGGCACTGTCCCCTCCTCTTTGCCACTCTCTTTTGTATTCTTCTTTGTATTCTGTTTTGTCGGACGGTCTGTTTAGCTCAGGAATAGTTGACTTTCTGCTTTATATTTCCAGGATCAATTCTAATCCTCTTAAACTGATTATCTGGGAAAGTTACCAAAAAGTATTTATCCAAGCACTGCATTTAGGAGCTTCCCTGATCAGGAGAGATCAGGCGGCAATAAGCTTGTAGGTTTATGGCAAAATTACTTTTGCAATAAAATCTTTATGCAAGTAAATTGCTTGACAAAAAGCTTTATATACAAGAAACGTCTTGTATGTATCCCTCACACAGCAATTGTGCGAGACTCGCCTGCTACCGATCTTTGGAGATTGGAGCTGCAGTGTCTCTGTGAATTCATGCAAAATTCGTTTTGCGCTGGATTTGCTTTGAAAAACTGCGGGGTGGGAAAAAGCTTATATACAAGAAATACCTTGTATGAATCCCTCACACAGAGTAAATGTGTGGGTTGATATTCAAAATCTCTTTCATCTTTTAATGGAGACAGGAGTTATTTCCTGTCTGACGAGGATTTGTCGGTTCGGTTAATTCTGGGTGATAGATGTTTTTTCAAATATCTATCGCGAAATGAACTAACTGAATTAGATAGTTGTTAGTGCAAGTTTCTGCGACCAAGACCTTTAATTTCAAGTGTGCTATAACAATTCTGGTTGATCCTGCCAGAGGTTACTGCTATCGGTGTTCGTCTAAGCCATGCGAGTCATATGTTCTTCGTGAACATGGCGTACTGCTCAGTAACACGTGGATAACCTGCCCTTGGGTCCGGCATAACCCCGGGGAACTGGGGATAATTCCGGATACCGCATATCTGCTGGAATGCTTTATGCGTCAAATGGATTCGTCTGCCCAAGGATGGATCTGCGGCCTATCAGGTAGTAGTGGGTGTAATGTACCTACTAGCCAACGACGGGTACGGGTTGTGAGAGCAAGAGCCCGGAGATGGATTCTGAGACATGAATCCAGGCCCTACGGGGCGCAGCAGGCGCGAAAACTTTACAATGCGGGAAACCGTGATAAGGGGACACCGAGTGCCAGCATCATATGCTGGCTGTCCGGGTGTTTAAACTACACCTGTTAGCAAGGGCCGGGCAAGACCGGTGCCAGCCGCCGCGGTAACACCGGCGGCCCGAGTGGTGATCGTGATTATTGGGTCTAAAGGGTCCGTAGCCGGTTTGGTCAGTCCTCCGGGAAATCTGATAGCTTAACTATTAGGCTTTCGGGGGATACTGCCAGGCTTGGAACCGGGAGAGGTAAGAGGTACTACAGGGGTAGGAGTGAAATCTTGTAATCCCTGTGGGACCACCTGTGGCGAAGGCGTCTTACCAGAACGGGTTCGACGGTGAGGGACGAAAGCTGGGGGCACGAACCGGATTAGATACCCGGGTAGTCCCAGCCGTAAACGATGCTCGCTAGGTGTCAGGCATGGCGCGACCGTGTCTGGTGCCGCAGGGAAGCCGTGAAGCGAGCCACCTGGGAAGTACGGCCGCAAGGCTGAAACTTAAAGGAATTGGCGGGGGAGCACAACAACGGGTGGAGCCTGCGGTTTAATTGGACTCAACGCCGGACAACTCACCGGGGGCGACAGCAATATGTAGGCCAAGCTGAAGACTTTGCCTGAATCGCTGAGAGGAGGTGCATGGCCGTCGCCAGTTCGTACTGTGAAGCATCCTGTTAAGTCAGGCAACGAGCGAGACCCGTGCCCACTGTTACCAGCATGTCCTCCGGGACGATGGGTACTCTGTGGGGACCGCCGGTGTTAAATCGGAGGAAGGTGCGGGCCACGGTAGGTCAGTATGCCCCGAATCTCCCGGGCTACACGCGGGCTACAATGGATGGGACAATGGGTCCCTCCCCCGAAAGGGGCTGGTAATCTCACAAACCCATCCGTAGTTCGGATCGAGGGCTGTAACTCGCCCTCGTGAAGCTGGAATCCGTAGTAATCGCGTTTCAATATAGCGCGGTGAATACGTCCCTGCTCCTTGCACACACCGCCCGTCAAACCACCCGAGTGAGGTATGGGTGAGGGCACGGACTCTGTGCCGTGTTCGAACCTGAATTTTGCAAGGGGGGTTAAGTCGTAACAAGGTAGCCGTAGGGGAATCTGCGGCTGGATCACCTCCTAAGCTAAAAACACTATCACCCAGATGCCGATAAACCGTACAAATCCTCAAATCTGAGGTCCTTTATGGATCTCTTGTCTCTCTCGGGCTTGTAGATCAGTTGGAAGATCGCTGCCTTTGCAAGGCAGAGGCCCTGGGTTCGAATCCCAGCAAGTCCATTTTTGTGCACCCGATAAGTAGTTTATCGGGGAAGGATGGATAGCCTGCGCGGAACCGCAGGCATATGAAGTCGTGTATAGGTGCTGTATATTGAACGCTAACTGGACCTGGTTAGGTGTAACAGGAGTTATGCTATCAGGTGGATGGCTCGGCTCAAGAGCTGATGAAGGACGTGCCAAGCTGCGATAAGCCCGGGATAGGTGCATGGATCCAATGAACCCGGGATCTCCGAATGGGACCTCTCCATAGTGATCAGTAATGATCGGGAACGCTCCGAATTGAAACATCTCAGTAGGAGCTGGAAAAGAAATCAATTGAGATGCCGCTAGTAACGGCGAGTGAAACCGGCACAGTTCAAACCGAATCCCTTCGGGGAAATGTGGTGTTGTAGGGCTGTTCAAACGTCTTGCGGCAAAACCGAACTTGCCTGGAACGGCAGACCATAGAGTGTGACAGTCACTTAGGTGTAAGCTAACAGACCGGAACATGTCCCTGAGTACCGTGCGTTGGATATCGTGCGGGAATCTGGGGGTCACCAATCTCCAAAACTAAATACTCCTTGAGACCGATAGCGAAATAGTAGGGTGACCGAACGCTGAAAAGTACCCCGAGAAGGGAGGTGCAAAGTGCCTGAAACCTGATAGTGATGGAACGATACGGCATGAAAGGATCTTTGACATGAAGAAATCATCCGCGAGGATGTAGTACGAATGTCACTGCCAGTGTTGTATCTTACGTTTTGAAGAACGGGCCAGGGAGTGTATCTTGGTGGCGATGGCTAACCTTTTATCTGGGCAGCCGAAGCGAAAGCAACATGTGCGCAGCCTTCGGGCGAGGCACGACGTATACAAGTGCGTGGAGTCACCGGGGTACGACCCGAAGCCGGGTGATCTAGGCGTGGGCAGGTTGAAGCGTGGCGAAAGCTACGTGGAGGACCGCAAGCGGTATTGATCTGCAAATCATTCGTGTGACCTGCGTCTCGTAGTGAAATGCTAATCTAACCCGGCATCCGCTGGTTCCTTCCGAAACATGTCGCAGCATGACCTGACTTGAGATCGTCGGTGGAGTAGAGCACTGATTGGCGGTTCCGGGGGAGAAATCCCTCGCCCGCCTGTCAAACTCCAAACCCACCGTCATCTGAGACAGTCGGAGTCCGGACTACTGGGGTAAGCTTGTAGTCCGTAAGGGAGACAACCCAGCCCGTGGTTAAGGTCCCCAAGTGTCGACTAAGTGTTAACGCTAAAGGGCGTCCCAAGCCCAAGACAGCTGGAAGGTTAGCTTAGAAGCAGCTACCCTTCAAAGAGTGCGTAACAGCTCACCAGTCGAGGTTTGGGGCCCCGAAAATTGACGGGGCTCAAGTCGACCACCGATACCACGGAGTACCGCAAGGTAATCTCGTAGGAAGGCGTTGTGTTCGGGCTGAAGCAGGGCTGTAAAGTCCTGTGGACCGTTCACAAACGAAAATCCTGGTAATAGTAGCAGCAAAGCAGGGTGAGAATCCCTGCCGCCGAAGGGGCCAGGTTTCCTCGGCAATGATCGTCAGCCGAGGGTTAGTCGGTCCTAAGACGTACCGTAATTCGAGTACGCCAAAAGGGAAACAGGTTAATATTCCTGTACCATTTAGCACTTAGTTCTGACGTTTCCGGGCAGGCCGAGCGGCGTCGTCGCGCCGTCTAAGCAGCGAACCCCGTGGAGAGCCGTAATGGCGAGAATCGGGCGAATCTGTAATGGCTTAAGTCGGCTGCACCCAGGAACCCGTGAAAAGGACAGCTAAATGTCCGTACCGAGAACTGACACAGGTGCCCCTAGCTGAAAAGGCTAAGGCGTGTCGGAGTAATTCAGTTAAGGGAATTCGGCAAATTAGCTCCGTAACTTCGGGAGAAGGAGTGCCTGCTGTGAAGACAGCAGGTCGCAGTGACCAGGGGGCTCTAACTGTCTAATACCAACATAGGAGATTGCAAACCCGTAAGGGCTAGTACAATCTCTGAATCCTGCTCAGTGCAGGTACCTGAAACCCCGGTTCAACGGGAAGAAGGGCCTGTAAACAGCGGGGGTAACTATGACCCTCTTAAGGTAGCGTAGTACCTTGTCGCTTAATTGGCGACTTGCATGAATGGATCAATGAGAGCCCTACTGTCCCTAACTGGAGTCCGGTGAAGCTTACATTCTAGTGCACAGTCTAGAGACCTCTAGGGGGAAGTGAAGACCCCGTGGAGCTTTACTGCAGCCTGTCGTTGGGTTGTGGTTCTGGATGTACAGAGTAGGTAGGAGGCGTCGAAGCGGGTGCGCCAGCATCTGTGGAGCCACAATTGGGACACTACCCTTCTGGAACTACGACCCTAACTCTGCGAAGAGGACCCCGATAGGTGGGCAGTTTGCCTGGGGCGGGACGCCCTTGAAAAGATATCAAGGGCGCGCAATGGTTGACTCAAGCGGGTCGGAAACTCGCTGAAGAGTGCAAGAGTATAAGTCAGCCTGACGTTATTCAGCAAAGCAGTGGATGACGAGACGAAAGTCGGTTCTAGCGAACTTTTGAGCCTCCTTGGTGGGGGCCAAAAATGACAGAAAAGTTACCCCGGGGATAATTGAGTCGTTGCCGGCAAGAGTACATATCGACCCGGCAGCTTGCTACCTCGATGTCGGTTCTTTCCATCCTGGCCGTGCAGCATCGGCCAAGGGTGAGGTTGTTCGCCTATTAAAGGAGATCGTGAGCTGGGTTTAGACCGTCGTGAGACAGGTCGGTTACTATCTACTAGAGGTGCCAGAGGTCTGCGGGTAAGCTGCTTTTAGTACGAGAGGAACCAAGCAGCGGCGCCACTGGTGTACCGGTTGTCTGACAAGGCATTGCCGGGCAGCTACGCGCTAAGGAATAAGAGCTGAATGCATCTAAGCTCGAAATCTGACCTAAAAAGAGACCTCTCTAAGGATTCCGGTAGAAGACCGGTTTGATAGAAACGGGATGTAAGCACCAAGGCAACGAGGTGTTCAGTCCGCGTTCACTAACTATCCGTTCCTTTCACCTAATTCAGGTCCAGGCGAAATTCAGTATGCAGCACATCTATACATGACTTTTTCCATATCCCATTTATAGGTAGAGTTTGGCGGCCATAGCGGCAGGGCAACTCCTGTACCCATCCCGAACACAGAAGATAAGCCTGTCCACGTTCCTTACTGTACTGAAGTGTGCGAGCCTTCGGGAACTCTGGATCGCTGCCAAACTCACCCTATACTACTTTAACTCTATTCTGAAATTGTTTTTTTGAAATGTTTTTTTGAATTGATTTTTTGAATTGATTTTTTAAATTGATTTTTTGATATTGATTTTTTAAATTGATTTTTTGAATTGATTTTTTAATATTGATTTTTTGAAATGTTTTTACTATGTCACCGGTATCTGTTGAGCTGTACTTATCGATAAAATCAGGCCACTGCTTTAAATTATTATTTTTTAATCCCGGCTCTTCGTTTTCCAATAAGAAAGTTGCGCACCTGTCAGCATCTTAAAGAAGGCTGGTGTTGTAGAAGAAATCAGATTAATTTATGCAGGGTACTTATAATAAGCAGTTTTATAGGAAGAAGTGTAAAACCCATGAAATCTTAATTCTATGGGATATAAACGTCAACGTCCTTTGCATTATTTTTGATGTGTGTTGCCTTCGCATGTACCCTCGTTTAATATTATATTAAATTAAGGGATGTGAAAACCAAGCAACTTTTTCCAAGAGTTTACCATCAGGCTCTATAGGTCTTGAATAAATCCACTTTACCAAGTTCGTATTCATGTAAAGCCAAAACTGACGAATGGACAGAACTCAGTAGGGATGGTATAGCCCGAATTAACGCTCATGGAGATGCCGATAGTTTTCTATGAAGTGAGAAGCCGCTAAGTCTTTAGCTTAGGGGTAGTTCACATGATTTACTCTCCCCTCAGCTCCAGTCCTGCCTTAATTCCTTTTATGACTGTATTTGTGATTTTTTTCCCGAACTCCGTACTTGAGCCTGCATAGGGGATTTCCTGTTTTTTCTCATTTTCTGAGCTAGAATCTGGGCTCGTTTCATAGGCAACAATTACAGCATCCGTATTAGTACCCAAAAAGGTGTATCCTTTTTCAATAAGTGCAAGCCCTTTAGCTTCGGTGGCTGTGATAATCGCTCCCAGGAGGGCTGTCTCGGATAGTCTTATCTTTGAGATTAGAATTATGTTTATGGTTCCTATTTTTGCCCTGAATTCCGAGCCGTTGCTTACGCCAGCGGTTATGAAAGCGGTCAGATAGTCGTCTTCAATTACCTGGAGGTATTTCATTTTGACAGCTGTCAGGAGGCCGAAATTGGCTGCTTCAATTCCATTTATTAGGGCTTCTTCTTTTACGAACTCCTCCGGGTTAGGAGGGTTGAAGGTTCTTGGAACCTGTTTGTTGAAAAGATAGTTTACCCGCGCACGTCCGCCGTTTAAGCCCGTGCTCACGGCTTCAAAATCACCTTCAATGACAATAGTATTATCTTTTACATAGTATCGCATATAGTGATCACGTTTTTTCCAGGGGATAATATGCTTATGGTTCCTATCATGATAATGCTTATTAATTAAATAAAGGACGGCATGTCTGACTTTTCCTCAAAGTTTTTAAATACAACCGAATGCAAACGATTTTTTATTATATGGGGAGTATAAAACTTAAAATATTAATTTATTCCTGATCATTGAAGGTTAGGTATTTTATCGCTTAAAAGAGGGAGACTAAGGGGATAATGACAGCTAAAGTGGATCAATTTCCAGCAATAAACTCGAATCCTGTGTTCAGCGTGGCAAAGGATGGAGTAATTCTTTACTCAAATAAGGCAGGAGAACCCTTGTTGCATGAGTGGGGTGTGAGAGTAGGAGAAAAAGTGCCTCAACATATTGAAATTTTTGTTCAAAGGGCAATATCCCGGGAAGGGATTGAAAAAATAGAAGTTAAAATGGGCGAAAGAGTATACTTTGTTGTTTTTCAGCCCTTGCCCGAACAGGAATGTGTAAACATTTATACATTTGGCATAAGTGACCGTAAAGAACTTGAGGGAAAACTTCGGGAGAGTGATACTCAAGAAAAGGCGAATCTGGAGCTTGCCAACATTATTGATGCTAAAGCAGTCCAGTCTCTCATGAATGATCTTTATAGGCTTGCTCATATCCCTATGGCCCTACTTGATCTTAACGACAATATTCTGGTAAGTGTTGGATGGCAGGAAATTTGTTCCAAATTCCACAGAGTTAATCCTGAAGCCTGCAAGCACTGCTTAGAAAGCGACATAAATCTGTCTACTGGTGTTACTCCGGGAGAATATAAACTGTACAAGTGCAAGAACAATATGTGGAACGTAGTAACACCAATTATTGTGGAAGGACAGCATATAGGCAATATCTTCTCAGGACAGTTCTTTTTTGATAATGAACCTTTAGACCGCGAACTTTTTCGATTTCAAGCTCTAAAATACGGTTTCAATGAGGAAGAATATTTAGCGGTGCTTGAAAAAGTACCTCGGCTGAGCAGAGAAGCTGTGGATACAAGCATGGCCTTCTTTATGACCTTTGCTAATATGATCTCACAGCTAAGCTACAGCAATATCAAACTATCTCAATCTCTGGCGGAACGTGATGCTGTGGTGGATGCATTGCGGGAAAGTGAGAAACGTGAGCGGGATCGCTCAGATGAACTAGCAGTATTACTTGATGCTGTTCCGATCTCCGTTTATATAGCACATGACCCTCAGTCACTTCAAATAACTGGTAACCGACTCTCCTATGAATGGCTCCGAATTCCTGTGGGTACAAACTTGTCCAAATCCGCTCCAGAAGGAGAAAAACCAGAGATTTTTAAGTTATTCAAGGATGGAGTGGAGATCCCGTCTGAAAAAATGCCGTCGCAGATGTCGGCTGCAGGTATAGAGATAAACGACTGTGAGCTGGATATTGTATCTGCTGACGGTAAGGTACGACATGTATTGGGCAACGCCAGACCCTTGCGTGACGAGCAGGGAAACCTGCGGGGGTCAATTTCTGCATTCATAGATATTACCGAGCGTAAAAAAATGGAAAAAGCTCTCAGATTATCAAACATTTACAATCGCAGTCTTATTGAAGCCAGTTTAGATCCTTTAATAACTATTGGGCGTAATGGTAAGATCACGGATTTAAATGGTGCTACAGAACAGGTTACTGGATATTCCAGAAATGATTTAATTGGGACTGATTTTTCAGACTACTTTACTGAGCCTGAGAAAGCCCTTGCGGGCTATCAGCAGGTATTCATGCATGGTGAGATTCGGGATTATCCTCTTGAAATCCAGCATAAAGATGGACATATAACTCCTGTCTTGTACAATGCTTCAGTTTATAGCGACGAGAATGACGAGGTTATTGGGGTCTTTGCTGCTGCACGTGATATCGCTGCTGTTAAAAAGGCAGAGGAAAAAATTCAGATACTTGCGAATGCTGTGGAGTCATCTAATGATGCAATTATAACCAAGTCTCTTGATGGGATTATCATCAGTTGGAATAATGGGGCAGAGAAAATTTATGGATATCTGTCTGAAGAAGTCCTGGGAAAAAATATATCCACACTTGAACCAGACAATACTAAAGGAGAAATAAAGAATTTAATTGAGAAGATTAAACAGGGAGAAAGGGTTCAGCACTATGAAACGTTACGGATGAAAAAGGATGGAACAATAATAAATGTTTCAGTTACTCTTTCTCCGGTTTTTGACGCGTCTGGAAAGCTTGTGGCTATCTCTACTATCGCCAGAGATATTACTGAAAATAAAAAGGCAGAAGAAGCTATTAGATTATCAAACATTTACAATCGCAGTCTTATTGAAGCCAGTTTAGATCCTTTAGTAACTATTGGGCGTAATGGTAAGATCACGGATTTAAATGGTGCTACAGAACAGGTCACTGGATATTCCAGAAATGATTTAATTGGGACTGATTTTTCAGACTACTTTACTGAGCCTGAGAAAGCCCTTGCGGGCTATCAGCAGGTATTCATGCATGGTGAGATTCGGGATTATCCTCTTGAAATCCAGCATAAAGATGGACATATAACTCCTGTCTTGTACAATGCTTCAGTTTATAGCGACGAGAATGGTGAAGTTATTGGGGTCTTTGCTGCTGCACGTGATATCGCTGAGTGCAAGCGAGTTGAGGGGGCACTACTGGAGAGCGAATCGTGTTTGAGGCTGGCCCAGGTTTCTGCAGGTGCAGGTATATGGGACTGGAATATGTCTACAGAAAAGCTTGAGTGGTCTGAAGAACTATTTCGTCTCTTTGGTTTAGATCCCGGGAAATCTGATGCCAGCTTTGAAGTCTGGAGAAGTGTGCTTCATCCTGACGACAGGCTGATTGCGGAAAGGCGGATTGAAACCGCAATTATCAACCATATTCCGCTCGCGAGCGAGTATAGGATCGTGCTCCCATCGGGTGATGTGCGATGGATCAATGCCCTGGGGAATACGACCTACGGCAGTGAAGGTAAGCCACAACGCATATCAGGCATCTGCATCGACATCACCGAACGCAAAAAAGCAGAAGAAGCTCTAAAAAAGACACATGACAATTTAGAACAACTAGTTGAAGAACGAACAATCGAGCTTGAGAAGGCTTATAAATCTTTGAAAGAAAGTGAAATCGGTCTCGCTGAAGCTCAAAGAATGGCTCATATTGGAAACTGGGAATGGGATACTGCGGCTGGTAAAGTATATTGGTCTGAGGAAATGTATCGTATTTTCAGATGTGACTCTCAAAAATTAGCACCGCCTTATAACGAATTTTTAAATTATGTACATCCAGACGATCGAGACTATGTGGATAGCGCCCTTAAGAAAGCTGTGAAAGGAAAAACTCATAGTATTGAATATAGAATTGTCTTGGCTAATGGGGAAGAGCGTGCGGTCCATATGCAATCTGAAGTTACTTTTGATCCGAATAATCGCCCCATCCGTACGAAAGGAATAATTCAGGATATTACAGAGCGTAAAAAAGCAGAAGAAGCAATGGCAAATATTGAGACTGCCCGTAAAAAGGAAATTCACCACAGGATAAAAAATAACCTGCAGGTAATCTCTTCCCTTCTTGACCTTCAGGCTGATAAGTTCGAGAATCCGAAAGTTATTGAGGCTTTCAGGGAAAGCCAGAACCGGGTTATATCTATGGCTCTCATCCACGAAGAGCTTTATAAAGGAGAAGGAAAAGATACACTGGACTTTTCTACGTACATCAGGGAGTTAGCTGAAAACCTTCTCCAGACTTACAGCCTTAGCAGTAAAAATATCTGCCTGTGCATGGATATGGAAGAAAATATATTTCTTAATATGGATACTGGTGTCCCTTTAGGAATAATTGTCAATGAGCTTGTTTCCAATTCCCTCAAACATGCATTTCCTGGCAAAGACAGGGGAAAAATTCGAATTAAATTACGTAGAGAAAAATATGGAAAGCACAAAAAGGAAGACGATAAGACTACCAGTTTTATTCTGACTGTTTCAGACAATGGTATAGGCATTCCTGAAAATCTCAATATTGAACATATTGATAGTCTTGGCATACAGCTGATAAACGCCCTCGTAGATCAGCTAAATGGCGAACTGGAACTTAAAAGGAACGATGGGACTGAATTTACTATGAAGTTTACAGTAACTGAAAAATATAATCAGGCTCAAGTTGGATTAAAATCACGAGAAAATGGATAAAAAAAATCTGGATGCGAGAGGTGCGATTCGAACGCACGAACTCCTACAAGACTAGGCTCTGAACCTAGCGCCTTTGACCTGGCTGGGCAACTCTCGCACGATGTAGCTTGTGTTACAGCAGCAGATAGTAGCGCTCTTTGTTTTTATACTTTTTCCTTGAAATCCATTTCGGGATATGAAAATCCAGGTTACTTTTCTAATATTTCTGCTTTTGTAATGCAAGAAGACAATAATGTTTTCCTTTCAGATATGGGATTTTAAATGTAAAGGTAGAAATTGATGAAATTTTATCTCATCAATTTCAGGATAAGGGCTTTCTGGGCATGCAGGCGGTTTTCTGCTTCTTCGAAGACTACGGAGTTCGGGCCGTCCATGACCTCATCCGTAATCTCCAGGCCTCGTCTGGCGGGCAGGCAGTGCATGACTATTACATCCGGCTTTGCAACTCCAAGGAGTTCGGTATTGACCTGGAACCTGGTAAAGTCCCTCAGGCGCTTTTCCTGTTCGGCTTCGTCGCCCATGGAGACCCAGACATCAGTATAGATAATGTCTGCGTCCTTTGCGGCAACTTTTGGATCATCTGTGATTGTGAACTTGCCCCCAAGAGCTTTTGCCTGTTCAAGGAACTCGGCTTTGGGCTCATAGCCTTTCGGGCAAGCAACGACAAACTCCATTCCCACAATAGCCGAGCCAAGTAAGGCCGAGTTGCAGACGTTGTTCCCGTCTCCTACCCAGACGAATTTCAGACCTTCGAACTTTTTCTTAAACTCCATGATGGTCATGAAGTCACCCAGGATCTGACAGGGATGTTCCCTATCTGAGAGGGCGTTGATCACGGGTATGGTTGAATATTTTGCAAGCTTCTCCACAGTATCATGGCTCATAACCCTGGCCATGATTCCGTGCAGGTAACCGGAAAGGGTCCTTGCAGTGTCCTCAATGGTCTCGCCTCTTCCTACCTGGATGTCTCTGGAGTTCAGGTAAAGGGCATGTCCCCCGAAATCGCTCATTGCAACCTCAAAGGAAACTCTGGTCCTTGTGGAGGATTTTTCAAAAATCATTCCGAGACTTTTATGCTTCAGGTACTCGGTATATTCTCCTGCCTTACGCTTTGCTTTCAGGTCCGCGGCCGATTCAAGGAGTTCGTAGATCTCCTCCCGGGACAGGTCAGTTATTGAAAGTACATCTCTTTTCATCGTCTCAAACCCCGATTTCTTCTGGCTGAATTTGAACTTTTATACTACTGCAAAGTACTTATTACACACAGTATTTATGCGCGGTACTTCTGCATAACTTTTGAAACAGTCAGTCTCTAAGTTCTTTCATATGGTCAATTCTTTTCTGGATAAGATTGACAGTGCCTATATCTTTTCGGAAGAAAAGTTTACCTCGAATATTTTCAAGAGCTTTCTGGGCGATTTTCTCTGCAGCCTCTATTGTTTCTGCACACCCGACGACAACAACAGCGCGGGAGCCGGTAGTGTAAATTTTCCCCTCTTTTTCATACACGCTTGCATAGTAGACTGAAGCCTCTCCTATATCTCCTACAACTACTTCGCTGTCTTTTACCGGGTTCTCCGGGTAGCCTGCCGGGACTGCGTACTTACAGACCGTTGCTTTCCTGTTAAACTTTACAGGCAGGTTTTCGAGGGTTCCTTTTACTACAGCAGACATAATTTCTATAAAATCAGTCTCTATAAGAGGGATAACATTCATAGCTTCAGGGTCTCCGAACCGCGCATTGAACTCCACGACTTTTGGGCCGCTGGCAGTCAGAATAAATTGTCCATAAAGAATGCCTTGGTATCCTGTCCCCGTTTCTTCATACAGCGCGGTTACGGTATGCTGCATAATCTGTTTTGCCTTCTCAAGGTCTTCGGAAAGCATGAAAGGGAGGATTTCTCCCGCGTCGGTGTATGAGCCCATGCCGCCCGTATTCGGGCCAAGGTCCCCTTCATAAGCTCTCTTATGGTCCTGCACTGCAGGGAAAAAAGCAAGGTTTTTTCCGTCCACAAAAGCCTGGAGAGTAAATTCTTCTCCTATGAAACGTTCCTCAATAACTACGGACCCTTTTTTCAGAAGCTCGCTTGTATATTCTTTGGCAGCTTTGAGGTCAGGAAGCTGGTCGCCCATTACCTTTACACCTTTCCCGCCTGTAAGCCCGGAGGGCTTGACTGCAACATCGCCCAGTTTTTCAATGAATGCATTTGCAGGAGCTTCTTCCGTGAAAACTTTATAGGCAGGGCAGCCTTCGATTCCGTATTTCTTCATGAAATTCCTTGCCCATGCCTTATCAAACTCAATAACTGCACAGGCTTTTTTAGGGCCTACAACAGGGATCCCGGCTTCCCAGAGGGCATCTGCAACTCCTACTGCAAGCGGAGCTTCAGGACCCACAAAAACCATATCAATGTTCTTGGCTTTTGCATATTCAACAATTTTTTCAATCTCGGTTTCTTTTTCAAGCAGGAAATCCTCGCAGAGGGCGGCAATTCCGGGGTTTTTCTTTGCCATTACCGCATAAAGGATGGGGTTATGCTTGCTTTTCTTAATTCCTTCGGCAATTGCGTGCTCCCTTCCGCCGCCGCCGATAAGCAAAATCTTCATTTTCATTCTCCTTGTTCAAAAAAAATTATTTTTTAACCTGAAATTTGTTCTTGATATTTGACGAAAAATATGTTGAAGAAAGGGCGATGGACACTGAGGCTCGCAAGACCTTTCATTCGATTTTGAACGTATTTTATTTTTATAAATGATCTTTTTTACCAATAACACAATAAAGGATTCCCTAATTCTCTATTTCTTCTGATAAATATCTTCTCATTGTTAAGCTTCGCCTTCCGAGCTTCGCTTCCCGAGTTTCGCTTCGGGAGCACGAGGTCCTTTTCGCTGCGCTCAAGAGGACTTATTTATGGACACTGATACTGAACTTCGCTTAAGAGATCTTATTTATGGACACTGGTACTGAACTTCGTTTAAGAGATCTTATTTATGGACACTGATACTGAACTTCGTTTAAGAGATCTTATTTATGGACACTGATACTGAACTTCGTTTAAGAGATCTTATTTATGGACACTGATACTGAACTTCGCTTAAGAGATCTTATTTATGGACACTGATACTGAACTTCGTTTAAGAGGACGAATTAAATAATATCTCTGACATGTATAACAGTAATTTAGCATACAGGGTCGTTCATTATAAGGTTCAGGAAAGTGCTCAAGCACTTTCCTTACTTTAAGAGATCACTCGCACTTACCAGGGGTACAAGTTCGGCATCTACTTCTTTGAGTTTTTCCTTTGCTCCTTCTTCCCTGTCCACTACGGTGATTACGTATTTTACACGGGCTCCGGTTTCCCTGACCACCTCAATCGCGTCCCTAACCGAGCCTCCGCTGGTTGTTACGTCTTCGAGCATTACAAGCTTGTCTTCCGGTTTAAGCTCGCCTACGAACCTGCTTTTTGTGCCGTAGTCCTTGACGGATTTCCTTACTATAAGCAGGGGAAGCTCAGTTTCCAGAGAAACTGCGGTTGCGAGAGGTACTCCTCCGAGTTCTACACCTGCAACCGTGTCTACATCCATTTCCCTTACCTTGAGGGCTGCCTGCCTGGCAATAATTTTCAGGGTTTTAGGGTCGGTGCTGGCTTTCTTGATATCGATGTAGTACTTGCTTTTCTTTCCCGAGGCAAGCGTGAAGTCCCCGTAGCGGACAGCTCCGCAGGCTTTGAGGGCTGCGATCAGTTCCTGTTTTTGTGTTTTGAATTCGTTTTCTGTTTCTGGTTTTGATTGACTCATTATCTCACCGGTGTTTGCAGCCTTATTAGCGCTATGAATATTTTTTCAGGTTTTTCCTGTAGTTTTTTCTGAAGTGTTGTAGAAGGGTTTTTCCTAAGAATTTTCACCAGGGTTCTTTCTTTACGCCTATAATGTATCCGATTATGTTTGTTGTAAGATGGAGCAGAGGCGTCATTATGAGGACGGTAAGAATGATTCCGGTGGTGAAATTACTCACGAACCATTCCGGGGCTGCAAGGTATGTGAATACCCAGGCTCCCACAACAAAGTCAAGCTGGTCTACAAGAGGCAGGGACGCTCCCCTTTTCAGGCCCATTCTGCGCTTGAAAAAGCTCTTGAACATATCTCCGAACAGGGCGCCGGAGGCAAGGGCGAGGACAACTTTCAAAGCGCTCGCGTAATCCGGGCCAAAGGCGGGCATTTCAATTCCCATAATCTCAAAACCCTTCATACTCAGCCAGATCTCAATGCATCCTGCAAGAAACCCGCAAAATATGCCTGAAAAGAGTCCTCTATAGGTCTTTCCGTCTCCAAGAATCCTTTTCCCGTCCTTATAAGTCCTTCCTCCGTCAATAGGCTTTCCGCCCCCGAAGACAGCTGCAAAGGGATTGGGAAGGTATGCAGGAATCATCAGCCAGAATGCTTTGATTATCAGCTCTATCGTAGTATCAACTCTCTAATAACTCTCTTATTTCCGGTCCATTCTTTCCTGAGGCAGAAGTTAACTCTTTTCCACATCCTTTTTATTTTTTTGTATGACTTGCTTGCAGAGTGAGCCATAAAATTATTTTCCGCTCTCTTCTCCCTGTATTTTTCAACTTTTTTTAGGTACTTTTAAATAATGGGCTTAAGTAACTATTATCCCTATTTAATTGTATTTATTTTATGAAGTTATATTTTTTATTCATATTTTCAAGGTTTTTTATGAAAAAGTTAAGCGATGTTCTCACAGTCCGCAGCACCATGTTTGCTACTATCTCAGTGCTGGTGCTGCTTGCTGCTCTGTTAGCGATGGGACTTTTAACCCCTTTTATCTTGAGGGTCAGTACAGGAGAAGAAATCCTTCTCGATGCTGCCTATTTTAACCTGCGTGCAGCTCTGCCAACCCTTGCCCTTGTAATGCTGCTGACTCTGTGTCTTCTGATCGGGAGTGCCGGGAAAAAGGAAGCTCTTCTGGTGTTTGGGCTTGGAATTTCAGGTTCCGCACTTTCGGTTGCGTTTTCACCGTTTTCAAGTCTGCCTGTTAATATCTCGTTTCCGCTCCTTTCAGCTGCTCTCTTTGCGGTTATTTACAGGTTGCTTTCTTCGAAGGAAAAGACTCTGAAAGGGACTCTCAGGAGGGCGGGTTCTCATATTATCCACCTGGGGGCAGTCCTGCTCCTCGTTGGCATTGTGTTCAGCACTAACATGAATCTTGAAGATTCTGCTGTGGTTCCTCTGGGAGAATTGGGCACTTTCAAGTCGATGGGTTATAGCGTTCATGTTACAAACATCACATCGGGAATTGAAGGGACTCCTTATGGGGGCTATTCTGGCTCGGCTTACGTAAGTACCGTATATTTTGACGTTTACAGGTGGGGCCAACTTTTTGACCGCGGGCAGGTTAGATACATAAGTGACTTCAAATGGGAACAGGCCTACACTGAAACTTATATCCACAGGGGGCTTCTGGAAGAGCTTTTCATTGCTCCCAAATCTGTGGATACAAAATCCCAGACAGTGGAACTTTATGTCCGGAAGGTGCCTTTTATGACTGCTCTCTGGGGTGGGTTTTATCTGATGGTGCTGGGCGTCCTGATGATCTTCCTCTCGGATTCCCTCAAGGGAGAAAAAGGTACTCCTGGAGATGGTCTTCCTGGAAACCGTTTTTATGAAAGAAATTCTCAGGTAAATGAAAGTAAAAATGATAATAGAAAGAAGCGAGTTAGTAAAAAAAACGTATGAGACAGGTGCGTAGATGGTGATCGTATGAATTATGGAATGGGGCTCGTTTGGATAGCGGGAGCTTCCGGACTACTTGCTTTTTTAACTTCCCTGTTTTACTTCTTCAGACAGGACAGGAAATTTATGGTCCTTTCAGAAAAACTGGAACTTGCAGGAGGATTGGGATTAGTACTTGCGATAGTCCTGCTCTCCTACCACCTACTTGGGGTGGACACGGAATACAGTTATGTCTTTCAGCACTCCAGCGCTGACCTTGCCTGGCATTACAGGTTTTCGGCGCTCTGGGCAGGACAGGAAGGGTCATTTTTGATCTGGACAGGTTTTATCTTCATAATGCTTGCAATAACGCGTTTTACGGGCACCGGTAAAATTCTCCGGGAGACAGAGCTCTTTGCCTTTATGAGATCGGTTTCACTCTTTGTAGCCTCCGTATTCCTGTTACTTCTGGCGTTGAAAAACCCTTTCTCAATGTATTATATAACAGGCGCAGGAATACCTGAAGCTACAAATTGGAACCTATTTGTGGAACCTTTCGTTGTTTCTTACGGGCAGGGTATGAATCCTCTGCTCAGGAACTTCTGGATGGCTATACACCCCCCTTTTCTGTTCCTCGGTTATGCAGCCTTCACCCTTCCTTTCGCTGCTGCAATTTCAGGCCTTGTCCTCAAGGACAGCAGGTGGTCCGAGCTTGCAACAGGCTGGATGCGAGTCTCCTGGTTCTTCCTTACGCTTGGAATTGGATTCGGAGCATTCTGGGCATATGAAGTGCTTGGTTGGGGTGCCTGGTACTGGACATGGGACCCTGTAGAAACTTCTTCCCTGATTCCCTGGCTTACGGCAACAGCTTATCTTCATGCGAAGTTCAGGTTCCGTCAGGGAGAGTACGGTTTCATGCTCCCCATGCTTGCACTTGTCTCTTTTATCCTGGTCATTTTCTCGACCTTTGTTACAAGAAGCGGGTTGTGGGTATCTGTGCATTCCTGGCAGGACTTCACAACAGAAGGGATGATTATTGCTGCTTTCCTGTTTATTCTTACAGGTTCAAGCACAGTTCTCCTTGCCAGGAAGTATTTTAGCGAGGAATAAATTAGCTTAGCGAGGTAAATTAGCTTGGCGAGGAATAAATTAGCTTAGCGAGGAATAAATTAGCTTAGCGAGGTAAATTAGCTTGGCGAGGAATAAATTAGCTTAGCGGGGAATAAATTAGCTTAGCGAGGAATAAGTTTCGCTAAAATAGAGGGTGTGGAAAAGCATATTTAACGAACAAAATAAGCTCTGAGGAGTAAGTTGGGGAAGAAGAGTTACATGAAATTTCAGCTTTCTCCAGTTTTTTACTATTTTTTAGTTTTTTTCTCCAATTTTTCTATTTTTTCCATTTTTGCCCCGATTGGATACTTTCAGGAGATCTCTCAGAAGTCGGGAAGTATGCTGCAGATTTATCTGGTTCTTCGTGATAATTATTTGATCTGCGCTAAAGTGAGAATATAAACATTTCTAAATTATCCTTGACGTTTTATTGTCCGGATATCTTCCTTTAATTTCTTTGATCTGTACAATTATAATATTTTTGTTGTGATTCCCTCAGGTTTTTATCTGGATAATAGGATTATTATGCCTCTGATGTTTGATTATTTTTTTACACATGCTAATGTCAGGTGTGGTTGAAAGTTTTTCAATTCCCTTTTAATATATACAACTTTAAATAGTATGAGTACATTATTAATTGTTGGAGATGAATAACCTTCTAATTATATACGTATACAGGTTTAATTGCTGAACCTATACGTCTCTTCCCATCAATTTCATAAAACGGTTCTCTGGTAGTCGGTTATGGAAATATGTTACGTTTGTTTTTGATAACCGATTGTTGGGTTTAAAATGTAAACAATCCGCTAGATTGTGAAAAAACGCTTTTTATTGAATTTAATGTTTTAAAACGAGATAGGTCACCATATAAATATATACGTGGTGTAATACTTTGGAAGTTGTTGTCAGCGTTAATGGCGGTTATGAAAGCTACCTTTCAAGATTTGAATATAATTACCGTGGATATTCTTTAGCTGACAGATTAAATTATAAAAATTGGAATATGAAGGGGTTATCATGAAAGACTATGAAGTAAAAGTGCTGGACGAAAATGACCACATTTTTATTGAAACGTTAAGGAACCTCGGGATGTCAAGAAATGTTGCCACAACTATGGCATATCTTATGAATGTTGACGAAGCTTCATCCCGTGAAATTGAAATCAGTACCGGACTAAGGCAGCCTGAAGTCAGTCTTGCAATGAGATTGATGCGGAATCAGTCCTGGGTCAATGTACGTTCGGAAAAGAAACCCGGTAAAGGGCGCCCGATTAAAATTTATTCTCTCGCAGCTCCTGTTGATGAGATCATAAGCTATTATGAAGATAAAATCTATAAGGAATCTCAGGCAACGATCTCAGCAATTAAAAAACTGAAGGTTATGAGCAAAAAGGTGCCTCTAACTCCCTCTAAGTAAAGGGTCTAAAAAGGGTTAGCTCCATAATGGCTGATTGTCCTTCCTGGAACTCACCATTATGGAAATCAAATCCTTCCATAGTTTATTCATTTAATTTTATATCTTCCAGGTTCTTTTCCCCTTTTTGTTCTTCTTTGGTTTTCTCTTTTCACTTTCCAGGTTTTCCTTTCTGATCTCTTTTTCCTTTCTGATTTTCTTTTCCTTTCTGGTTTCCTTTTCCTTTCTGATCTCTTTTTCCTTTCTGATTTTCTTTTCCTTTCTGGTTTCCTTTTCCTTTCTGATTTCCTTTTCCTTTCTGATTTCCTTTTCCTTTCTGGTTTCCTTTTCCTTTCTGATTCCTTTCAACGTTTTTCTGGAACTTCAGGCATACTCGGGGATTTGGTGCGTGACTCCTCTTCAGCCTCTTTGCTGATTTTTTCCCCCTTTACTCCTTTGCCCTGTCTTTTGTTCAAACCGTCCGGTCGTTTAAAATGTATATGAACAAGTAAATCTGAATTAGAATATCCTTTTAAGTCTGAATTAGAATATCCCTTTAAGTCTGAATTAGAATATCCCTTTAAGTCTGAATTAGAATATCCCTTTAAATCTGAATTAGAACAGCCCTGATAGTCTGAATCAGAATATCCTTTTAAATCTGAATTAGAACAGCCCTGATAGTCTGAATCAGAATATCCTTTTAAATCTGAATTAGAACAGCCCTGAAAGTCTGGGTGAGAATCGCCCTGGATAAGAAGTGCACTGATTATTGAAAAATGCCAGAATAGAAAAGTAACCTTCAGAATCTTTCAATAAGGGGAAAATGAGTTGCAATAAAGAAGTACCCTGCCCTTTGAGGGCAGGTCAGCCACCTGTAACAACTTTAAGAATTGTTAGTCTGTCGGAATTTATAGTCCCATCAAGGGGAACTGCATTCCCTCCGTTTAATACAAGTACTGTTTCCTGATTTATGTCCAGCGTATCAAGCAGGTCTTCGTAGGTAGCGCTCTCAGCTACTTCTACGGTCTGTTCGGAAATCTCTCCAGCTTGAATTGTTATATACACCTTTTTACTCACTCTAATGGTCCACCGCCGCTTACCTGAATTTCGTCTACGATTCCCTTTATTAACTTCTGCTCCAGTTCATATTCTTTTCTGACACCTTTTCGTTCTGCATTTCTTTTCTGGAACTTTCCTGTCATGTTCAAATCTCCTTTACGATATTTCAGGTTTGCAACATAGTGGGTATAATCCCTTCAGACATACTCTATTGTCTTCTCGAGATTTATATCCAATAATTATAATGATTTTTTGTTTTAATTAACTTTGTGGTTAACAATCCTTTGGTTAACATTCTCCAATTTTCAGTTGTCATAACGGCAGTGTACTTTAGTTTCTGAAAAAATGTAGGTGTTAACATTGACTCTGATATCGTTTGAATGATTGACATTATAAGTTTCATATCTCTATTTTAAAATAAAATTTGAGTATATTTGGTCCGAATCTAATTATCATCTGAAAAGATCAGCATTTATGTGAACCCTTCTAAATAATACAATCTGTATGACAATAATTGGAGGTTTGAAGGGGCAAAACTTATAAAGGGCGCATTAATCAAGAAAAAAGTTAAATAATACACAAAAAAGAGGCAGAAAAATCAATTAAAAAAGTTATACACCAGCCGGGATTCGAACCCGGGTTCGAGCGTTGGCAACGCCCGGTGATGACCGCTACACTACTGATGTTCTTTGTTGACGTCCCTTGTTTTTATGGTGCCCAGACCCGGATTCGAACCGGGGACAACTGCCTCTTCAGGGCAGCGCTCTCCCACTGAGCTACCTGGGCAGGTAGATATGGCAGTTGTCAATTAACTTTAATTAACTGCCAGATTAGTGTTTTTAGTGGGCCCGCTGAGATTCGAACTCAGGACCTCCGCCATGTCAAGGCGACGTCATAACCGTCTAGACCACGAGCCCTCTAAGATGTGTGTGTTGTTTTTACCCCTTATTACAAAGAGTATGTTTGAAATAAGGTATTAAAAAAGTTATACACCAGCCGGGATTCGAACCCGGGTTCGAGCGTTGGCAACGCCCGGTGATGACCGCTACACTACTGATGTTCTTTGTTAATGTCCTCTGTTTTTATGGTGCCCAGACCCGGATTCGAACCGGGGACAACTGCCTCTTCAGGGCAGCGCTCTCCCACTGAGCTACCTGGGCAGGTAGACCTTATTTACTAATGAATTGCTCTTTAAGATTAGATCTTTAAAAGAGATGTATTGCTTTTTAGTTTTTTCCTTTCAGGAAATATCTCCTGAAAACTTTGATTGCCTTTTAGTGGGCCCGCTGAGATTCGAACTCAGGACCTCCGCCATGTCAAGGCGACGTCATAACCGTCTAGACCACGAGCCCTCTAAGATGTGTATCGCTTCTGTTTCCCGCACCGAAGTGCAACACCATAGTACGCATCATCATTTATATAAGTTTTGGGTGGTTCGGGCTTTTTCAATTCGAATCAGCCCTTGGAAATTTAATAATTTTACAGATTTTGTAAAAATTTTTATTTCTAGTTCCAGTTTACCGGTTATTAATTGTAGAGTGTCTGTTTTTCATCCCGAACATCTCAATATATTCTTTTTTCTTCCTCGATTTCTTGTTTTCACACAGTTTCCATAAGTTTTACGATATTGGCTCTGGAAAACCTGCTTTCTAAAATAGAATGAACACGCCTCTAAAATAGAATGAATACAATATTTCCGCCGAGAGTAATATGAACGGAGCATCGGATAACACAGAAAAATGTCGGACAATCCCCGAGATCCAGGCAAAAATAGATGCTGGAGAGGCAGTGGTCCTTACAGCTGAGGAAATCAGCTCAAGGGTCAGGGCAGGGGAGGAAATCAGGCTCGAAGATATTGATGTCGTAACTACCGCAACCCGCGGTATTATGAGCGGAACCTATGCAGTTCTCTCTTTCAAAGTTTCCGAACCCGATTCTTTTGTAAAAGCTTCTAAAGTCCTGCTGAACGGAGTACCGGCAGTCGTTGGTCCCTGCCCTAACGAAAGGCTTGGAGTCCTGGACATCATCGTACTCGGGACAGCTCACAGTGAAACAGATCCTCGCTACGGAGGCGGGCACCTTTTCAGGGATATGGTTGAAGGAAAGGACATTACTGTGGACATAACTACAAGTGGAGGAGACCTTTTTTCAGTGGAGATCAGCCTTTCCGGAATCCCCTTTGCGCGGCTTTATGCGACAAGGCACGCCTTCAAAAACTATCGGGCATTCGTAAACCCGGGAAAAGAAGCCATTAAAACCATTTTCCATGCCCTGCCCTTCGAAGGCGAGTTCAGCGAAATGACCTTCTGCGGCTGCGGCAAGTTAAACCCTATTCAAAATGATCCCAAACTCGAGACAATAGGAATCGGGACAAGGGTACTGATAAATGGGGCTGAAGGGTTCGTAACTGGCCAGGGTACTCGCAGTGCTCCAGACAATCCCAACCTTACGGGTTTTGCTGACCTTCATGACATGACTCCTGAATATATGGGAGGGTTTGTAACTTCCGCAGGTCCAGAAATCATCAACACATGGGCTGTTCCCATTCCTGTTCTTTCTCAGAGTATGCTGGAAAATATCCTTAAGCCGGACAACCAGATCCCGCTCAAGCTGGTAGATCTTGCAGGCAGGATCCCTCTTTGCGAGATCACCTACGGGGATGTCTGGGATAACACAGACCTGAATGTAATATACGAACCCGAAAAATGCATTGACTGCAAGGTCTGCTGCGTGGCTGAGGCATGTCCTATGGGTGCAGTAAGCAAAGGAAAAAACGGAGCTGTATATGACCCCGAACTTTGCTTTAACTGCGGGCTCTGCATTTCAAGGTGCAGAGGAGAAGCCTTCAGTGCAAATCTTGGTACTGTCAGCTGTACAACCGGAGGCTGCCTCAGAGATATCAAAGTAACCCTGCGCCAGTCGGACCGCGCCCGGGCGGTAAAAGCCGCGCAGGAACTTAAAGAACAGGTCCTTTCGGGAACATTCAGGCTCAGGGAACCGGTGGAGAAAATAAGCTGGAGAGAATAAAGCTTAGTTGAATAAGGCTTAAGAAAATTAAGCAAAGTCAGCTATTAAAAGTGGTGAGAAGATGCGGTTAAAATAATATTTATCGGGATTTCCGCCTCCTGAAATGTCATGCTCGACAAAGAAGGGCGGTCTTGCAAAAAAGAAACAAATCGAAAATAAACGCCAATGAAAGTGTTCTCTTGATCCTGGGGGTATTTCCTTCAATATTTGTATCTCTTTATTGTGGGGTTGGTTTTTAGGTCGCATTTTATCTGGCTGATGGGGTGGTCCCAGGCCTGTGCAGCGCAGGGAAAGACTAACTAAAAGTTCCTTCTCGAGCTCTGGGATAGATCAATCAGTTAATGAAGGACCACCAAAACCTTTCTTTTAAAATTTTCTTTAAAGTTATTCTGCGCCCAGCGCTTCTTTGAAGCGTTTTGTGACTTCTTCTGGGCTCAGGGGGATGTTGGGAGCTACTGTGTTTCCGGGCTTCAGGATAACATGGATAAAGGAAGTCTGCCTGGCATTAAGGGAATCTTTGTACGCGTATATGAGGTCCTCTTCCGTGTTGACCTTATGAGTGTTCTGGATCCCGCAGGAGTTTGCCAGGATTTCCAGGTCAATGTAGCGCAGCGCACAGGTCTCCTGAGAGCCTGTAGAGCCGTAGGCGCCGTTGTCAAGGGCTACGATGATCAGGTTTTTCGGGGCTTCCTTTCCTATTTCCAGGAGGGCATTAGGGTTCATGAGGAGGCTTCCGTCCCCGTCAAAGACCACAACCTTCCGGTCCGTGCGCAGAGCAAGACCGAGCCCGATGGAGGAGACAAGCCCCATGGACCCGAACATGTAAAAGTTAAGGTCCCGGTCTCTGGCAGCGTAGAGTTCCTTGCAGGGGACTCCGAGATTTGTTACGGTGATTTCTCCGCCCAGTTCGGCTGCCACAGCGGCGATCGCATCGTTCCGGATTATCCGGGGTTCTAGAACTTTCTGTGTCAGGCGGAATTTGCAGATCTTTTCTTTCTTCGGCAGCTCCGGAGACTTCAGGGTTTCCCAGGCACAGCAGTCCGAAGCTTCCCACACTTTAGGAGAGACCAGAGCTATGTGAGGCCTGGAATTTTCAAAGGCGTCTCCGATCACATTTTCAAAGAGGGGAAGCTTTTCAGCATCATCAATTATCGTGTATTTGAGCCCTGCACCTTCCAGGATTGCGGGTAGGTGGACTCCCAGAGGGACCTGTGCTTCTATGGCTTCTTTGTAAACACCGCGCCAGCTTGCCAGGATAGGCAGGGGGATTTTACATGTTACATTCAGGGACTCAAGAGCATTGATCATATTTCCGAGCCCTGTGCTCTGAATAAGCATCATGGGTTTTCCACCTGCAAGGTAGGCCCCGGCACAGATTCCAACCCCGCTTTCTTCTCTGGTCAATTTGATCTCGGGAAAGTTTTCCGAAACCAGGGGAAGCAGGTTTTTGATCCTGTCACAGGGAAGTGTTGCAGCAAGGTCAATACCTGTTTTTTTCATGATTGCTATTACCTCTTCTTCCGGGTTTACCACGTATACACCTCTTACCGCGCATATATATTGAGCTTATTTTTCATTTTCTTGAGCTTATTTTCATTTTTTTGAGTTTATTTTCGCTTTTTTGAGCTTATTTTCACTTTTTTGAGCTTATTTTCGCTTTTTTCTTACAGGTTTTCAGAACTTTGATAAAAGCCCGGAGGGACTCAGATCTTTAGATTTTCAGAGCTTCAGATCTTCAAGTGGAACATCCGAGTCCCGAACAGTAACTTTAGGTTCAATCTGGAAAAGTGTAATGTCTTCCTTCAGCCGCTTGAAACCTCCGCCTGCAATATTCAGGAGAATGGTATCGTCTTTTCCGACATTTCCGGCTTCTACGGCTTTTAACAGGGAGGCAGCCGCAACTGCAGACGGGGGCAGGATATCTATTCCTTCAAGGGTCTCAAAAAGCTTTTTTGCTTCAAGGGCTTCCTCTTTGGTAACTGCATACATTATTCCGTCCGTCTCGACAAGTGCGTCATAGAGCCCGCCTGTTACGGAATAGGGCGGTGCCCGGTTGGTAAGCACAGTTGCGTAGGTATCTTCGATCTGCTTCTTTGCATCTTTCATGTCAATTTCGGGAATGATTTCTCTTCTGCCCGCCTGCCATGCATTATACATGGGAACGAAGGGGAGGTTCTGGGCAAGCTGGAGCTTTGGAAGCCCGGAGCCGAAACGCCCGTCAGCCCTGAGGCGCAACGCAGCTTCCCAGGCTGAGATCCCTCCTGTGCCGCTTCCGACACCCTGGAAGTAGTGGTCAGGCATCTTTCCTATGGTTACAGCTGCGTCCAGCATTACAGTGCCCATTCCTTCCCTCCTGGCAACATTCCTGGCTCCCCCTTCTGGGACCATGCCCGGAAGTTTTGCAATTCTTCCTGCAAGGTTGATAGCATCGGTGTAATCGTTGCCCGGCATCATGCTGATAAGGTGAATGGAATCAGTCGGTTCTTCAGGCAGCCAGAGTTTTGGAATGCCCGAATCAGGAACTACTATATAAACATCTATTCCTGTAAGAGCCGATGTGTGTGCAAATGCCCTCCCCGTATTCCCTGCAGAGGCAAGGACAATGGCTTTTCCCCTGGATTCCTTGAGAAGCTGCATAGTAGGATGGGCTTCGAGTTCTTTGAAACTGCAGGTCTTGGTAAAAGCCCCTTTCTCGGGCCAGTATCCGCTGAACCCTATGTAAAGGTTCGAAAGCCCCAGTTCCCGCGCAAGAGCTTCGCTTTTATACGTGATGGGCCCTGCTTCGGTAGTTAACTCCTCCTGAACCGGAAGCCAGGAATGAAATCTTCCTATTCCAGGCTGGTCTCTGAGCTCAAGCCTTTTTTCAAAATATTCCGCCCGCAAAAGGGAGTCGTCATTCTCACAGGTTAGCCTGTATTCCTGACCGTATTCTCTTCCGCATTTCAGACATTTTAATATGAATCTTCCCATTGCTATCAAAGAAAATTGGGTTTCTTTTGCTAAATATATGTTCCTGAAACCATAACTTAATGACCTTTATGTATTATTTATTAGTATGTTTTGTCTTATTGGGTTAATTGCTTGCAATGAATGGAAGACCGTTGAAATGAAATTAAGTTAAGAATAGAACGCTGAGAATGAATAACAGAAGCAGGAGCGGGCTATAAATTATGCAGAGAAGCCGATGAAAGCATTCAGAGAAACAATCAAGAAAACATTTAAAAGTTTAAGATTAAACTTTTTAGCTATCATTGAAAACTAAAGTATTGGAGTATCTTTAGCTTGTTCCATATTTTACGGATCCTTTTTACGAATCCTCATAAAAAATGTCTAAAGTGCTTTTAGCGTGCTCAATATTCTTCCTTTTACCGTCGGGATAAACAAGGGTAAGCACATCTGGCTGCATTCCTAACTCTCTTGAGTCATGGAGGTAATCTTCATCTTTTTGTCTGGAAATATCATTTACATGAATCAAAGCACTGTTTATCCCTATTCTCTGGATCTCTATGTTGTCAAAATCAAAAAAGATCTCCTCTATTTTAGGCTCAAGATGCTTACTCCCGAACAGGAACATGTAAACCTGGGCGAAGGGACTGAGATTATATTGTATCTGGACATCAGCATCCATCTTATTAAATTCGATCACCATGCTGTCAATATGGATATATTTCCCTTCCCTGAACTGCTCCGTATTAACTCCTGGCGATACTTTTGCAGCCATTAAAGCAGCCGAGATGATCAGGGCGATTGTAATTATAGCTTTTATTTTCATGTGTCTAACGCTGTATAGGTATTCTTTTCTAATATATTTATTTCCTGAAAAGATTTGCTCCCTTAAGGAAAAAGTCCGGTTGATCTTCCGTATGTCCAGTTAAGCTTTTCATCTGAATGTATAATTTCCAATAATCATCCCCTCCAATGATCATCCCATTCAATAATCCGTCCTTTTATTTTTGCATCTTTTTTGTTTTTCCAGATATGGTCTTATCCTAAAATTATCCTAAAATCTTTTTTTCTATCTCTTCGGCACAACCCTGTTTTTTTTTTCTTTTCTATCCCATTTCTGCAATAATATTAAATAGTGCAAGAATGAAGCTATTCCATCCTTCAGACTTCAGACTACTGAAATACATAGTGAGGCCAAAAAAATGAGCAAAAATATTAATTTCGTCTGCCCTAAATGCGGGAACACCACTTATGATCTCGGCGAGATCCGCACAACCGGCGGCTTCATCAGCAAAGTCCTCGATGTCCAGAACAAAAAATTCACCCACGTCACCTGTAAGCGCTGCAAATACACCGAATTATATCAGGCCGACAGCAGCATGCTCGGGAACATTTTCGATCTTTTCACATAATAGAAGCATAAGCGAATCGGGAATTTTCAGCGCCCGAGTCCCGTCTCGGGAGGACGGTGTCCTTTTCGCTGCGCTCAAGAGGACTGAATTACTTATAAATTGACCCATACAACCATATTCGCCACATCGGGCCGTTCTTGTCACGCTCGACGCAGGAGAGCGGCTTTTGAATAAAAAGTCTTCAAAAAGTGGTTTATGTTAATATTTTACTTTCCCAATAATAATGATTTTTCCAGCTCATCTTCCCTATGCTAAGGAATGGTAAAAATATAACTTCTAAATTTCAGTTTGGGAATTGAACTCTAGTTCCATTTCCCCCAATAAACATTCTTGGCAACAAAACCCTTGATATTATATCTGTATTGTTCCTAAATCGATTCTTTCTGTCAAATTTCGTTTTCTTCAAATAAATGGGTGTGCTTTGTTAATTCTCATAGGTTACTGAGTTCTAAACGGGTGAAGTGAATCTAAAAACTGTTATTTTTTTGTGGGGCTGGATAATTCCGATTGCAGAAGCTATATTTCATAGCGCTTTGAGCCTTTTCCGCGTGAGGCTGATTTCTTCCCTGAGCTTTTCATTCCCAGGGTCTTTTTTGCTCAGTTTTTTCAGGATTTCAAGCGCTTTTTCGAAGTTTTCTTTTGCCTCTGCTTTTTGCCCTTTTTCTGAAAAGAGAGTTCCAAGGTTGTTGAGGGTCATTGCTTTGTCTGAGAGGTATTCCGGGTTTTTCGGGAAATTTTTGAGGAGGGGAGCGTAGGTTTTGAGGGCTTCTTCGTATTTTTCTTTTGCTTCTTCGGGCTGACCCATTGTGAAAAGCAGTTCTCCGAGGTTGTTCTGGGTGTTTCCGGCGTACATCCTATAGAATTCGTTTTCGGGGTGGAAATCGAGTTGTTTCCGGGAGATTTCGAGGCCAATTTCATAGCACTGCCGGGAAGAGGAGAAGTTGCCTGCTCTCTGGAATATGTTTCCGAGGTTTCCGAGGTTGTTGAGGTTCATGTGGAGGGTATCAATGTATAGTTTGTTTGCCGGTTCTTCTGAGAGGAGTTTTACGCAGGTTTTTAAGGAGAAGGTGTAGGTCTCCTTTGCTTCTTCAAGCCTGCCAAGGGACTGAAGTAGCTGCCCTCTTACTTTTAAGGTATGGAACAGGATAGCTTCGTCTTTTGCTTCATGTGCGGCTTTTTCGGCTTTTCTGAGGGATTCAAGGGCTTCATCGGGCTTGCCTTTCTGCATCAGGTCCAGGGTTTCGTTGAAGCTTTTTACTGCATCTTCTCTTAATTTCTCGGGAGTTTCGGGCATGGTAAAAAAACGGGGTTGTAATGTTTTATAGCTTATGCTTTTTCTTTTCCTGCCCTGCCTTTTCTTTTCCTGCCTTTTTCTTCCAACTCCTTTATCTATTATTAAAAGCTTAATTATAGATGCTCAGTGTCCCATATCTTTCTTTAACTCACGCTTTTTGAGTATTTGCTGCTTATCAGTATCAAATGAAGAATATTTCGGATAGGGGGAACCAGCCTGGAAAGAGGATCAGAGCAGAAAAAAGAGGACGAATTTCAGGGGAAGGGTAGAAGTAAAACTCCCAAAAGCAAGTACGAAAATATGTACCGGATACTCGTGGGTATCTTCCTTGCAGCTGTCTTTTTCTACACCCTTTACATAGGCCAGCTTCTCTGGGGTATCGTTATCGACATCCTGATCCTGAGGCTTTATTTCCTCATGAAGCAGGAACACCGTTATTTCGTTGAGTGTGACCTCAATGAAGAGGAAGCCGGAACCCCTCACGACCCAACGATGAAGCGGAAGGTCCGGCTGGCAAACATCCTGCTCACTTTATTTGCGCTTGGGATTGTCGTCTACGCATATTTTACTTTGCAGTTTATCTGGGGGATTGTAGTTGGGCTGATGATCCTTCTCTATGTTCACATGCTGTTGTTTTCTGAGAAAAACCTGTAATAAACCTGTAATAAACCTGTAATAAACCTGTAATAAACCTGTAAT
Organism: Methanosarcina sp. WWM596; assembly: GCF_000969965.1. GTDB lineage: Archaea > Halobacteriota > Methanosarcinia > Methanosarcinales > Methanosarcinaceae > Methanosarcina. Next base: position 1,329,882 of record NZ_CP009503.1, read on the forward strand.
AAACCTGTAATAAACCTGTAATAAACCTGTAATAAACCTGTAATAAACCTGTAATATAATTTAACCTTCAAAGCCCTTCCAGCCTTTCCTTTGTAAGGGTGATGGCTTCTTTGATTTTTTCGTTTTCAGGCTGCTGAGTTAACAGGTTTTCCTGCATTTCGAGGGCTTTTTCCAGGGTCTGTTTTGCAGTTCCGCTTTCTTCGGGTCCCTGCTGTTTGAGGCAACTTCCTAATTGGCTGAGCGCGACTGAAAGTTCTGCCTGATAACCAAGGTTGTCAGGTTTCTCTTTAAATAGCTTTTCGTAGGTTTCGACTGCTTCTTTAAGGATTTCACGGGCTATATCCAGGGAACCGGATTCTGTGAGGAGGGAGCCGTAGTTATTCAGGTTTTCTCCGGCATAAGAGCGGAAAACGACATTTTCCGGGTTTTTTGTGATGAGGTCCGAATATATCTTGCGGGCGAGGGCATAGGATTCGGCAGCCTTGTCCTTTTCTCCTTTCTTCTTGAGGAGGTTTCCCGTATTGCTAAGGGTTGTGCCCATGTAATGCTGGTAATCGGCATTTTCAGGGTTTGCTTCCAGGAGTTCGGAACCTACTTCAAGGGCTCTTTCATAGGTTTCAAGGGCCTGGTCATACTCTTTTGCCGAGTAGAGGATTCCTCCGCGAGTAAAAAGAATATAGTAAAGAGCATCTGTGGATTTCGCCTGCCTTGCAGACTTTTCGGCTTTATCCAGTGTTTCGAGGGCTTTATCCAGTTTGCCTTTCTTGATCTGGGTTACAGCACTGTGAATCTGCTTCAGGAGGAGAAGATTTTTTACCTTGCTTCTGGACATAAGAGAAAAGTCACCTTTGTTTTTTTAAATAGCTGTCGATATCGGTTTACAGACACTGAATGAATTCTTAGCACAAAGTTCCTGTGAGGAAGATATTTAACTATATATAGGAGATGTAGCATAGGTATGTAAAAAATATCTTAAATATCTCGTGATTAATTCAGTAATTGATTTTCTGATCAAGTTTTCGACTCAAATATCCAGCCAGCAAATAGTATATAATAAAAGGTTTCTATATACTGTATATGTGGTGGCAGGTTAATTTTATATACAGCAAGTTTATTTAATTAGCCAAAGCATGGATGGGGTTACAATAACTTAAGGAGTCTGTTATTGTGGCAGCCATTTTTTCCATTCTCACATTAAATTTGTTATTTTTTCAAAAGCGTCAAGTATATAATCTCGATCAGATAACGTCTATCTAATAACGTTCTAATATGTGAGCTAACCATGGAGTATAATAATAATCAGAACATAGACGGGTCTTCGGAGAATATGAACAGACAAGCTCATGAAGTGAGTGAAGCTGTTTCTACATTAGACATGTCTACGGCCGACCAGGTGGAAAATGAGCCTACTCAGGTCATGGCCGAGTCTGAGTTAAGTGATGAAATAGATGAAGAAGATGAAGATGCCATCGGCTTCCAGTTTGAAGACACTTCTAATATAGAGGTCCCAAAACTCCTTATTGATCAGGTATTGGGGCAGGAACATGCAGTAGAAGTCGTCAGGAAAGCCGCCAGCCAGAGACGGCACATCATGATGATAGGCACTCCCGGAACAGGAAAGTCCCTGCTTGCAAAAGCAATGGCAGAACTTCTTCCTAAAGAAGAGCTCAAGGATATCCTTGTATATCCTAACCTGGAGGACCTTAACAACCCCAAGATAAGGGAAGTTCCCGCCGGGAAGGGTCGAGAAATTGTTATGGCTCACAAGATGGAGGCAAGAAAGAAAGCCCAGGCACGGAACATGCTTATGATGCTCTTTGTTGTGGGTATTATCGTCTATTCTTACTTCGTCGCCCAGCTGCTCTGGGGTATCATTGCAGGCATTATGATTCTCATGTTAACCCGCCAGTTCCTTCCCAAAGAGGAAATGATGATTCCGAAAATGGCGGTTTCAAATTATGACAAGGACCACGCACCCTACATTGATGCAACCGGAGCCCACGCAGGAGCTCTGCTAGGGGATGTCAGGCACGACCCCTTCCAGTCCGGAGGGCTTGAAACCCCTGCACACGACAGAGTAGAAGCCGGAGACATTCACAAAGCCCACAAAGGGGTGCTTTTCATTGACGAAATCAATACTCTCAGGCTTGAGTCCCAGCAGAGTCTCTTGACTGCTCTTCAGGAAAAGGAATACCCTATTACCGGACAGTCTGAAAGGAGTTCGGGAGCTCTTGTTAAAACCGAGCCCGTACCCTGTGACTTCATTATGGTCTCTGCAGGGAACCTGGATGCAGTACAGAAAATGCACCCTGCACTAAGGTCAAGGATAAAAGGCTACGGGTACGAGGTCTACATGAGAGATTCCATGGAAGACAGTCCCGAAAACCGGAAAAAGCTGGTCCGCTTCGTTGCCCAGGAAGTCGTCAGGGACGGACACATCCCTCATTTTGACGAAGGTGCAGTAGAAGATATCATCAGAGAAGCCAGAAGGCGCGCCGGCAGGAAAGGCCACCTTACCCTGAAGCTCCGTGACCTCGGCGGGCTTGTGCGTGTTGCAGGAGATATTGCCCACTCCGAAGGGGCTCCAATCACAACTTCCGAGCATGTACTTGCGGCAAAGAGGATTGCAAGGTCTATTGAACAGCAGCTTGCAGACAGCTACCTTGAACAGCGCAAGGACTACGAGTCTTTCCTCAGGAAAGGTTCTGCTGTGGGCAGAGTCAACGGGCTTGCAGTTATGGGTGGAGATTCAGGAATTGTGCTTCCCATTGTATCCGAAGTCACCCCTGCCCTTTCCGGGGCCGAAGGGCGAATTATTGCAACAGGCAAGCTCAAGACCATTGCAAAAGAAGCGGTGCAGAATGTATCCGCAGTGATCAAGAACATGACCGGCACAGACATTTCCCGCCACGATGTCCACATCCAGTTTGTAGGGACATATGAAGGTGTAGAAGGGGACAGTGCATCGGTTTCCATAGCAACCGCCGTAGTCTCTGCTATTGAAAGGATCCCTGTGGACCAGACTGTCGCAATGACGGGTTCTCTTTCTGTCAGGGGAGATGTCCTGCCTGTTGGTGGGGTCACTTACAAGATAGAAGCAGCTGCTCGGGCGGGTATGAAGAAAGTCATTATACCTAAAGCCAACGAGGCAGATGTTCTTGTCGAAAAAGCATACAGGGATAAGATCCAGATCATTCCTGTTTCCTCTATTGCAGAAGTAATGGAACACAGCCTTGTGGGCCCGAAAAAGAACACAATTATCGAAAAACTCAAGAATATTACAAAACTAAGTTTCGATATCCCGGAAGTATCACCCGCTTCCGTACAGGTTATTAATCTCTTTGGGTGCAGGAACTGATCATGAAAGGCATTATGCAGGACATAAAATTTTATGACTGCAGGGTGATAGAAGGCAGTTCCACTTCTGTCATCCTGGATAACGGAAAGATAGAAGAAATGTCTCGAAACTTCACAAGGGGGGCCGGAGTAAGGGCTCTCTGCGGAGGTTCCTGGGGCTATACGGCTGTTGAAGGGGAAATCGACCTTAAAAAAGGGGTCGATGTTGCCTCAAAACTTTCTTTTTCTATGAATGCGAGCACCCCTAAAGAAGAAGTCGAACTTGCAGCCATAAATTCGCCAGGTGTAAAAGACCTTCCTGAAATCAGGATCGACCCGAGAGACATTGCAATTGAAGAAAAGGTAGACCTTTTGAAGAGTATTGAAGAACATGCAAAGATTGCAGGAGTTCACAGTACAAAGGTAATGTATCTTGAGTCAGAATTTAAAATCCAGTACCGGAGTTCCGAAGGTCTGGAATGTGAATATGAACTTTTGAATGTTGGTTTTGCAGTCTCCGCCGTTGCTTCTGAAAACGGTGTATACCAGGCAGGTAGAGAAAGCCGTTTCGGATACGGTTATGAGCTTTTTGAGAATGAAAACGTCCTCGAGCTTGCCGAAAATGCAGGAAAGACCGCAATTCAGCTCTTGAAGGCTAAAACTCCTAAAGGCGGAGAAATGCCTGTAGTGCTTGACCAGGAGCTGGCGGGAGTATTTGCCCATGAAGCTGTAGGGCATGCTTCGGAAGCCGACCTTGTGCTTGAAGGAGATTCCATTCTTGAAAACAGGATCGGAGAACAGATAGCATCCCCGCTTATTACGATCATCGATGACCCCACTCTGCACGAATTCGGGTATTATCCTTTTGATGCTGAAGGTTCCGAATCAAAAAGGACCGAAATAATCAGGAACGGAGTTTTTAATTCTTATCTCCACTCCCGGGAAACCGCAGCCAAACTCGGGGGAACTCCCGGAAACTGCAGGGCCCAGGGCTATTCCATGCCTGTTGTCAGAATGAGCAATACCTTCATTGACAACGGTGATTCTAAATTTGAAGAGATGCTGGAGGAAGTCCGGAACGGCATGTACCTTGTGGGGTCAAGAGGCGGGCAGGTAAACACCGGAGAAGGCATATTCCAGTTTAATGCCGAAAAAGGATACCTTATAAAGAACGGAGAACTTTCCGGGCTCTTAAGGGATGTCTCCCTTTCAGGGAATACTCTTGAGATCCTGAACCATGTAACCCATGTGGGTAATGACCTGAAAATGACTGCCGGAAGATGTGGAAAAGCCGGGCAGCTTGTACCTGTGTCCGACGGTTCTCCTCATGTTGCAATCTCAAAAGCCCTTGTAGGAGGTGCCTGAAAGTGTACGAGCTTGCAAGAAAAGCCCTGAAAATGGCAGAAGAAGTAGGGGCTGAAGAAGCTGAAATTTATTACGCTGCAAACCATTCAACGGGTATCAATTTCAAAAAGGACGCACTTGAGAACGCTAAAGACCGTTTCTCGGAAGGTCTGGGAATCCGTGCCATTGTAAACGGCGCAGTGGGTTTTGCCAGCACCAATTCTGCACGAGAACTCGAGAACGCCGTAAAGATTGCGGTTGCAGAAGCCAGGGTTAGAGAAAATGATCCTGACTGGATAGCCCTCCCTTCCAACGGGAAATACCCTCAGGTCTCAGGCATCTTCGATAAAAAGGTTGAGGCTCTTGAACTCGAAGAATGCATTGGCTATGCCGTAGAACTCGTTAAAGGGACAAAAGAGATTCCAGGAACGCTCCCGACTTCAGGGGGCTTTACCCGTTCAAAGAGCAGGCGTTTTATCCTGAACACAAACGGAATCGAAATTGAAGAAGAATCCTCAGGAGTTTCCGGTTTTGTTGATGTGATAACCATTGACGGGGAAACCTCTACAGCCTATGACTTTGCTGTTTCCCGTTCTCTTGACATTGACTTCTTTGCTCTCGGGAAAAATGCTTCCGACCTTGCCCTGAAATCCAGGGGAGGAATAAAAATAGAGCAGCAGAAAACCGATGTTATTTTTCATCCATTTGCCTTTTCTGACATCCTCGAAGAAGCCTTTGCTCCTTCTATTGATGCGGACAATGTGCAGAAAGGAAGGTCAGGCCTGATAGATAAAATCGGGGAAGAAATAGCGGTCCCTGAACTGTGCATTTATGACGACGGGCTGGTTGAAGCAGGCATAGATACCTCGGCTTCGGACGATGAAGGTGTTCCTTCACAGCATACCACAGTTATTGAAAACGGTGTGCTTGAAACCTATCTCTATGATAGCTATACCGCAGGAAAAGCCGGTGTGAAAAGCACAGGAAACGGCTCAAGGTCCTCCTATACAAGCCCTCCTTCAGTAGGGCTCAGGAATTTCGTCATCGACTACCCGCAGGAAGATGTTATTGCAAATACTACCTCCGGAGTTTTCGTAAACACGATTATAGGTGCCCATACTGCAAACTCAATCTCCGGGGATTTTTCCGTAGAAGCCAGAAATGCCTTCACAATCAAGGACGGAGTCCTGGATAAGCCTGTAAAATCCCTTATGATTTCGGGTAATGTTTTCGAACTCCTGAAGAACATCACAGGAGCAGGCTTTGACGTCAGGAAAGTCGGAGGTATAATCACACCTTCAATTCGGGTTTCCGGCATGAGTGTAATAGGATAACAGTTTATACTGAAATCCGCTGCTAAGTTTTTTGACCTCAAAGGCTCTATTGTTAAGAACTTTCCCCTGGGATAAGTTCCTGAGGTCAACTTCTTTTTTTTGAAAATTTGATTCGTATTCTTTTTATTCGTGTTCTATGTATTCGGGTCAATTTCTGGTTAATTTCTGGTTAATTTCTGGTTAATTTCTGGTTAATTTCTGGTTAATTTCTGGTTAATTTCTGGTTAATTTCTGGTTAATTTCTGGTTAATTTCTGGTTAATTTCTGGTTAATTTCTGGTCAACTTTTTTCCATTTGTTTCAATTGCCTGGGTTCTATAGAGAAATTTTAGAAAACGCCTTTTCATTACTCGTGAAATATCTAGCCTGAACCCGGAAGCCATTTTTGAATCCAAAATAAATATATTACCTTCGCCAGCTTTTCAGGTGGCTCGTCGAAAAAAGAGAACGATTTAAAAAAGATTTGAGTAAATATGAAAAGGGCATTTTTCACGTCTACTTCACTTTATTCCTGGACTTCCCCTCTGACCACGAGTACAGGTGTCTTTGAATGCCTCACCACGTTTTCAGCTACACTCCCGAGCAGGAATCTGTCGAGTCCGGTTTTCCCGAGTGTTCCTATCACAATCATTTCAATGTCGTTCTGTTCCGCAAATTCTACTATTTTATCTGCGGGGTGTCCTACCAGAAGTACAGATTCCACCTCGACTCCTGTAGATTTTGCGGCATCTTCCACAAAAAGCGTAGCTGACTTTCCTTCATTCCTGAAGTGCTCCATTGCAGCCTTTTCCCAGCCAAAGTCCCTGGCAGAATAGGTCGTCGGGACTACCACATATACAGCGTAAAGTTTAGCTCCGCTGAGCCTGGAAATTTCAATCGCCGTATCAACCGCTTTTTTAGCAAGTTGCGAACCGTCGGTTGCAACCATTATTTTTTTATAAGTTTCTTCTCTCATACCAAATCCCTCTTTTTTATTCTCCTATCAATTATTTTCCTCGTGTCCTGTGATCGGCTCTAGCTTTCTGAAGCATTATCTGGCACATATCCCTTATTATAGGTGCATGTGTGCATGTAAGTGTATACTTGCTCCACATTATATGCTATATTAATTTATACTATTCCAATTATTATATCTCTCTTATCCATATAATCTTTAGTGACTTATTCCATCTTCTTATATTAGACTTAAAATACGTTTTATTAAATATCTTTAGCAGATATTTTTACCCGTTTAGTTTCCACCCCTGAATGTTTTATTCTTTGACCGGAAATGCCGTTCCTCTGCTTTATAGTCTAATTTCCCTTTTAACATGCCATATCAGGAAAGAATATATTAAATTATAGTGCTTTTTTCTGGATTATGATACAAAAAGGTATTGTCCGTTTTGTGCACCAAAATGCTTATATATCAGATCTTCCTCTGTTGTTCCTTGTGAACGGGTTAAGCTCAAAATCAAAGATTATTGCTCATAATCAAATCCAACATATTTTAACCTCCTCCTAAAATCCCCGTTCACTGATTTGCTTTATATATCTTTATTAAGTGAATACAAGTAAACTTTAGTTCAATTTTGTCTATTTCTCTTTTCTTTGAATCACTCTTCATATCTTTTTTAAATATCACCCTATAAAAATATCTTTCTCATGAAATACTTCCCTGTTATGGGCAACCTTTCTTGTCTTGGAAAATTCATATTTCAGTTACCATTTAAATGTAAAATAACTTCTCACCCTGCTGTACTTTCCTTTAAAAAAAATAATATTATATAATACCGCTAAAATAAGGATTATTTACTCTTAAATTTTAACTTTTTGGGTTTTACAATTTGACATTTCTGGTGTGAACTACCCCACCCTGCTTTATGATGAAAGCGAGGACGGAGCTTCCTTCGAGTAATTACGTCACTTCTTGCTTCCTTTTTTACAATGATCTTTTCTGGATTTGATTGTATCTATTTTTGTATTCCAGTATTGATCTGAACGTGGTGTTTTAACTTCAATGAATTTTCCTTGAGTGTTTACTGCTGTTACTATTTTTCGTGATTCCTAAGTCTATTGCTTGATACAAATCGTTATCAACATACTCTATTATAGGATTTTCTTCATATGTTATTGATACAAAGAAATTTCCTTTACCATCTATAGGGACAGGATAGTTTGGACGGATTGGCGTAATGAATATAGAGTGGATGTTTTTCCCGAAGAATCAATGTAATATCAAAAACCAGTGAAAAAGTCAGGGTTAAGGGATAAATTGGAGACAATTGACCAAATCTGACAAAGCAAAGCTTTCTGTTAAAACAAATCCCTTAGCCCTGTTGGTAGATTGAGAACCATTATCAGGCCTGTGATCTTTCAGTTCATTTTCCTGATAATTAGTTTTTTCACAGCCTTTTTTCCATTCTCTTCGGAAAAGGCTTCGTTTCCTTTATCTTCGGAAATCTCAACCCAAACCCTGAAGTGGTGATCACTGCCTGCTTCGAGATCTCTTATGCAGATTTCAAGGGGTTTCTCCTTTGCAGGCTCCTTTTGCCCTGTGTATTTCTGTCGAATAAGTTTTACTGCAGCCTTTTCTGGGGAAATGGACGAGACGACTCCAATCATTCCTCCGTTCTCGTACGTGACAATGAAGGTCTTTTCCTTTTCCTTCTGCCCTGCTGAAGCTTCCTGTTTTATGGTTTCGCGCCTGAGCTGCCTCCGGACTCTGTCAAGGGCATCTCCAGAATCCTGTTTTTGTGGGTTCTGTCTCAGGGCTCTGGCTTCAGAAAGGTGCTTTTCTTTTTTCTCGGGTGGGATGTAGGGGGCTTTTCCCAGGAGTTCGTGTAGGAGCATGATTGCCGCATGCTTGTCAAGGGGTTCGTTATTGTTCCCGCATTTGGGAGACTGGATACAGCCAGGACAACCGCTTTCGCAGGGGCAACTCTCAATGGCTTTTAAGGTTCCTTCTAGGACCTCTTCGATCAGATCATACCCTTTTTCAGCATATCCCACTCCTCCCCTGTGCCCATCATAGATGAAAATCCCGCTTTTGCCCCCAAAGTCGGGATGGGAGGGAGTTGAAACTCCCCCTACATCGCTCCGGTCCACAAGCAGGTGCAGAGGGTACATGGAAATCATCGCATGCTCAACCGCATGAATCCCGCCCGCAAAGTCAAGTTTATGCATTTCGATAAGTTCTTGCAGCCGGTTTGGGAGCTTAAGCCAGAGGGCAACTGTCTGAAGGATTACTGGAGGCATTTCAAGGTCATGGGTACTCATAGTCTCGTCACTGTGGGTCCGGATTTTCCTGTACCCTACAATAGTGTCCGTTACCTCCACGTCCCCAAGCCCTACCTCCACCTCGGGAGCGTGCTCGAGGGGCTTTACCGCAAAGGTCTCCTGCACCAGGACCGAGGAATCTATCATGGGTTTTGTATAATAGCCGTCGTGTGTCTTTATGGCATGGATCTCCTTTTTCTCGTGGTCGATCCTGTTTATGTAGAAGGGTACTCCTCTGTGCATGTAGACCGCCCCTGGATGGCATTCCCGGAAAGCCAGATTTTCCTCTATGTCTTTTTCGAGAGGAAAACTCTTTTCCCCTTCAAAAGTGAGAAGTGAGTAAGTATTATTATCTATCCCCCGGAGAAAGACGTGTTTATAAGGGAAAGGGTCAGTGGTATACTTCAGGTCGCTGCCTGCAAGCAGCCCCTCGGCTTCCAGAAGCTCAACAACTCTTGAATACCCTTTGCCGAAGTACTTTTCATCGGCTGTCCTGAGAGGGATTTCCTTTGCTGCGCAGAGCAGGTGCCCTGCAAGGATATAGGGGTTTTTGGGGTTGAGCACTGCATTTTCGCTGCTTCTTGCAAAAAAATCGTTCGGGTTTCTCATATAATACTGGTCAAGGGCATTCGTACCGGCTACCATAAGGACAAGACTTTCGTTTCCACTCCTGCCAGCCCTGCCCGCCTGCTGCCTGGAGCTCATGACCGTGCCGGGATAGCCGTCAAGAATACAGGCATCAAGCCCTCCTATATTGATCCCGAGTTCGAGGGCATTTGTAGAAATGACACCCCTGAGTTCTCCTGAATTCATTTTCTTTTCGATCTCTTCCCTCTCCCTGTCAAAATAGCCGCTCCTGTAAGAACAGATAGCAGAAGCGAGACCTCGCTCCCTCAAAAGTTCCCTGCAGCTCTTATACATGCGTTCCACCCCCTGCCTGGATCGCGTAAATGCAAGAGTCTGGAGTCCCGCCTGGACTGCTCGTGTAAAAAGGGTTGAGGTTTCGGAAAAACTGCTCCTCCGGAGTGTGCACCCCCTTCCATTCAGGTAAAGAGGAGGGTTCCAGAACACAAATTTCTGGGGACCGTGTGAAGAGCCGTTGTTCTCAATCACTTTTGCCTCCCTCCCCAGCAGGGTTTCGGTATGCTCTTTCGGGTTTCCTATGGTTGCCGAACAGCAGATAAACTGTGGGGAAGCTCCATAATATTCCGCAACCCTGAGAAGCCTTCTGAGCACGTTTGCCATATTGCTCCCTATGACTCCCCTGTAGTAATGGCTCTCGTCAACAACAATGAATTTGAGGTTCGAGAAAAAGCGTCTCCAGAGATGGTGCCAGGCAAGGAAGCTCATGTTCACCATTTCAGGGTTTGTGAAAACAATATTTGTCTGACCTTCCCTGATTTCCCTTTTCTGGGTTGCAGTCAGGGCACCGGTATAACGGGCTATGCCTGCCCCGGAATTCAGTGCCCCCTCAAATTCCAGAAAGGCTTTCAACTGGTCGTTTACCAGGGCGTTTAAAGGAGAAATGTAAAGGGCAGTAGCTTCAGGGTCCTTCATGATAGTTTCAAAAATAGGAACCATGTACGTAAGGGACTTTCCGCTTGCTGTGCTTGTACAGAGTACTATGTCTTTTCTTTTCCTTATCTTTTCGATCGCCTCAGCCTGATGAGAGTATAATGATTCAATTCCGATGCCTGCAAGAGCAGCTTTTACCTTCGATTCCAGCTCAAGAGGTGCATAAAGGGCATCCATTGCCGGGATTTCCTCTATATGGACTATCTGGTTTTCATAGCGGCTGGAAGCTTTTATTTCATTCAGCAGGCGGGAAATATCCATTTTTAGCGCTCCGTTTTATTTTATTCATAAACCTTAAGCAGGAAACCCGTTAAATCTTCAGATTTAGCGGGTAGTTGACTCTTTTTTTCCAGGTGTGGATGAAGCTTACGCTTTATTCTGGCCGGGTTCCGCAGACTCAAAGGGAATGACGAAGAACAGAAGAGGTGAAAGTTCACATTCAGCTTGTTCCGGAATAATATTAATCTATTGACTGCTTACTACCCGAGCTTTTAAAATTAATCTTTCTTCATTATCCAAACTTTTGAGTAAGAAACTAAAAGATAGAAATTCAGAGAAACTGAGCAGAAACAAACGAAAAACAGTATTTAAAAGCTGATAATTAGTAATTGGTTCAGTAACCTGAACCGGTGTAAGTTGTTAGAACTCAACCTTCGGGACTTCTCTTTCAGCCTGTGTGGCTTCAAACAAATCTTTTTTCTCGAATCCCGTTAGAGATGCAACAATATTCTTAGGAATTGTCTGAATACTGATATTATATTTCATAACGGTATCATTATAAAATTGTCTTGAGTAGGTGATTTTGTTTTCGGTCTCCATGAGGTCTTTCTGGAGCTGCATAAAGTTCTGGTTGGCTTTAAGGTCGGGATAGTTTTCTGCAACTGCGAAAAGGGATTTCAGAGTGGAGAAGAGGTAATTGGATGCCTCCGCAGTTTCATTTACCGTATTTGCAGACATTACTGCAGCCCTGGCTTTCATAATATTTTAAAAAAGAGTTTTCTCGTGGGGTGTATACCCTTTCACGGTTTCTATCAGGTTGGGATAAGGTCATAACGCCTTTTAAGCTGGACTTCGATCTGGGTCCAGGCATTTTCCACCCTGTTTCGCTGCTTTATATGAAGAAGCGTAAAACCCCTGAGTCTTTAGCTCAGGGGATATAAGCGTCAACTTCAACCCTGATTCCGTATGTAGTATTCTGCCGCCTCTTTACTAACATTTCCGATAGTAGACGCAAAATAACCATCACTCCATAACGTATTCTCACCCCAATAATACTTTTTCATATATTCTTTTTGAGTTTTCCATAACCTGTTAGTATATTCTTGTTTCAATTTTCTGACAATTGACAAAACGCTAACTTTCGGCTCACTCTTGATCAAGAAATGAATATGGTCTTTGTCAGTTTCCATTTCAAGGATTTCAAAGTTAGACTCTTTTGAAATGTCAATCATAATCTGTTTGAGTTCTTCGCTAATTGGTTCAAGTATGACTTTTCGGTATTTGCAAACAAAAATAACATGATACATTAACAAAAATTTGCTATGATTCCGTGTTTCATACTTCGTATTTACCAAAAAATACATATATTGTTAAAGCATATTATGCCTTTGTATGATGCAAGCGTTCAAATTTAGACTCTATCCTACAACTACACAAGCTATTCAATTGAATCAGCATATAGGTAGCTGTAGATTTGTCTATAATTGGGCACTTGACCAGAAAATTAAAACTTATGAGCAGACAGGGGAATCAATTTCCAGATTTGACTTAAACAAATTAATTCCTACTCTAAAGGCTTCTAATGAGTGGTTAGGAGAAGTTAACTCTCAATCATTACAGGGGATGACTAAGCAGGTTGAATCCGCTTTCACTAGATTCTTTAGAGAGAAAACAGGGTTTCCAAAGTTCAAATCAAAAAAGAATCCGATACAGTCTTTCCCTGTACCTCAACACTACACTGTAAACTTTGAAAATAATACTATCAAGCTTCCTAAAATAGAACCAATTAAAGCAGTTCTTCACAGGAAGTTTGAAGGAGAGCCTAAAACGGCTACGGTATCAAGGACATGTAAAGGACATTACTACATCAGTATCCTTGTTGAAGATGGAAAAGAACTTCCAGTAAAGGAAGCTTTCACAGAATCAACAACAGTAGGAATTGATGTAGGTATCAAAGACTTTGCTGTCCTTTCAACAGGAGAAAAGGTTGAGAATCCAAAGTACTTGAAAAACTCTCTTAAAAGGCTCAAAGTATTACAGAAAAGAGTCTCAAGGAAACAGAAAGGCTCTAAGAACAGGGCAAAAGCTAAACGAAGACTTGCTGTACTCCATGACAAAATAACAAATCAGAGAAATGACTTCCAGAACAAACTCTCTTTTAGACTTGTTAGCGAAAACCAAGCTGTAGCTCTGGAAACTCTAAATGTTAAAGGCATGGTTAAGAATCATCACTTAGCACAGGCTATAAGTGATTCTGCGTGGAGTAGTTTTGTAACAAAGTTGGAATATAAGGCTCAATGGTTTGGAAAAACCGTCCTGAGAATAGGACAATTTGAACCCTCTTCTAAGCTATGTAGTGTGTGTGGATACCACAATAAAGAGCTTCAGCTAAAAGACAGAGAATGGATTTGTCCAGACTGTAAAACCAAACACGATAGAGACATTAATGCCGCTATCAATATCAAAAAATTCGCTCTCATAGATCAGAATCTAATTGGATTATGACACCGTAGGGACTACGGGGATGAGCTTGGGGACTTGCCCTCAATAGAGGGAGGAATGAACCAAAAAGCCACTCAGTCTTTAGCTGAGTGGTAGTTCACAAGATCTTTATAAATTATAACGAAGAACAAACCCAGAACTATTAGCAATATTATCAGAATTTCGACTGTCAAGACCAAAACATGGCTATTAAGGCTGAAAGTTACTTTTGGCATTCTGCTTCATCTGACGGAAAGTTTTTTTGGGCAAAGGTGATGATTTAACAACAGGAATGGAAAATATGATTGACAATAAATATAATACCATTATTTTTGATTTTGATTACACATTGGCGGATGCAACTAATGGTATTGTATCAAGTTTTAATTACGCTTTTAACAGGTTAGATATTAAAGGATATGATCGCGAAAGCATAAAAAAGACCGTCGGATTACCGCTGAATGAAGCGTTCATGCAACTGACAAACAAGAAAAACGAAGCCTTAATAAGTCGTTTTAAGGATTCATTCAGAGAAAAGGCCGATGAAGTAATGTCAAAAAATACTGTGCTTTTTGATGACACGATAAGTACATTACAGAGATTAAAGCAGAATGGGTTCAATACAGGAATCGTAACGACAAAATATCATTATAGGATAGTTGAATCTTTAAGCATTCATAATATTTCAAATTTGATAGATGTTATTGTCGGAGGAGAGGATGTAAGGGTCCCAAAGCCGTCTCCTGAAGGGTTATTACTTGCAATTGACAGCCTTAACAAACAACTAAATAATGTGCTATATATTGGAGACAGTCTGGTAGATGCTAAAACGGCCCTGGCGGCAAATGTTGATTTTGCGGCAGTGACCACTGGAACAACAAGCGCAAACGATTTTTCACAATATCCATGTACAAAGATATTAAAGAATTTGTCAGAGATCTTCAAGGACTAGGTCCGGTTCAACTATATTCTGGGGATGTATCAACCGGGCGGCTTCACAAAGAAATTAAAATGAGTAATAAATGGCCATTTTCATGGCCAGAGCTATTGATTGGGAATTACAACAACTCAGAAATTCTGTCTGCGTTCTGAAGCCCTAATAGTACTGCACCCACGCCACGTTCTGACAGGCGTACAAATCCCTTTGAAACACTTTTGTCCACAAGTTTAGCGCGATATAATTCATCGATTGCATTTTTATCTAGCTTTGATTCTTTTTCCCACCCTTCGTTTATACCAAGAATTCCCATTTCATATAGATGCTTAAGTATTTCGCTTTCCATCGATTCTAATATATACATATTTATTAACTCCCCATTTCATAAACCTTCAACAGGAAACCCGTTATATCTTTGAATTTAGCGGGTAGTTGACATTTGCCTTGAACGTGGAAGCTTCAATCTGAGCAAATTTTGGAGGTTTTTTAATATCTTCTGGGAGCATCAAAATTTACCATTAATTCCGTTAACCATTGACTGCAATCAATCTAAAACCCAGAAAATAAGAAAAAGACTTTAATTTTTCTTTCCGCTTTTATTTGTTAGATTTTTTTCCAAATTCTTATCGATTATCAATCCACGCCCAACTATTAAACTTTTTTGAAATATTTTGGCTTTTTGGCTTTTAATTCGCTTTTTTTTATTATTTGAGGTTTTACCAAAAACTGTAAAAATGCTTTAAAATCTAAAAAATACATTTAAAAAGATTGAGGAAAGCCCGAAAGAGCTATGTTCCTTCCCCTTGCCCCCCGGTGCACAGGAACCAGCATCTTCCAGGCAATTCTTATTCACATACCTTACCGATTATTCCTATCGGTTATTCCTCACTCTTTTGATCTATTAACTCCCTTACCCTACATTACAATGTACAATTATCCATTTTGTTATTTTAAATTAATTCTACAAAAAATAGTTTATTAACAAAAGTTACTGCCACATAAAAAATTATAATATGGAACAACAAATTAATATTAATGACGTTTTTTATTATTTTTCTGGAATCTTCACCTACTATTTTGCTTCATATAATACAAAGTACCTTTAGAAAACCCCAACTCTTTCTAATCAGAATCAAAAATACTCAGGATATTTTGCCTGATTTCATGGGAATCAACCCTTTGACTCCAGATTCAGGGCTAAAATCCGGTTTTCTCTTTTGACCGCAAATTGCATCTCAAGTTCTTTCTTTTCATGCGCCACACTCCGCTTGAACCCGCCTGCGTACAGTAACTAAAAATAAAATCATTAACCGTGCCGGGAGTCCCGAAGACGACCCCCGAATATCAATAAGGTAGCCGGAAATAACAAAAAATACGCACACGCCAATGATCTCTGATTTAGCTGATCCATAACTCAGAATTACACCTCTATATTCCAAATTTGGAGCGGAGGCGCGAAGATACCCCATTGCTTGCGGGGGTGCACCAGTGCAAATTTGATTTTTCAGGTTCGGTGTTTAATCTGGAGTTCTCCTGATTTCTCCTTCTTGTCTTACCAGGGTCATACTTGAAGCAATGCTTTACGAGAGTGTATTACCGGTACAAACCATAAAGCTCCATGCTTTAGCTTTTGAGAGAATGTCAAATTATGTACCGAGGCTTCTGCTAAGTCAGTTCCTCCTCGGAAATCATATTTTGTATTGCCTTTAACGAAACCACGGATGAGTCCCGTTTCTGGAGAATACTCGATAAATGAATTGTCTTCCTGGACAGTGCCGATGATTGTAATGTCATCAGAAGTGGAGGTCAGATTATACCGGCCTACCTTTTCATCAGAGACCGTCAGCAATCGGACTTGTTCCTGGGTATCTTCGGTAATCCCGTCACTATTCAGAAAGGTGACGTATTCCTGGGTCACGTTGTATGACATGTTAGTTTTCGCCCACTTAGCCACGTCCTCTGTCAGGGGCAAGGATGAGATTCTGCCATCAGCATAGAGAACATAGGAAATGGTTATATTACGCGTGCTTTCGTTGAGATTGCCCAGGATGAGGTTGTTTTTCTCACAGAGCATAACAATCTCGACTGTACCGTCCTCGGCAACCGTGTCGATGTATCCGGCAAACGATGTAGATGTTGTTTTCCCATGTGGGGTGATTTTTCCAGAAAACACGTTTCCTTCCTGGCTGTCTATCAGGTAAACACTGTTCTGGGCAGTTGTCCACGTCCCGGTGAGATCATAGACCTCCGTTCTGTCATCGGAAATCGTCTTTCCGTTACGAACTGCAAGAGCCGTCTGGACAGTGATAACCCCACCTGAATTGGCAATAGTCTCCGTTGAAAAAACGTCATCTGACTTGATAATTCCGCTTCGGAACAATCTGGTATTCCCGTCATTTCCATAGCTGAAGAAATGCTTACCGTGTTTATCGTCAATAGCAAAGAACAAAGGAGAGTCGGAGCTATCCTCCATGATCGTAAACAGCCGATCATACTGAGTGACGGTGTAAACTTTCCCAGAGTTGTCTGCGGCAAATCCGCCGGACGCAGAATCGTAGGTGATACCTGATACGGTTGTAAAAGCGCCGTTGATATTATATGGTACTTGCTTTAACCCGATATCTGTCGCCGGGTGTCCAGGACTGACAGAACACGCGATGGCTGTTCCTGCAATTAGAAAAAGAATTATTAGGGGAAGACTCAACGCAATTGCTGCCCTGTGAATTGCTTTCATTTCTCATTCCTCGTTATTTTTTCCATTGCATTTACAGGAATTTAATGATTTTAAATGTTGGTGTGTTAAACTGTTTATTGACTTTATAAAGTATATTTTGCTAATCAAAAATAGATAAGAGCTTATTCTAGTGCTCTCTATGAGGCGTTTAAGGAAAGGGTAAAGCAAATATATTGAAAATTTTATTTCAGGACTAAAATGTGGAGAGCTTGTTCATGCCACGGGAAAAAGTAAAAAGGAAGCTAATTTCAATCTATTGTGGAGGATTTGCGTGAGGTGTAGGAGATTTATCAGAGGCTTTTCCTTATGTCGCAGCTTGTGAAGGGAAGAGATTAGAATCCCATCCCTCGCACTAAATTTAGGGGATATAGGTAACTCGAATTTTTTGTACGCATTTGTGTAAGGAATTTGCACAACCGCTAAATTTTCAAAAATTGCCTTAACAAAAAATAACCACATTTATATTAACTTGTTGTATAAAAACGTCGGATTTTTATAAACACCTATAGTATTTCTACACGATAGGAGTTTTAAAAAACTGTTCCATCTAAAATGGCTGTTAATTTTACTTAAAATAGAAAATTCTAATTCCTAATCTTTTTAATAAACTCGGTTCCAAAATATAGTTATTCTTGCATTTCTTGATTGAAAAATTTGAATTCTCAAGAAGAAATCAGTCTCGAATCAAAATTAACATTCGATATCTAAGGACTTCAACCCTAATGCATTATTACAAGGATTGTAATCGGTTAAAAGTTTAATGATTTTTAATTTTACGTTCATCGCTAGAATCTGCACTAAGAGCCTATCCGAAAAGTCAGTAATGCATGTTGAAAAGTCACATAGATCTATAATATCAGAGCATCCATTCCGGTTTTGAATATTGAATATTTAAAAGTTATAGTAGGTAGCTACTTTTCGGATAAGCTCTGTCGAAGTTACAAGAAAACAAATTTATAGTATTGTGTAGAAATATATAGACGGTCAAAAATCAACTCAAGATTCAGAAAAGTGAGGTATTCAAGATGATCATTGGGGTCTCAGAAATACTGTTTATGCTTACTCTGCTGTTGTTTCTTATATTTATAATATTGTTCTTGAAAATAATTTGTAAATCAAAAAAGAATTGACGGTGATCCAATCCCAAAATTTAAAACTTACCTCTTTGGCCTGTCCTTTAAGCAATTAACTAGTGTCTGGGCAGCTTAATTATGCTACTCTTTAGTTATAAAAACGATAACTAAAGAGATGCCTCCATATACATTGTGTTTCAGATTCAATTTGCCATGACACTAGTGCTTCGATTCCAAAGTGAATTCCTTATCTATTAAGAAAATCCATGGTCATTGAATAGATCTAAACCTCAAGTTTTATGAGCCTACTTCGGAATCACAGTACTAGTGCTTCGATTCCAAAGTAAATTCGTTATTCAATGGGAAAATCCATGATCATTGGACAGATTAAAACATCAGGTTTTATGAACCTACTTCGGAATCACAATACTAGTGCTTCGATTCTGAATTATATGCATAAATCATTATATTAGTAAGACTATAAATGTACTTATGCCTCGCATAAGTCTTCGTCCCAAATTATCATTTACTCAACAAGAGTTAGACTATCTGACCAAGTTAAGTCGTTCTAGAAATCAAACTGCAAGCATTGTTGAAAGATCCAAGATTGTACTTTTGAGCTATCAGGGAAAAAACGATACTGAGATCTCCAGAGATTTGAAAGTAGATTACAAAACTGTGAGAGAATGGATAAAAAGAGTTTTGGATCTTGGAGTTAAAGAAGGCTTGGTAGATAAATCAAGAAGTGGAAGACCTCAAGATATTAGTGCTGAATCACGAGCTTGGGTAGTCTCACTTGCTTGTATGAAACCAAAAGATCTTGGTTATCCTCATGAAATATGGACTCAGAGGCTCCTTGTTGAATATATCAGGGAGAATTGTATCAAAGAGAAACATCCTGATTTATCGAAGATAAATCAGGGGACAATTTCAAAGATTCTCAATGCAAGCAAAATAAAACCACATAAGATTAGCTGTTACATTGCTAAAGTTGATCCCGATTTTGATCAAAAAGCAGCCAATGTCCTGAATACATATAGAGAGGCTAAAAGACTAAATGAAAAAAAAGAAAAAAAGAAGAAATTAAAACTGTGATTATTTCTTACGATGAAAAACCAGGTATTCAGGCAATCGGAAATGCTTATCCAGATCTTATGCCAGTAGAAGGGCATTATTCTACAATAGCAAGAGATTATGAGTATAAAAGATATGGGACTCTTTCACTATTAGCTGGAATTGACTTGATATCTGGGATAATTTATTATAAAGTATTTGAACAGCATAGAAGCTGCGAATTCGTTGAATATCTCAAAGGACTTGAGTCAACATACTTAGAAGAAAAAATCATAATTATACTGGATAATCTAAAAATTCATACATCAGAAGAAACTCGGGAATACCTGGCGACGGTTCCTGATAAATTTGAATTTGTTTTCACACCCAAACATGCTTCGTGGCTGAATATCATCGAAAGTTTTTTCAGTAAAATGGTGAGGAGCGTGTTGAGAGGAATAAGAGTAGACTCAATGAATGAATTAAAAGAAAGAATTAGTCAATATATAAACCAGATTAACGAAAAGCAAGTTCTATTTACGTGGAGATATAAAATGGAAGAAATGGATGAAATGCCTGGTGGAATCACAGTCTAAAATGGTGTTAATTAGGAATCAATGCACTAGTTATTCTCGTAAGAATTACACTTAAAATTGAAAAATTAGTAAATCACCTTTCCTTGATGCCATGTTACTCGAGGGGTCCCGCCAATTGCAGGGAATCCAAAGTCAGCGCCAGAAGCAGGTGAAAAAGGAACAAGAGAACTTCCTTTTGTGTGAGCTTCCAGAGCGAAGCAATATAATACAGCATCATAGTCCAAATACGTTGAGCAACTTGCACTGGCGTCATAAGGGCCACCAGTGGCCGTAAGGCCAGTTAAGCTGACTGCATCTTCATCTTCACTAATCTTAACCCATTGGACCTCTTGTGGTCCCACCCATATAAGTTCCCACAGAACAAAGTCTATAGAACAATCGTCAGGATAGAGGCAACCTCCACACCAATCGAAATCAACACCTACGATTGCATTACCTGTGTCTGGAGCAAAAAAATATGTGAACATGTATCCGTCTGCATAATATGAGCCTACAGCTTCACTTCGAGCTGCAATCTTCATATATTCATCGGGGTCAGATGAAGTTGCTTCATGTAATGTAGCCACATTATAACCAACTCCCCATCCATCACTATCAGAATCCATATAAGATACATCTGGATACGTATAGATAGTATTGGTAGTACTTAACAGGTTGATAGTATTGGTAGTACTTGAAAAATTTATGGGGCTTGTATTTTCAGAAAGCGAATTTGTGTCATTAAGGATCTCATAAGGTATTGGAGGTCTTTTATTGCGTAATAAAAATGCATGTTCTCTCTCAACAATCTCTTTTTTCAATTTAATTTGATTATATCGTGGATCATCTGTAATAGACGTTATCGTTTTATTAGCAGCCTCTTGAGTGATTCTCCCATTCTCAACATCATCTTTGAGTTTATTGATTTCCGCTATCATGTCCTGTAACTGAATATTATATTCAGTATCGTTGAACTTACTATTATCACGTAACAAAATTTCTTGATCTCTCTCATCAATTTGCTTTTTCAACTTAACTTGACTATATCGTGGATCATCTATAAGAGAAGTTATCGTTTTATTAGCAGTCTCCTGAGTAATTCTCCCTTGCTCAACTTCGTCATAGAGTTTATTGATTTCCACTATCATATCCCGCAACTGCATGTTATATTCGGTATCATTGAACTGGTCCTCCAAATCCAATGATTCTGCCATACACGTGGGAGTCATTAGCAAACCAAATATCACAAATACAAACAAAATGTATCCCCAAATATTCGAAATACTAATTCTATTAATCTTAATCACCTCAATTTTTCTTGATAAGATAGTGACTCTAAAATTCTGAAAGAATAAGTCTCCTAAACAAAAATTTACAGAGTCGTTTAAAGAATTGCCGTCCTTACATAAGCAAGTTTCTCCTTTGTTAAGAATCTCTGGATAATAATATTTATATTATTATTTAAAAATTCATATTGGTAAACTAAAAATCATATTTTATTATTAATATTCGTAATGAAACTAATTATTTCGGAAGGTTTACAATTCTATTGGGAAAATCAATTTTTTGGACTCAAATGCAAAAGAACTTCAAAATAATACATGTTTGAAGTGAAAGACAAGAGACAGCATCAAGAGAAATTTTATTGAAAAACACTCTAAAAGAGATATTCATTTTATACCTAAATATAATCACTATTGATGCCGTTTTACTATTTTACTGTAAATATTACATTTTACCGGTAAAATTTACAGTTTCTCTTGATGCTGTTTTACTATTTTACTGTAAATTTTACAATTTCTTTTGACACCGGTTTACAATTTTACTGTAAAATTTACAATTTCTCTTGATACCGTTTTACTCTTTTACCTGTGAAATTTACATTTTTTACATTTTACAGTAAAAGTATACACATTTTTACTTTTGACCTGAAACCAAAGATTCCCACTTACTCACCCTTTCCAGTACATGAGCATTAAGACTAAACGGTTTATCTGACTTGGCATTTTGTTTCATATAATGCAAAGTACCTTTAGAAAACCCCAACTGTTTCCAATCAACATAAGAAATATTGAGAATCTTTTGCCTTATGTCATAAGGATCAATTCTCTCAATTTCATATTCAGGCTTAATGAAATCCAGTTTTTCCTTTTTGCTTGTAAGGTAATGAGCTAATTTTATTACCTTAAGAAAGATAAAATAACCCCAGGTGCTTTCTTTTCCCTGGTAATTTACTTTTTTATTCAGCATATTGGAAAACTCATTAACAATCTTCCTGGCTCCTGCAGGCTTTAGATAAAATCGCCTGTAACAATGGCTGAAGAAGAATATGTTTTGGACAACTCTTTCGACCTGGAAATCATATACAACCCCGTTTGCTCCTATCGAAAACGTTTTTTCTGGAAAAGCAGTGGACGAATTTTCTTTGAGCTTTAAATGACTCCAAATCCCAAAAGAATGATTATAAATATAATGATTACAAAAATAATCATTATGCAATTCTACAACCGGCAGAAAGAGCTTGAACTTATGGAACTGCTCGACCAGGGGAAACCCTCTTTTCTTGTCATAACCGGAAAGAGAAGGGTAGGAAAAACCGAGCTGATCAAGCAGTTCACAGGGAACAGGAAAGCACTTTATCTTTTCGTTGACAGCAACAAGAGCATAGACATTCTGATGGACGAGTTCGACCGGCTTTTAAAAGATAAACTGGACCTGCCGGATTACATAAAAGTCGATGAACCGGAGAATTTCCTCAAATTCATCACCTCTTATGACAGGGACCTGATAATAGCGATCGATGAATTCCAGAGGTTCCGGAAAGTGTACCCATCTTTCATTACTCAGCTGCAGCGATACTGGGACATGAAGCCGGACAATTGCAGAGTCTTTCTTATCGTGTCCGGATCTTCAATTGGCATGATAAGAAAAATATTCATTGAGGAACAGGCTCCACTCTTCAAACGTGCCGATGATATTCTGACTATAAAACCCTTTACGGTTCTTGAGACATTTGAGATGCTCGATGGCATGGGTATAAAAGATCCGGAAGAAAAACTGAATCTATACTTCCTTTTCGGAGGGACAGTATATTACTATCGCCTGTTTGAAAAGTATCAGTGCACAGGATTTGATGATGCCCTTGAAAAGCTGATCTTCAGTGAGTTTGCACCGCTTAAAAATGAAGTGAGGGACATTCTGATAGAGGAATTTGGGAAGGAGCACTCCACATATTACGAGATAATCTCAGCGATATCACAGGGAAGATGCTCGATGAGTGAGATCTCAGATATGACACATGTTTCTTCGAGCTCATTGTCATCTTATTTTTACGATCTCATAGACCTGCTGGGAGTAGTGGAACACCGAATACCTGTCATGGACAATCCTGAAAAAAGCAAGAGAGGACGGTATTTCTTAAAGGATAATTTCTTCAGGTTCTATGGACGCTTCGTATATCCTGTGTACAGCCAGTATATGGCAGGCAATTATTCTCCCATGCTGGAAAAGGTCCGGAAGGAATGGCAGAGTTACACAGGCAAGATATTCGAGGATATTGTTCGTGAACTGCTGGTTGAAAAGCTGATCAGCGATTATCCAGAGCTTGGGAGCTGGTGGAACCGGAAGGGGGATGAGATTGATATTCTTGGAGTAGATCACCAGGGAGGAAAAGCCCTGGCAATTGAGGTCAAAAATAAAGAACTGGGTGAGAGCGAGGCCAGAGAGATCCTGGAGTTAACACTCGATAAAACAAAATTAGTAAGAGGAATATCTGGTCAAAAATTGAATGTAGGGATAGTGGCCAGAAAGGTCAAAGGCAGAGAACACCTGGAAGGTGATGGATTCCTTGTATGGGAACTGAAAGAGCTTATTTCGCAATTATTTTGAGTGAAAATGAACTGATAGTCAGGAGACAGGGATACTGAGTAAGGATACCTGACTGTGAAAAAAAACAGTAATTTAAAAAAATTATACATAGGTTTTCTGGATTCTGATCTGCTGTTACAGTTTCAGGTGATCGTCTCAGAAAAATTGTTTAATACTGTAAACTGAATTTCTTCTCTAAAAGCGAAAATATCTACTTTAGCCGGGCATTAGTTCGTCGCTCTTTTGCAGGTCTGCCTTAATTCAGAAAGCAAAGCATACCCTGATTTCATACTTCACTATTTATCCGTTCCATACAATTTTGACTTCTTTTTTATCTTAAAATAAAAGAAAACGATTTAACCATGAGTATTCAATATCTATCTAAAAAATTTCTAATTGCCAATAAGAATTTACTTTAAAATTGTTAACGTATATTGATATGGCAAACATGCAACTAAGCAATATTAAATGTTTTATTGATACCTAAAATAATGCTAGAGTGATTTGAAAAGGAGAGCCTATGAAACACTTCATTACAAAAGATACGCCTGTTACGGAAGAGGTGCTTAATGTCATTGCCCATTTGCCCACGAAAAGTCTTCCTTCAATAGTTGAAGATGAATTCTTCGTTAAACTGAGCGACTGCAATATTATGCATATAGCAGTTTTACTTGCGCAAAAAAGCTATGATGAGGGAGGCTGTCCTATCGGGGGCGTCATCATCGATAACAATACGCGCCGGATTGTCGGCAAAGGGCATAATACGCTTGTGCAGGACAATGACCCTTACAACCACGGGGAAACTTCGGCCATACGTGATGCGGGACGGCAGGACTTCAGCGATACCACAATTTTTACAACACTTAGCCCCTGCGACATTTGTGCCACATTGATATATATGCGTCAATTCGACCGTGTGGTTGTCGGGGATGTTACGAACGCCTCGGGCAATGAACTGAACGGACTTTGCATAAAAAAGGAGCCGATCTCAAAAACTAATATCATGAAAACTAATATCATGTTAACATTATAAACTCAACATTTCTCCACACGTTATTTTGATGCAAGTAAAGGATTAAATTATTTACTTGCATTCTTGAGAATCAACCCATTGACCCCCAGATTCAGTACTAACAAAATCCGGTTTTTTGGAAGATATTTGTTGGGGCAATCATTACAGAGATTAAATACAAACACGATGTTCAAAAATTGGAATAGTAAGTAAAATACTTACTTTTTTAATATTTATTGAACAATAGGTTTACGCTTTAATAATAAGTGTCTTATGAACCCACAACAAACCATTATAACCAGTGCACCTGATAGTCAGACCACTAATATAATAGCCAGTCTTTGGAAACTTGTGTACCGGATTTTTTAGTGCTGGAGTAATTTTTGTTCCTGAGAGAGAAGTTCCATCTCCAAAGTCCCATCTGATATATGTCTCTGTACCTTTTGATAGGTCCTTAAATTGTACCACTCGTGGATCAGTGCTCGAAGCGGCTACTGCTGTATAATCAATGTAATTACCTCCGCCGGTTAGACGTTGTGTTGCTGGAGGAGTTCCTGCACCAAGGGGAGTTTTGTATATAGTAAATGATGCAGAGGCTGCTGTAGACAATAAAGTTAATGCCATTAATACGGTGAAAACAGATAATGTTATTTTCCAGATAGACTTTCTATTTTTCATTTTTATTCTCCTATTTTTTATTCTAAGTTTGATCCGGGAACACTCTTAGTCAAAAATAATGGGGAGAGTTAACATATAAACATACTTATATTCTTGATATTATATGAAAATGGCAATACAACTTTAAAGCTTTATAAAGCTTTATTTTTGGATCTAAAAGATTACAACAATATAAATTAATTAAAAAACGGTCACAATTGTTACAAGTTTAAAAATAAGGATTATGAGGAGGTTATTATATTTATATATATTATGACAGTTGATTGTTTCCAGCAGGAATAGGCGCATATGTGGAACGTCAGCTTTGACCCCTCTAACCTTAAAAACGTATCTTCTTCAAAATGTATGGGAAAAAGTAAATTTCACTCATGTGTGAACTGTCTAAAAATTTATATGTATCTGAAAAACATACCCAAGAACCATATTAAGCTTACAACTATATGATAAAATTGATACATGTTTTGCCGGTTGGAAAATTCTCCATCGAATTTAAAGAAGATACGAATACCAGGTAATCACATCATCAAAATAGGCAAAAGTATAAGGGAGAGATCGCCGTTATAAGCGATTACTAACTTTTAAGCAGTAAATTAATCTTAACTTTTCTGAAGTTGTGTTTATAGCTCTTAATTGTTTTTAAAATATCTTAAATATATGAATATGAAAAAGCAATTAAGTAGCTTTTTCAGACAAATAAGGGAAAGTCTAACTATGAATAATTTTAAAAAACTAGGTCTCAGTAATGCTGTTTTGAAATCAATAGATGAACATGGCTTTGAAAGCCCTACAGCAATACAGGAAAAATCAATTCCCCTAATACTTGCTGGGGAAGATGTTATAGGTGGAGCCGCAACAGGTTCCGGAAAAACACTCTCGTTTGCTTCCGGCATATTGCAAAATTCCGAAAAAGGAAAAGGAATTCAGGCTTTGATCCTGACCCCAACAAGAGAACTGGCGGAGCAGGTGGCAAATTCTTTCAGGAAATTCTCAAAATACGACCCGTTAAATATCGCATCTATCTATGGCGGTGTAGGGATCAATCCACAAATTAAAGAATTAAAAAATGCCGAGGTTGTTGTGGGGACGCCCGGTAGGCTACTCGATCATATCAGCAGAAATACCATCAAACTCAATAATGTGAAAACCCTTGTCATTGATGAGGCAGACCATATGTTTGATCTGGGATTCAAAGTAGATGTAGAAAAAATTATCAAGGAATGTCCTCAAAACAGGCAGACCCTTTTGTTCTCTGCGACCATTACAAAAGATATTGTCCAGCTTTCCCGCAAGTACATGAAAAACCCTGTTCGAGTATCATTAGAATCTTATATCGACCCGCAAAAATTGAATCAGGTCGTTTATAAAGTACAGGATGACATGAAGTTATCTCTGCTCGTGTACCTTCTACAAAATGAGAAGTCAAACCTCGGGATGGTTTTCTGCAACACAAAAAGAAACACTGACAAAGTCGCGAAAAACCTGAGGAAATCAAGTATCAATGCCGTGGCGATTCATGGCGGATTGACACAGAACGAACGAACTCGCATAATGGAAAAGTTCCATTCCGGGAACATAGGTGTCCTTGTATGCACAGATGTAGCCGGAAGAGGACTTGATATAAAGGGTGTTTCCCATGTTTACAATTATGATATTCCCAGGGAGAGTAAACAGTATATTCACAGGATTGGAAGAACCGCACGAGCAGGAACAGAAGGAAAAGCGATAAATATCCTTTCTAAAAATGACCATGCTAATTTCATGAGTGTGCTGAAAGACAATGATGTGAATATTAAGGAACAGGTACTACCTGCTCTGAAGAAAATTGCAATTGTAAGACCAGAAATAAGATTGCCAAAGCCGGTAAATCGGATGAACAACCCCTCCAGAAAAGGTCAGAAATCCAGGCACAAAAACTATTAAACACCTTTCGTCTGTGCATTGAATTATAACTAACCATTGATCGGTTGGCATCGGCAGGAGCAATGGACTGCTCCTGCAAAACCCAGGCACGAGAATAAGAACGACGACCAGTTAGTGCCACTACGATGTCAAAATCTCCAATTTAAAAACCTTAAATGCCTTTTTTACCATCTTTTTATCCTGAAATTGAATTGTCTGACAGCCTGTAAAGGTAAGGGGTATTGGTAAGTAGCCCGGAGGAATTTCACCCCCAGGCCCTTTCAGAACCGGACTTGAGACTCTCACCTCATCCGGCCCCCATTATCCAGCCTTAAGAACCTGTTTTGTCCATTGTTTCCTCCCTTGTTGCTAAGGTTGACCGCAGTTCAAAACCGGATAATACAATCCCTTCGCTCCATGACCATTACAGGCACTTCATCACTACTACGAATTGTTCCGCCCCTGCACATCGATACTTTAGTCCTTGCGGGTCCACCGCTTGGAGTTTTCTCTTAACATCAATGTGCAGGTTCCCAAGTTCCACAGAGAAGCCTGTGCCAGGTTCCTGCCAGCTATATACCGGTCACCGTCTGGTCAATAAACAGGGTATATTCCAGACTCATCCCAGGTTAGTCACGACACCTGGTTTTGATGGCATCATCGCATTTTCGATACGTCAACACTGGTTCAGTTTCATTCAGCTCCCTAGCACGCACCTGACGAAGTCACAGCCTCGCCTTTTCCCATAACGTTCACTACCGTGGCTTTTGACCAAAGCAGCTTATGAGTGGTTTGGAATCACATCCTGTAATGCGAATCCGAGGGGCCAATCCTCATCTCTTCTGTAGCATAGCACATTTCGTGCATCAATAACTCTACATAAATGAGCTTTCTTGGCACACCGTGACCCTCTGCGCTCCCGATGTAACATAAACCGTAGCCTTTGGGCAGTTTATAAGTTCTATCCCTGCACAATCAGTGCTTCCTGTTCCAAACTTCAACGCCAGTGCTACGAGTGGTCGTGTCCCTCTTCTGAAAAGCAACTCTGACGACGATAGTAACTCAGGTGGAGAAGCAGCCACAGCAGCAGAGGACGCAGCAGCAGTGGCAATGGTGGCATTTCTCCTGAATAATACAAGGTTAAATATGAAAAACAACAGATAAAAGGTAAATCCTTTCACCTTCTTTTGTACACTTTTGTGTTCAATAAATCGGTCATGAGGGTCAGTTACTGAAAACCACAAACTGAAAAGTGTTTTTCAAATTCGGGCAAAGAAGGCAGATGTGCCTGTTTTGTCAGATTAAATCAGTAACTTATGAACACAACCCATGGTATTTATCATGATTTATGTTTATAAATACAGTTATATACTATATTGTTTTACTATTGTGTGCATATAATAATATAATACTACATATTTCAGGCCGGGATATTATAGTTTTTTAATGGGGGTCTAAAAGTCCGAAATCCTGAGATTGCCATCGATTGATATGTCTATCCTCGTAACTAAGTCCTGAAAATAAAAAACACCAGAGAAACAAAATTCTCGATGTACTTCAGAAGTGAAAATTAAATGTTACTCAAAGAAAACAAAATAGTAGAAAAAATTTGTGAGATTCCAGTTACACTTGAAGATGTCTCCGAAAGCATTTTTGAAGGTGTAAGTACAAAAAACATTCTGATGCATAGGCTTATCCTTCCTGAGGAAAGCGGTTCAGATTCATATTATCTTTGCGAAGGCCTTTGTAAACCTGTATTTTCAGAACCTGAAATTGTCTATCCGTATATATCGGGAGCATTTTCTGAAAAATTTGCGTGCTCTTCACCTTACCGCTTTATGCTGCCTTATGAGCTTTCCGAGGGGGATAAAAAGAAAGAATACAATGTAGTTCCCCCTGAAGAGCTGGAGACAAGGTTCCCCATGGCTTACAGGAGAATTCTGGAATTCAAAAATCAGTTTCGTCACGATATCTCCCCTCTTAACTCTGCAGACTATAGTATAAAAGGAAATAAACTTCTGGAGTATTTTAACACTCCTAAGATTATTGCAACTGAAGGCTATCATCTGCAGGCTGCATACGATGCTGTTGGGAATTCTGTGTTTGGGGACGGCTGCGGGATTGTTCTCAAAGACCCGAGTAAGTATCCTTATGTTACTGCAGTTTTGAACAGTCCGATTGCCAGGCTCTTTCCTGCGGTGTGTAAGTCTGAAATGATCTTCTCAGATTATACAGCTCCTACAGTCATAAGACGTTTCCCAATCGTATTTCCGGATAACAGGCTAACTGAGACTCTTATAAATACTGTATCCAGTTACCTTGTTTTCCTGAACAGGCAGAAATATGAAACACATTACGGGGTCCCGGACTGGCTTCGGGAACTTGCAGGTTTTTACGAGCAGATTTCAAGCCTTCTGGTCCTGGATACTTACTTCTTAAACGATATTGGTCCACAACTTCTGGATGCCCTTGAAGAAAATATCCATCCCTATGCCGGAGATATGAACTCTGAAGACAGTGGCAGCCTTCTGAATGCACTGTATTATGTAAAACAACAGATTCTTGAAACCTCAGGTTCTGGAAAATTCAAATTTAATATGGACTTGCCTGGAATGCTCAGTTTTCCCTCAGAGGAGAAATGAAAAGTGTTAACTAACGGATTAGTCGGAGTTAGGTTTGATTCCGAACTTCATTTATGTTATCAGTCGCATGATTGTGGTCCTGAAGGATTGGGGGCAGAAGTTGTATCATTTGTAAGGGGACTTCAGAGTGACTCTTTACGAATGAAGATCTTTAAGGAAAATATTAGAAAAGTTGAGTGGGTTGATGAGACAGATAACCCGACTACAGAGCAAGCTGAAAAATTAATCAGAGACCCGGAAATTTTAGAGTCTTTGAAGTATAACGAAGATTGGCATACTCAATTTTCATTTGATCCGATGGCATGTTTTGAGTACGTAATTCTTTTTGGACTGCCAATCATTCCAGAAAATCGAGAGTATTCATTAGGAGAACCTACCGGCTTTATCGCATATGCGTATTTGATAGATTTAAATCGTGATGTCCTTGAATTATATTGTAGTAGGCACAAGATAGGGGAGTTTTCTTTTCAAGCGCTTGTGGACCTGGTAAAAGCTGATTGGGGGAGTATGTCATCCACATGGGAAGATTATTGAACATTTTTTATTTTCTGCTACCCCATTGAAATTAGAAAGCAAAGTAATGCAGTGGGTTGGGCTGTGAGTCAGTAAACAAAAAGGTTAAGGAATTTTAACAAAGAGATATAATGTTAGTTTTATTTTTTGTCTTCTTCATTCCATTCCATTAAAGCCTTCTCAATAGATATCAATGTGAACATAGTAGTATTGAATATCTCGTCCGGGTGTTGTGGCAACCAGTTGATTTCGTCGAGAACGTCTCTTGGGAGCCTAACAAGGTCATTCTGGTCTTCTCCCATTTTCATGAAATATTCAGTATATCGTGAACCGTACCTGCTGTTATCACATGCAGTGATAGAAATATACTGAGTAAATGACCCATCATTCAATATATCTCTTGAATATCTATATTGAATTTCTTCAGCACAATCCGAGTAATCTTTATTCATTCTTCTGATGGTATCTGGAATCGATTCACCATCTTTTTGCAAAGCTTTCAGGTCTGAAAATACACTGTTAGAAAGTCTGAAAGTTTTGTATTGTTTCATACTCTACTCGTATAGTTAAGATGTATAAATAGACTACTACACAAGTATGGTATTTAGCCAATCTTCCCTCTTTTTATCCACCCCATTAACCTCAGACACTCCACTACTTTCCTAACCCTTAATTTCCGTTTCAACCACTTTTCAATGAGAAGTACAAACATAAGAAATATTATCTGCCTGTAACTGATAATTTTAAGGAAAAGTTGGGCACTCCCTGGTTAATTGGTTGGTATTATTCATGAATGCCCGTAAATTGCATTTCCCATCCTTTCTTTCCACGCGCCACGCTTCGCTTGATCCCGCCTGCGTACAGTAGATCAAAAAAATCATTAACCGCGCCGGGAAGTCTGACCCTTCGAATATCAACAAGGTAGCTGGATTCCATATTTATCTCTCGCTACTTACATCTAAAATGTAATTTCATAACTTTATCGTCTATACACGACAAAATAAGCAAATTTTATCGATTATACTAGATAAGTATATAAATAAGAAATTCCTGATTATTCTTTGTGGATACGAGGGAGAAACTGAAAAGTGCCATTATCGAGTGGCAGGGAAGAGTATTACCACCATTGCAGAAACGCAGGTATGAGGCAAACATAGATGCTCCGCATGTAAATGACATAGTGGGTGTGAGGAGATGCGGCAAAACATACTATATGTATCAACTGATATCGGAATTGGTTGAGGGTGGCGTGCCAAAGAGCAATATATTGTACCTGAATCTTGATGATGACCGCTTGCAGCCGTTAAATGGGGATGAACTGCAGCTGCTGGTAGAAACTTTCAGGGAAATTCAGGAGGTATCCGCAGGAGACCGTTTGTATCTTTTCCTTGATGAAATCCAGAACTTCCAGTCATGGGAACGGTGGGTTAAAGGCATCTACGATAGAAAACAGAATGTGAAAATGGTAATAAGCGGCTCGAATGCATCCCTGCTTTCACAGGAGATTTCCACCTTATTAACAGGCAGGCATCTGAGCACCAGGATGTTCCCTTTCAGTTTTGCGGAATTCCTGGATTATCATTCAATAACCTTTGATTTGAAAACACTCCCTTACTCGGAAGACAAGCCGGTTGTCAAGCGCAGATTCAACGAATACCTGGAAAAAGGAGGATTCCCCGAAACCATAGTATATCCGTCAGTGCAGCACCGGGAAACATTACAGTCATATTTTGACGACATCATCTACCGGGATATCATTTCAAGATACAGCATACGCAATCCCCTGATATTCAAGGACCTGGCGCTATTCTGCATATCGAATATTGCAAAACCGCATACCTACAACTCCCTAAGAAGGCTGTTTGCCAGTTATTCCTCCCTCAGCACGGATTCAATAATCAATTATATTGCATACTTAGAGGATGCATTCCTGCTTTTCAGCGTCAGCCATTACGATGAATCGCTAAAACAACAGATGAACAAACCCAGGAAATTATATTGTATCGATACAGGCATGATCAATGCCGTTTCCTTCAAACTGTCCTCCGATACCGGGAGATTATACGAGAACCTTGTTTTCATCCAGCTTTTACGCTCAGGAAGCGAGATCTACTACTGGCAGGATCAGAAGGGCATCGAGGTTGATTTTGTAACAAAGGAAGGACTTGAGCCCTCCCGATTGATACAGGTATGCTCGGATTTGTCCGACCCGAAAACAAAAGAACGCGAAGTGAATGGACTGCTTGCAGGGATGAAGAACTTCAAAATGAAAGAGGGGACTATCATCACATCGGACGTTTTTGACGAGGAGGGTGTTGATGGAAAGAAGATCAGGTATGTGCCTTTATGGTACTGGCTGCTTGAGGGGGATGGTGGGGAGAAGAGTGGTCATTAAGTGCCCGCAACGAAATAACCTAGGTAACGCATAATTATTTTGGGATTTAATAGAGGAGCTTGCTTGTGAAAATGGTTGAGTACAGTCTAAAAAGTTGCCTATGTTATTTCGCGGTGGATCCTAACTCAACAAGAGACTTCGATTTGACTGGATATCTTGAGCATGGTTCAATTACGAGACATAAACACTTGACGAAAATCGGTGTTAAATTCTACTCTTTTATTCTCTGGAAGCAGGTTAATGTTAACTTCCTATTCTTCTTACTACTCTCCTAAAAACCTCAAATCCCACTCCAAGACTCGATTGACTCAAAGCCGCGCCGAATTATAAAAATAGGGTTTTGAGGTTTCAGCCAGTGGTAGAGACAATTTTCCTTCAGGTTTTATCCCATGCGCTCCCTGTTTAATTAGTTTTTATTATTCCTGAATGCCCGTAAATTGCATCTCTCGTTCTTTCTTTTCACGCGTCACACCCCGCCCCGCTTGAACCCGCCTGCGTACAGTAGATAAAAATGAAATCATTATCCGCGCCGGGAAGTCTGACCCCGTAATATCAACTATGTAGCCGGGGACGACCAGAATTTTGGCTTCAGAATAATTCCTGCAGGTCAACAGGAAAGTGAAAGTATTCGATTGAGCCATTTAAAAGGCAAAAATAAAAAAATTGATTAATTCATTACGGGGCGTTTCATCCTCTCAGGAAGGAATTGAAAAAATGATTGGTTGATTGATTGGTTGATTGATTGATTGATTGATTGATTGATTGATTAATACTTTCAGTCCACTATATAACTTCACATAAAACAAGGTTGTTGGACATTCAATGTGGTACCCCACACTCCCGAATAATAACAGGACAAATTAACATATAAATACACTTATTTTCAGGGGATTAAATAATAAGTGTAATACTTATTCAAAGCTATATAAAGCTTTATTTTTTTATTTAAAAGATTATTTCTCTATAATTCAATTAAATAGTCGTTTAAATTGATAAAAGCTTAAAAATAAGGGTGATGAAAAGGTTATATAATTTTGAATTTTAAGACAGTTCTTTATTTCCAGCAAGAATCGACGCATCTGTTGAATGTCAGTTTTGACCCCTTTGCCTTAAAACTTACCCCCTTAAACCTTAACCTGACTCCCGGAATATCAATCATTTAGCTGGGGACGACCAGAATTTTGGCTTCAGAAAAATTCCTGCAGGTTAGCAGGAAAGTGAAAGTATCCGGTTGAGCCGTTTAAAAGGCAAAAATACAAAAATCGATTAATTCATTACGGGACGTTTCATTCTTCCAGGAAGTAATTGAAAAGATGATTGATTAATACTTTCAGTCCGCTATATAACTTTATTAATAAAAAATCGGCGTTTTGCTATATGTGTTGAAAAAATCGGACATATTCCTCAGGGAAGAATTCCGGACAGCTGGCGCGGATCATTTATAACTACTTATTTATAATAATACGTGGAATTATCTGCCTGAACACATTATCTGAAATGTGATGAGAAAAAGTGAAGAGAAAAAGTGAAGAGAAAATGTGAAGAGAAAATGTGAAGAGAAAATGTGAAGAGAAAACGTGAAGAGAAAACGTGAAGAGAAAAAGTGATGAGAAGTTCTTCAAAAATGATTTTGCTTCTTGTTTCAGATTATTTTGATCTTAACCTTAAAAGTCTTAACTCAAAGTTTTTAAATCCTTACTTTACTCATCCAATTAATGAGAAAAACCCGAGAGAAAAAAAATGAAAAATATCATCGTTAAAGGGGCACGGGAACACAACCTGAAAGATATCACTGTGGAGCTCCCGCGGGACAAATTCATCGTTATCACCGGCGTCTCGGGCTCGGGGAAATCTACCCTTGCCTTTGATACTATCTATGCCGAGGGGCAGCGGCGCTATGTGGAGTCCCTCTCTGCTTATGCGCGGCAGTTCCTCGGGCTTATGAACAAGCCGGACGTGGACAGTATTGAAGGACTGTCTCCGGCAATCTCTATAGAGCAGAAAACAACTTCTAAAAACCCCCGGAGTACGGTGGGAACTGTCACTGAAATCTATGACTACCTCAGGCTTCTTTTTGCAAGGGTAGGGACCCCCTATTGTCCTATTCATGACATAAAAATAGAGTCCCAGTCTCCGGAAAGGATCGCGGACAGCCTCAGCAGAGAATGCGAGGGAATGGTTACAATCCTCGCACCCATCGTCCGCCAGAAAAAAGGGACTTACCAGCAGCTTTTCAAGGACCTGAACAGCGAAGGTTTCACGCGGGTCAGGGTAAACGGGGAAATTCACAGGACCGACGACGAGATTACCCTTGACCGCTACAAAAAGCATGATATTGAAGTGGTAATTGACCGCCAGGACCCCACCGAAGACCGGTCAAGGCTTGTTGAAGCCTGCGAAAATGCCCTCAGGAAAGGTGAAGGGCTCTTAATTGCCGTCGATTCCGAAGGAAAAGACCACCTTTATTCTTCAAACATGGCCTGCCCTGTCTGTGGAATGGCTTTTGAGGAACTCCAGCCCAGAATGTTTTCCTTCAATAGTCCCTTCGGGGCATGTGAAGCCTGTAACGGGCTTGGGATTAAGATGGAATTCGATCCTAACCTCATAATTCCTGATAAAAGCCTGTGCATTGCCGACGGAGCCGTTGCTCTTTACAGAAACTACCTTGACGGCTACCGGAGCCAACACCTGGCAGCCGTTGCAAAACATTTCGGTTTTGACATCTTTACCCCTCTTGATACCCTTTCTGAAGAACAATATTCTGCCCTCATGTACGGCTCAGATGATCGGATTCAGTTCAGCATGAGCATGAAAAACGGGGATGCCCAGTGGTCCCATAAAGGCATATGGGAAGGACTTCTTCCACAGTCTGAGAGGCTTTATAACCAGACAAAGTCCGAGTACCGGCGAAAAGAACTCGAGAAGTTCATGCAGGTCCACCCCTGCCCTAAATGTGAAGGCAAGCGTCTGAAAGAAAAGGTCCTTGCAGTTAAGCTCTCCGGAAAGTCAATTGTGGATACAACAGACTTTTCCATTATCCAGTGTATCCGTTTTTTTGAAAACATCACGCTTTCGGAAAAAGAGCAGGAAATCGCAAAACAGGTACTGAAGGAGATTCGTTCCCGGCTTGGTTTCCTTGAGCATGTGGGGCTTGGGTACCTGACCCTTTCCCGTAGTGCAGGCACCCTTTCCGGGGGGGAAGCCCAGAGGATCAGGTTGGCAACCCAGATCGGCTCAAACCTCATGGGAGTGCTCTACGTGCTTGACGAGCCTTCCATAGGGCTGCACCAGAGGGACAACGAGCGGCTTATCCAGACTTTGCAAACCCTCCGGGACCTTGGGAACACTCTCATTGTGGTAGAGCATGACGAGGATACTATCCGGGCTGCGGACTATGTGCTTGATATAGGCCCGGGTGCAGGGATACATGGAGGTTATGTGGTAGCTGAGGGGACGCCCGCAGAAATCGAGAGAAATCCGGGTTCTCTGACAGGCAAGTACCTCTCAGGAGAAAAACAGATTAAACCTCCTGCTCTCCGCCGCCAGAGTGAGGCCTTCGTCCGGTTGAAAGGCTGCCGGGCAAATAACCTGAAGGACATCGATGTGAATATCCCCATAGGGCTTTTCACGGTAATTACCGGGGTTTCGGGTTCCGGGAAATCTACCCTTATCTACGATACTCTTTACAAAGCCCTGATGAAAAAGATCAACAAATCAAATGTAACACCAGGGGAATATGATGAACTTGTTTTTGACTCCGAGCTCGATAAGGTAATTGTTATCGACCAGAGCCCCATAGGCAGGACCCCCCGCTCGAACCCTGTGACCTATACCAAGGTCTTTGATGCAATCAGACAGGCTTTTGCCGAAACAAAGGAAGCCAAAATCCGGGGGTACAAAGCCGGACGCTTTTCTTTCAACGTAAAAGGAGGGCGCTGTGAAGCCTGCCAGGGGGATGGGCTGATCAAGATTGAAATGAACTTCCTGCCCGATGTTTACATTGAGTGTGAGGAATGCAAAGGCACACGTTATAACCGGGAAACCCTCGAGGTAAAATACAGGGGCAAATCGATTTCCGACGTCCTGGACATGACCGTGGAAGAGGCTGCAGAGCATTTTGAAAACGTTCCCGCAATCAAAGGCAAGCTTGATACCCTCACGCGCGTAGGACTTGGGTATATCAAACTCGGGCAGAGTTCAACGACCCTTTCCGGCGGAGAAGCCCAGAGAATAAAGCTTACCCGCGAATTATCTAAAAAGGGTACTGGAAAGACCATTTATCTGCTTGACGAGCCTACAACAGGGCTGCATTTCCATGACGTTAAAAAATTGATTTCAGTCCTGAACAGCCTTGTTGCAAAAGGAAACACTGTGGTTGTTATCGAACACAATCTGGACGTCATCAAGTCTGCAGACCATATAATCGACCTCGGCCCCGAAGGCGGAAATGCAGGTGGGGAGATTGTTGCTACAGGCACGCCTGAAGAAATTGCCCTGATCCCGGAAAGCTATACCGGGCACTTCCTTGCCTCCAGGCTTTCAGCAAGAGGAAGCTCGTATATGGAGTCGGGAACACAGCCTGTTGAGGCAGTTTTTGAGGATGGGGAAGATTTATGAGGCCGATTATGAGGAATTCGAAGGAAATTCTGAAGGGGACTCTGAAGAGAAATCTGAGGAAGAATTTGAAGAAGAGCCTGATGAATTCAAAGACGGAGCAGACAAAGCGTCTGAAGGACAGGCACTTTGAAGAATTTCTGTAAAGATTTCCTCAAAAGGATTTCCACAAAAGAATTTCCACAAAAGAATTTCCACAAAAGAATTTCCACAAAAGAATTTCCACAAAAGAATTTCCACAAAAGAATTTCCACAAAAGAATTTCCACGAAAGGATTCTTGCAAAACTAAAACCTGAACACCGGATTTGAGTAAACTAAACTTGATCGCAACGAGGCCCAAAAATGATTGATCTGGATGCTCTTCCACACCTGCCCGGCTGCTACCTTTTTAAAGATGAAGACGGGGTTGTGCTCTACGTGGGGAAGGCAAAGGACCTTAAAAAAAGAGTGAGCAGCTATTTCCAGAAAAAAGACCACGACCCTAAAACAGCGAGCCTTGTGCAGGCTGCTAGGGGTCTTGACTTCATTGTAACAAATACCGAGGTTGAAGCCCTGCTCCTTGAGAATATCCTGATCAAGAAGCACTGGCCCAGGTACAATATTCTCCTCAAGGACTCGAAGCGATATGCCTGCATCCACCTTACCGGAGATAAATTTCCCAGGATCAGGATTTCTCGGAAGAATACCGGAGAGGGAGAGTTTTTCGGGCCTTTCGTTTCTGCAAAGGAAAGGGACTATATCTTCGAGGTCGTAAGAAAAACCTTCCAGCTCAGGACCTGTAAAAAAATGCCTGTGCGTGCCTGCCTCCGTTATCACATAGGAGTATGCAGCGGACCCTGTATAGGCAACATTTCTATGGAGGAGTACGGAGAGAAGGTAAAAAGGGCGATTTCTGTCCTTAAGGGCAACATCAGGGAACTCATCGAGTCAATGGAAATAGAAATGAAAGAGCTGGCTTCCAGGCAGCGGTTTGAGCAGGCCCTGGAACTCCGGGATGAGATTGCAGCCCTTGAAAGCCTCCAGGAAAAGCAAAATATGGAGAGGCAGAAGAAACATGATGAGGACATCCTGAACTACATTGTCAGGGATGATACTGTTTATCTCATGCTTTTCAAGGTTTACAAAGGGATCCTGGAAGATAAGCAGGATTACATCTTTGCCTTTGGGCAGGAGTTTCTGGAAGAATTTCTGGTACAGTATTATTCCGAGAATGATCCACCTGAGGAACTTATTGTTCCCGAGCCTCTTGAAGAGTCCCTTATAGAATTCCTGGCGCATGTGAAGGGAAAGAAAGTGAAGGTTACGGTTCCGAAGCAGGGAGAGAAAAAAGAACTTCTCGATCTTGTCCTGAAGAATGTTGAAATCGGATTTTTTGGGGACAGAAAAAAAATCGAAGCTCTGCAGAACAAACTCTCCCTCCCAAAACTTCCGAATGTTATCGAATGCTTCGATATCTCCCACCTCTCAGGTACAGCTACGGTCGGCTCTATGGTGCAGTTCAGGGGGGGCAGGCCTGATAAACATAATTACCGGCGCTTCAAAATAGAAAGTGTGGAGGGAATCGATGATTTCGCTTCCATTGCAGAAGTTGTGCGGAGGCGCTATTCCCGCCTGCTTAAAGAAAAACACGACATGCCTGATTTAATTGTTATAGATGGAGGTAAAGGGCAATTATCTTCAGCTTTCCAGGAACTCCGGAAACTGAAGCTCAGGGTTCCGATAATTTCCATTGCCAAGCGGGAAGAAGAAATTTATGTGCCAGGGCTTAAATCCCCTCTCCCCATTAAAAAAGATGAAAAAGCCTCACTCTTTGTCCAGGAAATCCGGGACGAGGCTCACAGGTTTGCAATCAACTACAACCGTCTGCTCAGGCAAAAATCATTGATCCCAAAATCGTAATCATCTGTCTTTGCCAGGCTCCTCAATTAGTGATGTCAATTAGTCTTAACAATTTCAATTATTTTCATTTACAGAAGAAGGTCTTGATTCCATGAAATCTTCCAGCCAGCCACCCGAGGCACTATCCGAAAAAAAGTTCGAAACAATACACGATGCACGGTACTGGGACAGCCCTCAGTTCAAGCTCGTTTCCGATTTTGAGCCGAAGGGATCCCAGCCAGAAGCTATCAGGCAGCTTGTAGAGGGACTGGAAAAGAAAGAAAGATGTCAGACCCTTCTGGGGGTAACCGGGTCCGGAAAGACCTATACGGTCGCAAATGTCATTAACCAGGTCAAAAAGCCGACTCTTGTTATTGCCCATAACAAGACCCTGGCTGCCCAATTATATAATGAGTTCAGGGAGTTCTTTCCTGAAAACCGCGTTGAGTACTTTGTCTCATATTATGACTATTACCAGCCCGAGTCCTATCTTCCTGCCAAAGACCAGTATATTGAAAAAGATGCGCAGATAAACCCTAAGATTGAACAGATGCGCCTCGCAGCCACAGCTTCCCTGATGTCGCGCCAGGACGTGATTGTGGTGGCGTCGGTATCCTGCATCTACGGGCTTGGAAACCCTGAGAATTTCCAGAAGATGGGGTTTGAACTGAAGGTTGGAGATAAGGTTCAGAGAAAGGAAATCCTTGAGAAACTTATCGATATTCAATTTGAAAGAAACGATATGGAACTCATGCCCGGGCGCTTTCGCGTAAAAGGGGACACCATTGATATCATTCCCGGTTACTTCGATGACATCATCCGGGTCGAGCTCTTCGGGGACGAGATAGACAGGATTTCCGAACTGGACAAGCAGACGGGGCAGCGACAAGAAGAGATGGACTATTTTTTCGTCTATCCTGCAAGACATTATGTCATCCCTGAAGAGGAGCAGAAAAGTGCAATCCAGTCCATCCTTGAAGAGCTTGAAGAGCGCCTGCCTGAACTCGGGCTGCTCGAGTCTCACCGGCTGAAGCAGCGCACGCTTTATGACATGGAAATGATAGGGGAAACCGGCAGCTGTAAAGGTATTGAGAACTACTCAAGACACTTTGACCACAGGCAGCCCGGAGAACAGCCTTTCTGCCTGATCGACTATTTCCCTGATGATTTTCTTCTGGTCATTGACGAAAGCCACCAGACCATCCCCCAGCTGCACGGGATGTATAACGGAGACCGCTCACGGAAAAAGAGCCTTATTGATTACGGCTTCAGGCTCCCCAGTGCATTTGATAACAGGCCTCTGAAGTTTGACGAATTTGAAAAGTACATGAAAAACGTGATCTTCGTCTCGGCAACCCCTGCAGACTATGAGCGAGAGCAGTCCTTCCGGATCGTGGAACAGATTATCCGCCCTACCGGCCTTGTTGACCCTGAGGTTGAGGTACGCCCCCTCGAGGGACAGGTCAGGGACGTCATGCAGGAGATCCGAAAAATAGTGGATAGGGGGGACCGTGCCCTCGTGACTACCCTAACCAAAAAGCTCGCCGAGGAACTGACCGATTACCTTGCCAGAAACGAGATCAAAGCCCGCTACTTGCACTCCGATATCAAGACCATCGAAAGGACTGAAATCATTCGTGAACTGCGCCTCGGCAGGTTTGATGTCCTTGTAGGGATCAACCTGCTAAGGGAAGGGCTTGACATCCCCGAAGTGGGCTTCATCGGGATTCTTGATGCAGATAAGGAAGGTTTCCTCAGAGACTCAAAGAGCCTCATCCAGATCATAGGCCGCGCAGCCCGAAACTCGAGTTCGAAGGTCGTCCTCTACGCCGACAAAATGACCGACTCCATCAAAAAAGCTGTCAGCGAAACGGAGCGCCGCCGCAAAATGCAGATCGCCTACAACAAAGAACACGGCATTGTCCCGACAACCATTCGAAAACCGATCAGGGAAAAAGTAGTGGATATTACCGACACAAAGCATATCCCGAAGACCGATATTCCCAACGTGATCATCGGACTGGATACGGAGATGAGGGAAGCTGCCGACAGGCTGGACTTTGAGCGCGCAATCCAGCTCAGGGAGCTGATAAAGAAGCTGGAAAAAGAGGTAAAAACAGTATAAGTGGTTGAGGTGGCTGAGTTTTTTTAATAAGGCAGGCTATCTTTCTTTTTCATAAGAAAGTGAATTTCTCATTTTTCTTAGAGTATGCTCCTTGAATATCTTGGTCACAATGTTTTAGTTTGAGTTTGTTTTATACCGTGTTTTAGTTTGAGCATTTCAGTTATTCTTAACCAAAAAACCAAAATTCAATGCATCTGGCTTGAAATATCTTATTCTCCAACTTCTTTTTCTTTCAAAACCATTTTGGAGTAGTCTGCTGATTTGCCGGTATATCTGGGACAGGTGAAAGTAAGGCCTTTTGATCCGAGAATGCAGGACAGAGGTTTTGCTTTTTCAAAATCCATTCTGCCTTCCTCATCAAAAAAGTTCTCATCAACTTCCAGATTTACGACTTTTCCTATGATGAGGGAGAACTTTTCTCTCAGGATCTCTTCCACGAGGGTACATTCGGCCCAGGCAAGGCATCCCTCAATCCCTGGAGCCATAATTTCCTCCGAGGGATGGGACTTTAGTCCGGCCATTTCGAATTCATCCACTTCCGGGGGGTAATTCTTGGAGCAGACCATGACGACTTCTGCCATCCCGACGGGAGGAATATTTATAACAAATTCTCCTGTTTCCCGGATGTTTGTAAGAGTATCGCGCTTGAGCCAGGAAGCAAGTACTACTTCTTCTAGGGGCCGGAGGATTGGAGTTATATTGGACCAGGGAGCAGCATTTCGGATACCTTTGTTTGAGACAGTGGAAATAAGGGCAACAGGCAGGGAGAAAATTTGTTCTCTTTTACTCGGTTTTAATTTCATTCATTCACCTTGAAACTTTTGAACTTAAAATGTTATTATTTTCTATCTATTTAATACTTTATGTTATTTATTTGAGGCATAATGAGAGGAACGAACTCGTCTCCAAAAACCGTATCCCAGATATATCATCAAAATGGATGTGGAGGATTAGGGAAGTTGCCAACAGGCTGGAACATCTTGCGCATAAACCCGGCTCAAGGAGCTCATAAAAAAGTGGATAATTAGGTAAAGTTGGGAAAGTAAAATAGTACCGAAATTTTTATTTGAGTTCATTTCAAAAATACTTCCAAATCCTCTGAAACAATATTTCAGAATAGAGAGATCCTGATCTTTATTCTCCGTCGTCATCAGAGTCATGGTCTTCGTACTCTTCTCTTTTGTCTTTTACTGAATATCCTGTTTCCTCTGTTTTTCTTGCTTCTTCCCTTTCCTTTTCTGCTTTTATGAACTCCCTTTCGGTTTCGGTTCCCAATTCCGTTTATTGTGATCTTCTAGCGTTATATTTTGAATCGGATCAAATTTGATTCACTTTTAAACCGGTTAAACATAATAAGCTACATAGAAGCGGTAAGCAACCTTAACTTCATCTATTTCCCTGGGCGCCGGTTCAAAATCCGATTGGTCGGTTTTATAGATCTTTTCCCCGAAGTCTTTAAAGGTGACTTCACATTTTATATTTTCGGGAAGTTGGGCCCCAAAGCTGTCGCATTTTCTGCAGATTTCGTGAATAAGAATTTCTGTTTCTTCGGGACTGAAGGTTTTTTTGTTTTCAGGCCTGTAATTTACTTCAACCGTCAGTTCTTCTTTACTGAGCAGATCTGCCCAAAAACCAGAAAGTTCTGCTCCTTCTATCCTGTAGTCCTGAAGTTCGAAACTCCTTGTTATCGTGTTCTTAATCTTGCCCTCTTCCATATGTTTAGTTTAGAAAGTGGATATATATAAACTATTTCAATAAACACTTCATATAACACTGCTAGTCCAGATAAGTACTACACAATACAAATACCAACGAACGCCTATAAGCCACGATAAACTAATAATCAACGACAGACAGTGCATTTGAGCAAGAACGAACAGGTTATTTAACCAACCTGTTTGTTGCATTCATATACCTGTCTCTAAAATCTGTAAACTAGAAAAAAATGTAATACAAAATTATAAAAAACAAATGGAAAGTAGTTTAAAGCTTGATTTCCTTAGCTATTTCCTGGAAAATCTTTCCTTTATCAGTGGTGATGAAAAACCCATTTTCATTCTTGATAAGTTCTTTTTCGCTCAACATTTCCAGATACTTTTTGGCAATGTTAAAGTTAAGATTTACCTCATAAACGATATGAGTTTTCTTTGCCCCATTATTTGCTATTTTTAAAATAGCTACCGCTATATCAGTCCTGCTTCTTCTTTGAATATTAACTCCTCCCCCATGATATATTCAAAAAAAATCTTTGCTAGAATCCCACACTCTAAATATGTCTCAAATTGTGTCTTCTAATCGGTAACAAAGATTCTAATAATTAAATGATTTCCTTTCTATATAATAATGTCTATTTTACATAGCAAAAAATGTTCCTATTTAACTTTGGTACATATTGAATTCTGTTCATGTCTGCATAGCCCTTATATCCATGCGAAGCCCTGTTAAACAAAACCTGTTTAACCTAACATGGGGGATAAAATGGAATACGAGCTCGAAGAAGTCGAGAGAGATTACATAGAATTCAGAAAAGAAATAGGAGAGGAATAACACAGAAAGAGTAAAACACGTATTCTCTTCAAATTGAGTGGAAAGCTCTTACTTTCAACTCAATGAGCTTTTTTCGCTTATGATCTGAGCCAGAGATGGCATCTCAAATGTGTTTTTCTTCCTCTGTTATGGTTTGAAGGCTTACATCTCTTTTGTTATTTTTACGTTCGTTTTAAAATAAGGGACATTATGCCTGACTTGGAGGATTTCATAGACTGCGGCTGAAACATATTTTCCATGCCAGAGGAACCGAACATTTCCTCGTTGACCCGACTGGTTATTTCATCAAATACCATCTTATAGGCAATGCAGTGTGGATCAACACCTTTTATTTCCCCGTCGGTGGGTACTATGGCATTGTAAGGGCACCCGCCTCTGCAGTACCTGATATGGGCGCATTTGCCGCATGCTGTGTCCACATACTCCTTATATTGGTGCATGAGTTTCCAGGCATCGGACTGGGCCAGGTCTGCCATAGTCGGGTGATCATAAACATTGCCCATTACGTACTCTGGCAGGCCTACGAAGCGATAGCATGGGTATATCCCGCCATCAGGGCCCACTGCAAAAGTATCCCCCATACAGTCAACGAAGGTACATACAGTGCCCCGGCCTGTGAACACACCTTTACACATGTTGTCAATGTTCATGACCTCAATACGGCCCATGTTTTCCAGATATTTGTCAAGAAGGTAGATTAGCAGTTTTCCATACTCTTCCGGGTCAAGTGCCCATTTATCGGGGTTGTCGTCCTTTAAAGAAGGCAGGCAGGGGTGCAGTTTAAGGATTAAACCCTTTTCCAGGTAAAAATTGAAAATA
Organism: Methanosarcina sp. WWM596; assembly: GCF_000969965.1. Taxonomy (GTDB): domain Archaea; phylum Halobacteriota; class Methanosarcinia; order Methanosarcinales; family Methanosarcinaceae; genus Methanosarcina. The sequence continues at coordinate 1,374,790 of NZ_CP009503.1, forward strand.
TCTTCCTTGAACTTTATGGAATGAGAGGTGAATGTGGTGATAAACCTTACATTCAGTCCATGAGCTTTTGCAATCTCATAGCCTCTCATAGTCTTTTCATAATATCCTTTTCCCCTTTGCAGGTCGTTAAGCTCCTGGGGGCCGTCCAGGCTGGAACCAACCGGAATATTGTATTCGGCAAAAATCTGGGCTATCTCCGGAGTAAGCTTCCAGAGATTTGTCTGGATTGCAAAAGCGATTTGTCTGGGGGTTAAACCCTCAACAAGTAAAGGTAAAGCTTCCCGGTAAAAATCCGCGCCGGCCAGGAGCGGCTCCCCTCCATGGAAGGTAAAGGTAACCGAATCTTCCCTGAAATTTTTGAGCCATTCAACTACTTCTTTTATGGTTTCGATGCTCATTATAGGGGATTTCTCCTCGGAACTCCAGCAATAACTACAATTTGCAGGACAGCCAAGGGTAGGGATTAGCATCACGTGGAAAGGCATCTTTAAATCACCTTTTTTTAAGCTTCTTCAAATTATTAGTAGTTTTCTAAAAGTGCCCTTCCCTGATAAATCGGTTATTAGATAGCTCTTTCTGATGGATTTTTACTTACAACTTTCTTTTTAGATTTTTGGCTCTTGTGAACTATCCCTAAGCTAAAGACTTAGCGGCTTCTCACTTTATAGAAGACCATTGGCATATCCATGAGCGTTAATTCGGGATACTTCCTATAAATATTGCTTCATTATTCTTCATCCAGGGAGGGTAATTCAGGGAGTTTTTAAAGTAAAGTTCTTAATTTTTTGCATAGAATATTATTTAAATAAATGAAATCAAATGAATTACAGGATTCGGGAACCCTTCGGGGAATCTCTTGAACCTGAAATTTCAGACATTGATAACAGAGCTTTTGAAATAACAGAGCTTTTGAAAATTGACCATCTAACCAAACAAGGGGGAACTGAATGCCAAAATTTGAAGTATATATTGATGCAGCAAATGAATACCGTTTCAGGTTAAGAGCAAGAAACGGGCAGATCATCACGATAAGCCAGGGGTATAAAAGCAAGGAAGGTTGTTTGAAGGGGATCGAATCCGTGAAAACAAATGCTCCGATTGCGCGAATTGTCGTACTTGAGAAAGAAGAAGCCGAAAATAAATGAGAAAACTCAATGTAACTTCTCAAATACGATTCCTTCAAACCTGCACCTTGTAATTTTTCCCTCGTGTAGGGCATAGAGAAAGGTTTTGAACAGGGCATAAAGCCTGAAATAAAAAGCGAGCAGAGAAGGAGAGTAAAAGCCACTAATATATACTATTTTTTTATCGTCTCGAACGGAGTTATCCAGAAATTTTACCAGGCCGTCAAAACCTTCTCTTTCAAGAGTGTCCCCTCTGGACATGCGGGGACCGAGCACGACCACATCTTCTTCCATACCGTCAGGGCCTTTTGTGCCTTCTATAAAACCATAATTAAAGATGGTGGGAAGGGGAGAAAAAAAAGCTCTTTCATAGCCTTTTTCTGTCTTTTGGTATTTTGAAAAACTGTATTTGGGAGTTTCTATAATTATTTTCATATATAATTTTTCCTGCGTATGCTCAGGATCAGTTTTTATATCTTTTTCGCTTCCTTTTTTTCAGGCTTTGTTTCCTTTTGTAGCTTTCGCAATTTCAATCCTTTTGTTACTCTATATGTTTTGTACTGGCTTTCAACAGAGAAAAAATGAAAATTAATAGTTCTGAAAGAGCAGAGGAGTGAAAGTCAAATAATAAATATCTGTAGAGATAAAATGCCTGAATAGGTGCCTGAATAATTAAGTTTTCGATTAAGTGTCTTGATAAAGAACCTGAGCGGAGGAAGGTCTGTAATTTTATCAGGCAGAGGTATGCTGATATGAGTTTTCGAGATAGAGTAACCCTGCGAGATGCAATGAGAGGAATAGTTGAACCTCCCCTGCTTCCCTTAGTCCCAAAACGCTTTGATTATGTAGGGGATATTGTAGTAGTTTCCATTCCGGAGGAACTTGAGGCTTACAGGGACTCTATTGTTTCAAAGATCCTTTCGATGAGGGGCAATACCAGGGCTGTCCTCAACAAGGTCAGCAAGCTTGAAGGTGAACACAGGGTAGCCAGATTTGAATTTCTCTCCGGTGAATCTGCAGAAACCTTTCACAGAGAAAACGGTTACACATACAGAATGGACGTAAGAAAAGTTTTTTTCAATCCCAGGCTCTACTGGGAAAGGGCACGTGTAGCCTCAAAAGTTCTTCCAGGGGAATCCGTCCTGATCCCTTTTGCAGGTGTGGGCCCCTTTGTGCTCCCTTCCGCAGGAAAAGGAGCAGTGGTCTGTGCAATCGAAATAAACCCCGATGCCTGTGGCTGCCTGAAAGAAAATGTCCGTCTGAACCGACTTGAAAAGCAGGTGACCGTAATTCAGGGAGATGCTGAATTGATTCTTCGCCACGCTGGCTCTTTAAACCCTTATATCGATCTCGGAAATGTGGTTGAAACTGAAAGTGTGGTTTCACCTTCTGGAATTGCCTGTTCTGAATCCGGGAAAATTGACGGATTCCAGATTCCGGAAAAAGGATTTGATAGAGCAATTATGCCAACCCCTTACGGCATGGACCATTTTCTCGGTGAGGTTTCAGGACTTGTAAGAAGAGGGGGGCACATCCATTTCTACACTTTCAAAACCGATTCTCAGATCCCGGAATTGATTGAAGAATACAAAAAAATGGGATTAGAGGTTGAATTTTACAGGCGTTGCGGAAACGTTGCCCCTGGCGTTAGCAGGTGGGTTTTTGACTTGCTTAAAAAAATGTCAAGTTGGGATGTTATATAAATAATATGTATAAATATCTCCTTAAGGTTAATCTAATTCTGGTAGATATTAAATTACCGGTAGACAATAAGTAGGTGGAAAGAAATGCCTGGGAATGTTATATCTCAGCACCCTGTAGATACTGAAGAAAAAGAGGCAATTTCTTTTAGGTCTCTGGAGTTGCTTAAAGATCGGGCAGTAAAAGATAAGGATTATACGGTTAGACGTGAAGCTCTCCTTACACTTGCAAAAAATTTTAGCGACAGCGAAAATATTTTTGAACTTATTAAAGAGAGAGCTGTCAGGGATAGCCATTATTCAGTCCGAAAAAACGCCCTTCAAGAACTAGCAAGGTTATGGAAGGAAAGCCCCGGAACACTTCCCCTTATAATAGAAAGGGCGACAGAAGACTTTAATTATGAGGTCCGGAGGGCTGCCGTAAGAGAACTTGCAGAGAACTGGAAGTATATGCCTGAAATTCTTGATCTTATCAGGGACTGGGCTGAAAACGCAGAAGATAAATTCGTCCGGAGTACAGCTCTTCAGGAACTTTCCAGGTGCTGGGGTAAAAGCTGTTGCAGCCTGGATTTTATAACAGGAAGGGTTGTAAAGGAAAACGATGGTTTTGTCAGGGTTATTGCTGTCCAGAGCATCGCAAAATACTGGAGTAAAGAGCTGGCTGTCTTTCAGCTCGTCAGAGATAAAGCCCTGAACGACGAACACTACTCTGTAAGGAGTGCGGCTTTGCAGGAACTGGCAGAGAAATGGTCCGATAGAGAAGATATCGTTCCTTTTATAAAAGAAAGGGCATTAAAGGATGACCATTATTCTGTAAGGGGAGTTGCAATCCAGGAACTTGCAAACGGCTGGCGAAATGAGCCCGACATCCTGGGATTTATCAGGGACAGGTGCATTCACGACGAAGACAATATGGTCAGGGGAACCGCAGTCAGCCTGCTCGCTTCCTTGTGGCCTGAAGAGCCTGGGACCTTTGAACTGATCCTGGAAAAAGCTGTTTTTGATGAACATTATTCGGTCAGGAAAAATGCCATAGAAGAGCTTGTAAAAGTCTGGCATGAAAAGCCTGAAACTCTCTGCCTTATAAGGGACAGATTGCTAAATGACAGCGATAATTTCGTACGGATTACTGCAGTTCAAGAGCTTGCAAAAATCTGGCATGCTGACCCGGATACTCTTCCTCTGATTAAGGATATAGCTCTTAAAGATAAAGACGAATTCGTAAGAGATGCAGCTGTACGGGAATTAATAGACGGCTGGCAGGACGAAACGGTATAAAAATTGGTAAAGAATCTTGCTTTATATCTTTTTCCTGCCCCTCTTTATTTTCAAAAAGAAGCTTGATTTGAGTTTGACTTATATATTTTTCCCTCGGTTTTTATTTTTTCTTATTAATTGCCATGTTTCGAGATTACATCGTTCTAACCATAATGTGCCTCTGCATCTTGATATTTCTGGAAGTTCAAACCACAATCTTTTTAATTTATTGCGTGTTTCTATTTAGTTGTAGCAAAAAGACTAAATATGTGAAATTTTTTCATGGTTTTCTGTAAAAGGTTCCTGTAAGGAGAATAAGATGGCTAAAGTGGCTTCGAATACGGCTAAAAATGGAAATAGTAGCAGGCAAAAGTCCTGCAAATATCTCAATGAGATGGCTTTATGCAATGCACTTGAGATGGCAAAGGAGTTGATCTCAGTAATAAATAAAGTCCCTGTCACTGTTTTCCTGTGGCGTCCCGAGAAGTACTGGCCTGCAGAGTTTGTTTCTGAGAATATAAAGCAGTTCGGGTATACGGTAGAAGAATTCACATCAGGAAAACTTCTTTATGGGAACATTGTGCACCCTGACGACCTTGAAAGGGTCGAAAGAGAGCTATCAAGAAGGATTGAAGAAGAATACGTTGACTTCTCTCAGGAATACCGGATACTGACAAAGTCCGGAGAAGTACGCTGGGTTGATGAAAGAACCTTTATCGAAGCCGATGAGAACGGGGTCGTAAAGTACCTTAAAGGCATAATCCTTGATATTACCGGACGAAAAAGAAAAGAGAAGTTGCTTTATATCCAGAGGGACCTTGGAATTGCTCTGAGCACTTCAACTCACCTGGATGAGACGCTTGACAGGTTGCTTGATTCATGTCTCCAGATAGATGAAATCAATGCTGGTGGTATCTATCTGATTGATGAAGAGACCGGCGATATGTCTCTTGCTATCCATCGTGGCCTTTCCCCTATCTTTGTCGAGAATGCCTCTAATTTTAGTGCAAGTTCTCCAAATGCCAAGCTCGTTATGATAGGGCAGCCTGTCTATAAGCAGCACATAGACCTTCTTCTAACCTCTAGAGATGAGGCGCTCCGGCAGGAAAAACTCAGGGCTACGGCAATAATTCCTGTAAGGTCCGGAAAAAAGGTTATTGCTGCCTTTTATCTTGCTTCGAGGATAGAGTATGAACTTTCGGATAGCGTGCGCACGGTTATTGAAACCATTGCAACCCAGTTTGGGGTTTTTATTTCCCGTATCCGACTTGAAGAAAAACTAAAAGAATGTGTGAAGAAGCGAAAGTCCTGATTTTTTATTCCAACTGCATTTTATTTGTAGGTTCCGTAATTTATAAGTAAATTTATAGGAAGAAGCGTAAAACCTATGAAATCTTAATTTCATGGGTATAAACGTCAACTTTCTCAACATTATTTTTGATATTCGTTGCTTTCATATGCACCATCGTCTAATATTATATTAGATTAAGATATGTGAAAACCAAGCAACCTTTTTCCAAGGGTTTGCCATCAGGCTCTATAGGTCTTGAATAAACCCACTGTATCAAGTTCGTATTCATGTAAAGCCGAAACTGACGTCATGTAAAGCTTAAACGGACGAATGGACATAACTCAGTAGGGATGGTATAGCCCGAATTAACACTTATGGAGATGCCGATGGTTTTCTATGAAGTGAGAAGCTGCTAAGTCTTTAGCTTAGGGGTAGTTCATAAATATTGCCCATATATTTATAAGTAAAATTTATAAATTTTATCTCCATAAACCGTATGGGGAAATGACTGAAAATATCAGTGGATCATCAGTATATTTTTTCTTTCATAGAATTAATTGAAAAATGTCTAAATATAGTATCTGGAATGGTTTGATGTAAAAGATCTCCTTGTGGGGTCTGACTGAAAGTTACAACATCTGGTGGGGGAATATGACAGAAGATCTTAAAGATAAGATTTGTGAATACCTTGCAACTCACTATTACCTGAACTTCGCAACCTTGAGCCCTCAGGGCAGGCCGATGGCTCATACAATGGCGTATGTTTCCAAAAACGAAATTGTATACCTGGCAACAAATAAAAACACCCGGAAAGTCCAGAATATCATGCAAAATCCGCAGGTAGCATTTACTGTTGATGAGGATGATCCTGACTGGTTTGATATGCAGGCACTTCAGGTAGAAGGCAGGGCATCGATAGTTATCGATGAGCGGGAACTGCGGGAAATCGGTGAGATCATGACAGCCAAATTCCCTATTACTGCAGATATGCCGCCTGATCCGGATACTATCATGATAAAAATAGAACCCGAGGTTGTCTATTATCTGGATTATAGCATTGAGTTCGGGTATAGGGTAAAGGTTGATTTCTGAAACAGGTTGATTTCTGAAACAGGTTGATTTCTGAAACAGGTTGATTTCCGAGAACAATGTAGGCTAAAAAACGACATTTTTTTGTTTTTATTTCTATTTACAGGCCGCTTTTTTTTGAATATTGCCTCAAACGAAGGTCCAGAAACAAAAAAAATAATAAATAAATAAAGATTCTTTTTTCATAAATACGGTTATTCCGGCGGGATCAGCACTTTGTCTATTGCGTGGATTACCCTGTTGTCGGCCTTGATATCGGTCATTGTGACGTTTGCATCCCCAACTTTTACTCCATCGGTTATATTGACCGGGAATTTGCTTCCCTCCAGTGTTTTAATGGATGTCATTTCCATCAATGGATGCCATTCCCACCACATTAGCGGCTATATACATTCCTGAGGCCACATGGTAGGTAAGCACTCTGGTCAGGGTTGCCTTATCTTTAAGCAGGCTGTCGAGCATACCTGCCGGAAGGGCGTTAAAGGCGTCATCGGTAGTGGCAAAGACCGTGAAGGTCCTTTTCCACTGAGGTTTTCCTCAGGCCCTGCAGTTTTTATGGTCGTAATAAGAGTTGTGAAGAAACCGGCATCTTCCGCAGTTTGAACGATGTTCTTATCCGACACTGTTTCGGTTTTATTTTCGCCAGCTATATCTTCTGCTTCTTAAACAATACTTCCAGCTTCCTCAGTTACTTTCTCGACTATTTTACCGACTTAATTTTCCGCTTCCTGTGTAGGGCTTGAACAGCTGGAAAATAATATATATATTAAATGCTATATTCTCATCTACGATAGATGCTAAATTTTATATAAGATTATCTGATCTGAAATCAAAATAAATGTCTTTTTTTAATTTCTGAACCAAAATAAGTGGTAATTTAATATTTAAAACATAATATTGGCATTAATTCTCAAAAAAAGCTTTTTTACCCTATATTTTTCCCGACTCTCAGCTTCTGAATTTATCAGGCACTGTATTTTTACCCATTATCTACCTCTCCAGATCTTTGATATTCTTAAAAATCAATATTATCCTCTTTTTGGTCTAAATAAGAGTTAATTATACTTATTTATTCATGATAGGTTATTAAAGTACACAAATATCTCTTTTGGTACAGAATTCTAACGCTTAAATATATAAATTTGTACTGCAAATAATCTTGCTGGTGAAAATATTATGGTAAAGATAAACGAAGAGATGAAAACTGCTTTTTCAAAAGTAAAGATCTTCCCTGTTGCAACGGCTTCAAAAGATGGCGTTCCTAACGTAGTGCCTATAGGTTTCTGCCAGCTTGTGGATGATGAGACTATCTGGATTGCAGACAACTTTATGGTTAAATCCCTGGCAAACCTGGAAGAAAATCCGAATGTTGCAATTTATGTGTGGGGTCCGGAAACAGGCGGATGCTTCCAGATAAAAGGAAAAGCTACAATTATCAGTTCAGGTGAAAAATTCGATAAAATGAAAGCAATTGTGAATGCTGCAAAGCCAGGTCTTCCTGCAAAAACCCTCATAGAAGTCGGGATAAGCGACGTCTTCCAATGTGCTCCCGGTCCTGAGGCCGGAAAGAAACTTCTCTAACCGGAAATATACCCTGCATAAAAATATTTACCGGTCAAAATAACCATTTATACAGGTATCCTGTCAAATAAGTGCATTAATGAATAATACAGGGTCCCAATCTGAAGAATACAAATAATCGGGAGTGAGGATATGGTTGAAAATAAAGGAAAACCTCCTGTTTTTTGTGAAAAGTTCTGCATAGTCTGTAAAGGTGCAAGAGCAGGCAATAGTGTCTGCAAGTCTATTCAGAACCTTGAACTGAAGATCTTTGGGAAAAATGGCTGTATCTGGGGAGCTGCAAGGACAAAGTATTACGGAGTTACTCCTGATAAAAAACTTCCTGAGAATTCAAAAAACAAGTAAATTCAACAAATATTGAAAGGAGCAGGTACAGGTATAAATGAAATGATTTGAGGAAATTTTGGAAAAATATGTGAGAAAATGAGAGTGGGGGCAGGACAATAAATAAGTGTAGTTGTAAACCTGCTCAGGTTTGGTCTGTATGCCGATACTGGGCTGCTGAAATCTGAAGTCTATAGAAATATTCGGGAACTGGCTACATTTTCCGATGGAATCCTTATTTTCATAAGAACGTTCAGGAATTTCCCTCAGCTCTGGTATGAAAATTATATACCTGAAAGGAAGTACTGAAATTGCAGAGCAGTTCTATTTTAATGTCAGAAAAAGAGTAATCGTAAAATGATTCTGGAGAGAGTTAAGTTTTTGGAAGAGCTTATTTATGTTCTTTCTAATTTTTCCGTGACACTATGGATATAAATAGAAATATCAGTAATATATTTCTCTCTAAATTTATTTACTAAATTTGCTAAATTTTATATAGTTTCTTTTCTTTTTAATATTTTATAATACACTTAACTTTAAGCTCCTTTTTAGTTTCAAGTCTTTAGAGGTGTCTACAATAGATATCAGCAAAAAGGTTCTTATAATAACCCTCTTAATTTTTGCCGTCCTTACGGCTGCGTTTACGTTCACGCACAACATGCAGCTGTCCAATTTTTTGGAGCTTGAGCAGGCTGATACTTTGGAGAATGTAGAACGTGTGCAAAACGCAGTCTCCACCCGACAGGGGTATATTGATTACATTGACCAGGACTGGGCTTGCTGGGATGATACCTACCAGTTTATCGAAGATAGAAACCAGCAGTATATTGATGTGGACCTTCAGAATGAAACGCTTGCAGGGATTAGAGTTAATGTAATGCTTTTTGTTAATGAGTCAGGGAATGTGGTCTATGTAAAATCGGTGGATGTTAATTCTGTAGAAGAAATGCCGGTTCCAGCAGGGCTTCTGAAAATGATCGAGGACGGAACTCTTTTGACAAAAGGAGAAGACGATACTATAAGTGGTATTGTTTTGCTCGATGAAGGCCCCATGTTTATTGCATGTCATCCGATTCTTACGACAAAATACGAAGGACCTTCGAAGGGCACTCTCATTTTCGGGAGGTTTTTTGACAATTACCTCCTTGAATCCTTCAAAGACACTACTCGCTCTTCCCTGTCTATGTACAGGACTGATCGGGAAATGCCTCCCGATTTTCAGGAGGCACTTAATATATTTTCGGAAACTCCTGACACGATCCTTGTGGAACCTCTCAGTGAAGAGAAGGTAGCAGGTTATTTTGAGTTAAGGGATATCTCGGGCCAACCTGCCCTAATCATCAGAGCCGACTTCCCAAGAGAACTCTATTTGCATGGTGAGAAAACCCTAAACTATATGTATTTTTTCCTTTTGCTAACCGGGCTTGTGACAGGGGTCGGAGTTAAATTTGCACTTGATAATCTCTTTGTTTCAAGACTGGTTGAGATTGACAATTTCGTTACAAAAGTCAGGTCGGAAAAAGATCTCTCCAAACGTTTATCCTTGAAAGACAGTGACGAGCTATATCGCCTGTCAAAGGAAATAAACGGAATGTTAAACGAGATCGATCTAGCAGAGCAGGAGTTAAAGGCCCAGGAACGCGAAAAAAAAGTCTTGCTTGATTCACTCAACGAACTTGTTGTTTTTGTGAGCCCTGAAATGAAAATAATATGGGCAAATAAAGCTGCCCTTTCATATATGCAACTGGATCTTGAAAATGCAGTTGGTGTTTATTTAAATGCAATTAAGGTTGTACATGGTCAGGTGGTCGAGTATTCCCGGCTTGAACATGTTTTCGTGACAGGTAAGAAAAAGTCCGGAGAGTTTACTTCAAAAGACGGGAAGATCTGGTTTTTCCAGGCAATTCCTGTGACTGATGAAAATGGAAAGATTATAGGAGTTATGGAAACTCGCAGAGACATTACGGAAAGGAAGAAAGCCGAGCAACTTCTTCAGGAAAAACAGATTGCAGAGGTCGCAAACCGTACGAAGAGCGAATTTCTGGCAAACATGAGTCATGAACTGAGGACCCCTCTTAACTCAATCATAGGGTTTTCCGATCTCCTGTATGAAAATGTTTACGGGGAACTTAATGTAAGACAGCTAAAGGCTGTAAGGAACATCTCCAATAGCGGGAAACACCTTCTTAATCTTATTAACGATATCCTTGATTTATCCAAAGTAGAAGCCGGAAAGCTCGAACTCGATTATAAAGAGTTTGAGCTTGCCAGTGAACTTAATGCAGTCAAAAATATGTTATCCCCTATTGCAGGCAGGAAACATATTAAGGTTGAAATCCAGGTGGATCAAAGCCTTACAACAATCCGTGCTGATGAAGCTCGTTTTGTTCAGATCCTGTACAACCTGCTGGATAATGCTATAAAGTTCTCGCACGAAAATGGACTTGTGAAGATAGAGGCAAGAAAGAAGGGGGATCTGTTAGAAGTGATGGTTAAAGACAATGGAATAGGGATCAATGTTGAGGATCAGAACAAGCTTTTCAAACCTTTCAGTCAGGTAGATTCCTTTTCCTCAAAACAATTCCAGGGGACAGGTCTTGGACTTGCACTTGTTAAACAGCTTGTTAACCTGCATGGGGGATATGTCTGGTTCAGTAGTAAAATAGAGGAAGGAAGTACCTTTATTTTCACACTTCCGATAAACGGAGATAAAAAAACGGAGACAACAGTGAAATCAAACCCCTTAAAGGTGCAGAAACGGCTGAAAACCCGGACTTTTAAGGGGAACTCGAAAATGGATTGAATCGAAGCCAAATTGACTGAAAGCCGTTTGGTAATGCTGATTCATCCTTAAACCATAAATTTTTTAGTTTATGGCTAAAAGGAAAGCTCCTCTATTTCCTGACAGCAATCAGTTCTGGAAAGTGTTATTTTGATCTTATACATTTCTACCTGAGATTTCTCTAAATTAGATGCTTCAACCCTATACGCTTTCACAGGATCTCTCTGGAGGCTTAAAAGTTCTTCCAGAGTAAAAATTGCATACTGATTTTTTCCTTTTCGGCATTTTCTTAACTGGTCATAATCAAAATAAAGGTTATCGTAACTTACCACATGGTTGAACCATTCAATTTGAATTGGAAGACTGGACAAAAGGGGGATTGCAGATTTGAAATAGTTCCTGCAAACTTTGTTTTTTGATAACTGGCACCAGTTATCTATTGTGAAATGTACCTTTCCGGCTTCAACCATAAAAACAACAGGGTAGATTTTACAGATTATAGGTTTGAAATCACGGCATTCGCATACTTCGGTTTCTTTGTTCAAAAAAGGACATAATTCTCCAAGCTTTAATACGTGAACAAGAGTTCCATCGTCCATTTTTAAAATATCCAGATACCTTAGCTTGAATTCGGAAACACTTATACCCATTTTTTTTGCCATATATTCTTTTTCTCCAGGGAGCAGAGTTCCGATTTTATTGTACTCGCAAGCTCCTCCGCAGTTCCTGCAAATATTAATAGTATTCTGGTTACTTCCACTAAATATCTTGTGGAAGTTCTCGTACATATGTATAGGTATCTTTTTAAATCTCAATCTAAAAACCTCGGCCATGTAAAACTGAGTGTATTGGTTACATTTTTATTAAGTTATATTTACACCTATGCCTCCTAAAGCTTATTTTGTCAAGCTTAAATAATGAAATAACAAGTTTTACTTGTAAATAAAAATATTAACAGATTTATAGTTCCCGAAAGAGAAATTGGGTATAAAAAATTTACCAGTCTAACCTAAATTTTTTATGATTTAAACTATATGTAGCAAAAATCTTAATTCTCTTGAAAAAATAGTGTTACTCAGGGACCCAAAATTTAATCTTCTCTAGGCAAACAAAGTTGCCCTCAAAAACGAGGATCTGTTAACGGTTGAGACTAAAAAACTGACATATTACAGCCCTCAGGCTGCGGATAAGAACATTATCCAGAAACCCCGATACTCTCAGGCTCCCGACTGACGAATCAGGAGTTTACCTCTTCTGAGGGACGAATCAGGAGTTTACCTCTTCTGAGGGACGAATCAGGAGTTTACCTCTTCTGAGGGAAAGACCTGGCTTCTCAGGTTAAAGCCCATGTGTGGCGGAAACCGGAGATTCTATTGCAATTTTGGAAACTGGGGTAGAAATTACGGTACGGAAGAATATGATAATATTTACGGGGAACTTAATGTAAGACAGCTCAAGGCTATCGTGAATATCTCAGGTAGCGGAAAACACCTGTTGAACCTGATTAATGAGATCCTTGATCTTTCAAAAATAGAAGAAGGAAGCTTTGAACTGCATTACAGCACTTTTTAGCTGACTGAAGTATTTGCTGAAGTTCGGGATGTACTATTCCCATTTGCCGCCAGTAAAGGAATAAAAATAAAGTTTGAAATTGAGAATAGCCTGCCCAGAGTTTTTGCAGATAGGGAGAGAATCATGCAGGTTCTCAGCAACCTGATGACAAATGCAGTCATATTCATGTGTCTTCGGTTAAGAAAGGAACCATAATAAATTGCCCTATTTCTACAACAGTTATCTAAAATTTTAATATAATATGGGCTGGAGCAGAGTATCGATTTTAGGTAAAGAGGGTAAAGTTTGAGATCGATTTATAGTACAAAATCGATAGCTTTCGGGCAAGAAAACTCCTTAACCGAGATCAATGCAGTCATATTTTCAAATGAAAACGGGTGTGTAAGAGTTAAAGCAACACAAAGCAACGACTTTATAAAGATAGTTGTATCTGATGAAGGAATAGATATTGCGGCAGTTGATCATGACAAACTAAGCCTTTCAGCCAGATAGACTCTTCCTCTTCAAAAAAGTATCCGGGAACCGGACTTGGGCTTGCTCTGGTAAAAAAATTGTACAGCTCCACGGTGGCAGCATCTGGTTTGAAAGTGAAGTTGGAAAAGGAGCATCTTCGGTTTTTCTATCCCCATTAGACAGGAATGAATAACTCCCAAAGTTAAAATAAGATAGGTCGGAAATGTCAATACCGACCCGATTGTATTTTTTGATAGCTTTTTGGGATTTTTTTCCAGGACACTGGCGCATTTTTAATCTGCATGCCTAAATCTATGAAATACTCGTTATTGTAGTAATACCAGATTTCCACAGCCGGGTATGTACAATCACTGTACTGGTCATAATCGATATCCGGGGAATCTGCAGGTATCAGTTTTGAGCTTTTGTCATCATAATAAGGCCCGTCAGTAGGGTCCAGAGGGAACCATTCTCCATTCTCGCAAACTTCAACCCAGGCGTGCCCACCGCTAATATCTCCAAAATCGACTTTTCCTATGGCAACCCGCACTGTACTCTCGTCGTATTCTTCTGAAGCTATCAGAAGGGAAGCCAGAGAATTTGCCTGTTCCTCACAGTCACTTGCAGGTTTACCATATACCGGGTTGCCGGAATAAGCAGGAGTTTCTTCCAGAAACTCAGTTGGGGTAAGCCACTTTTCCTCAACATTGTTCAGAGTTTCGTCTGATACCCAGGTCCAGGAGAGGGCAGCATCATAAATCTCGTACTTGTCATCGAGATCATTTTTTTCGAGGTAAGAGTTTACAGCTTCAGCATCCGGGGTGACATATGTCTGATAGTTCGGTGTTGTCTGATAGTTCGGTGTTGTCTGATAGTTCGGTGTTATATCTTCCTGTTGCCGTGCCTGTTCTTCCATGAAATTATTCAATTCTTCTTTGTCAGGGATTCCTTTTCTAACAGGCTTTTCTCTGGCCATGGAAGGAGGTAAATGATCCGGTTTTTCCCTCCTTAAAGTTGGCTGGCGATTTTGCTTCATAGCTGGCTGGTGATTTTGCTTCATAGCTGGCTGGTGATTTTGCTTCATAGCTGGCTGGTGATTTTGCTTCATAGCTGGCTGGCGATTTTGCATCGTATCTACTTCCCCGGCAGGCAGGTTGAATTTCCAGTTCCAGCTTTGAACAGGATTATTTTTATTTTCAATAGTATCTATCAGATTGAAGTACCAGCTTCCCAAAATCTGGCTTTCAATGGATGTAGGGTAAGAAGTAATATTTGCAGTGGTCTCACTGGGAATAACACTCCTGGAAATAGCTTCATAAATACTCGTTATGCAATCGGTTTCCCGGTTAGTTCCGGAATTTCCTGCCCTCAGGTTTTCACAGGTACAGACAGATACAGCCAGTATAAAGACAACCAGCAAAATTATACCATTTTTTTTCATTCTGTTACCTACCATCCGGCTTTTCCCCTTTGTCTTCTTTTTCGATCTTCGGATATTGATTTTTTCTTATTTCTTCATACGAAGTTCATTTTTCCTTTCAGTGGTTTTAGATTTTTACGGGCTTGCAGGGCTCGGTTTAGACAGTTTGGAAACCCCCTCATAATGCCTGTACAATTCTCTTCCCCAACGCAGAGCTCCATCTTCGGAACATATCATGAACTGACTGCTCAGTTTCCCACTATTCAGGAAAAGTTCTGTTGCCATAAACCGGTCTGTTACCACAAAGATAGGCAGGTTCACATTCCTGCTGCAAACAAACAGCTTCGTATTTTCAGCTTCCATAATTTTTTTTGTTTCAGCAGGAAAATTATTGAATAATTTCTCAGCTATAGGCTCTGTCACACATAAAGAGAGCTTCAAGCCTTTTTTTGCAAATTCTGAATAAAGGAACAGGATTTTCGGATGCAAACAGGAGAAAAAAACCGAAATTTCCTCTGACGTTCTTAAATTATCCATAATTTCCTGAGGGATTTCGAACATATGCGCTGTATCAGATTTGATCAGTTCAAACCTGCCCAGCTCTTCTAACCTTCTCAACAAAAAGTCGGGCACAGGGGTAAGGTCCTGTTTCTTCCAGTAATCCATATTTTCTTCAAAGAAAGTCAGTGAATCCAGAAATCTTTTCAGATTATCAACTATCGGTATTGTCATACCCGATAACTTATATTTTCCCTCTTCTTTCTCAAGAAACCCGAAATCTAAAAGTTTTTTTATATGGAACCTTAATGAAACAGAACTTATGTCAAGTAAACTTTCGATCTCTTCAAAATTTCCTGGTTTCTTTTCTATAAGTAAGAGTATATCTCTCCTTTTTTCAGAGAGAATTGCTAGGTCAATAATATTCATTTTATCCCATTTCCGGCCTTCATTCCCTGATTTTTCCCTGGCAAAAAAATTAAGAAAGGTTTGATCCTTTCTTTTAAACTCCTATCTTCCCGGTTATTCGTACCTCAATGCGTCTACTGGCTTTAGTTTCGAAGCCCTGTAAGCCGGGACTACTCCTGAAGCCACACCTATTACGATTGCCAGGATAAGCCCGAAAGCCATCAGGTCAGAAGCAAGGGATATGCCTGAAGAGCTTCCCCCTCCTCTCATCAGGGTCACGCCCAGGTAAGGGAAGAGGGTGGAAACAAAACCTCCAAGAATTACTCCAAGGATACCACCAACAAGACCCACCATTGCAGAGTTAAAGAGGAATATCATAAGAATGTCCTTATTTTTTGCCCCAATGGCTTTCATAGTCCCTATCTCTTTTGTTTTTTCAAGGACAGAAGTAAACATAGTGTTTGCAATACCCACGGCTCCTACAAGGAGGGATACGGCTGCAATTGCTCCGAGGAAGAGGGTCATCGAACTCGTCATTTCGGTAACAGACTCAGCCATGGATTTTGAGGCGCTGACAGAGAAGTCCTGGTTGTCTTCCTGGATAATGCCCCGTGAAATCATGAGCTTCGCCTCGATATCTTCCATCAGTCCGTCCACAAGGTCTTCACTCTTGGCTTTCACCGTGATTGTATCGTAGACATCTTCCTCTGCATCGTCAATCAGGTTTACTGCCGCATCGATTGGCATGTAAATGCTTCTGTCACCCTGGCCTTCTTCTGTAAGGATACCGACAACTCTCACTGATTTTCCGTTGATTGTTATTACTTGATTGATTCCGATTTCCTGGTCATAAGTTTCAGTGGCAACGCTGCTTCCGATGACTGCGACATATTTGTCTGAAGGTTCGAGCAGCCTTCCTGATTGTGTTTCGAGCGTGGTCATGTACTGCCAGACCTGCGGGTCGACTCCTGTGATTGGCATAGTTGCATTTTCCCCTGAATAGATCACAGGTTCGCTGCCGGAAATCTGTCCTGCAATGTACTCTATACCGTCAAGGCCTTGAAGCGCATCAATATCATCATCCGTTAATTCGACATCTGTTGTCGTACCACCTCCTCCTCCACGTTCTCCGGGACCGGGCATGTTTGACGATGCTTTTGTATATCCGGGGGAAATAGTTATCAGAGTCAAGTCCATTTCAGCGAGCCTGCTCTGAACCTGCTCTTCCATAGCGTCCCCGAGGGAGAGGATGCCTACAACAGACCCGATTCCTATAACTATCCCAATAATGGTCAGCCAGCTACGGAGCTTGCTGTGTACAAGCATGTTCAGGCCCATTTTCAGGTAGGTTGAATTTCTCATCTTGCATCCTTCCGTTTTCTATGGATGTTTATTTTTCAGTCTCTTGGAGGTTTACAGTCACATTTCTGTTTCCAGGTTTTTTATCTCCGGATTTTTTCTCTTTCTTTGCCAGTATCTTTTCCTGTATTTTCTTCCGGTACACGAATAATCCACCCGCAAGCACTATTAACGCAATATAGGGCAGATAGAAACTCAGACCGCTGCTACTGCTAGATGTCCTCGGTCCGCCAGGCGCTGCAGAAGATGAGGTCATCTCGAGTTCTACTTCCTTATCTACAGTTATTCTTTCTCCTTTTGCATCCGTGTATTCAATCTGGACTTTCAGAGGATTGTTTTCAGCGGAAGCAGCAGTTAAATTTCCTCCTTCAGCACTTGCTTTTGCTTTACCCGATGTTCCTCGTTCCTGAGCCATTCCTGTATCCTGTGTACTTGTTACATCAAAGGAAGCTATTGTGTAGTCTCCTTTCTCAAGATTTCCTACAATTGTTGAGGAACTTCCCGATACCTTGTAGTTGTCCTGGTCTGGAACCGATACTTTCACTGAGTATGCAATATTGTTTCCTACGTTTGCAACTGAAAGAGAAATCTCTCCAGCATCGCTTTCCGAGAAGGCTACATCGAAGTCGGTCTCTCCCCCTACGAAAACTCCTGCTGTAGTATTGATAATTTGTTCATTGGAGTCATAGTCTTCAAGAACAAGCTTTATGTCAAGAGTGTAAAGTCCCGGATCTGCGTTTACATCTGCCATTACAGAGTAAACAACAGTTACGGATTCCCCTGCATCCAGGTACTTGATATATTTGGTGTTGTCCGAGTATACCGGGAGGATCACGCCGTCACGGTCTGTCCAGGAAACAACCATGTTTTTCAGAGGGGAAGTTCCGGTATTCGTGATGATGAATTCCAGAGTCTCTTCCTTTGCTATGTCAATGTTTGCCTTGTCTATGGTCACAATCTGAGCGTATTCTTTACCCCTTATCTCAAGCTGGATGGTTTTTGTAGTGGTGTATGTAGTTGCCGAAGACCCGGATCCGCTTTTTGAAGTAGTGATGATGTCTATATCATATGTACCGGCAGATGCATTGGAGTCTGTCATTAGCTTGAATTTAAGGATCCCACCCTCGTTGTCATCCTGCCGTGCATTCAGATAGGAGATACCTTTTTTAAGGGATTGGCCGGAAATCTCGGTGAAAGGGTATTCCGGATTGACTGTAACAGTGATGTCTTTTAGATCATTATTTCCTACATTCTGGACGCTAACGGTAAGTTCAACAGGTTCTCCAGGACGGGCAACATCAGGGTTCTGGTTTGTCAGGTTCACCAGCAAGGATGAGGAATCTATATTTCCGTTTGAACCAAGGGCTGTCCCCGCTCCGAGGCATATAATTGCTGAAAGTAGCAATAAGAGCGTGAGTAAAGAAAATCTTTTCATTTTTAGTCCTCCGTTTCGTTTTTCTTGCGATTTTCTATTTTTTCGATTTCTCCATCCCTGATGTATACAACCCTTGTTGCATATTTCACCAGTTCTAGGTCATGGGTTACAATGATAATCGTCTTGCCTTCCTTTGTGTTCAGTCCGTCCAGAAAGTCCAGGATATAGTCTCCCGTTTTCGTGTCCAGGTTTCCTGTAGGCTCATCTGCCAGGATTATGGGCGGGTTAACAGCCAGGGAACGCGCTATGGCAACCCTTTGCCTCTGTCCACCTGATAACTGAGAAGGAAGGTTTTTTCTCTTGTCCGAAAGCCCGACTATATCAAGCAGATATGCAGCCTTTTTACGGGCTAACTGTGCGTCTTCTTCCTGGAATTCCAGGGGCAGGAGTACGTTTTCTTCCGTACTCAGCGTGGGAATAAGGTTAAAACTCTGGAATATGAAGCCAATCATCTGTCCCCGGATGCGGGCAAGTTCGGATTCAGCAAGTTCTGAAATATCACTTGAATTAAGGAAAACCGTGCCTTCTGATGGTATGTCCAGGCACCCCAGTAGGTTCATAAGTGTGCTTTTTCCGCTTCCGCTGGGACCCAGAACAACCAGGAACTCCCCTTCGTAGATCTCCAGATTTATTCCTTTGAGAGCTGCAAACTCGACCTCTCCCATCTGGTAAATTTTCCAGACATCAGTCAGTTTGATAAGTGGTTCTTTCTCGTTCAGGGTGATTCTGGCTGCTTCAGAGTTTTTGATAGAACCACTGGCTGAACTGCTGTAAGGATTGTTTTTTTGATCCTCCCCTGAACCATTCTCGGATTCATCATAGAAACTCGCTGTTCTTTCAAGAGAATCCATAATTTTTGAGGGATTTAACTTTGTTTTAAATGTCCCTATAATCTCTGTAAGTGTCATAAATTACCTCTAAATAGCCAGTCATATCCGAGCTGAATTTTTCAGGCTGAGCTGAATCTTTTCAGGGTAGCTTGAATTTGAGTAACTTGATTTTGATCTTCTTTTTATTCATCCGATTTCTATCTTTTTCACTACTTTTTTCGTGATCATGTTTGATGTTCATAGACAGAGCATCAGGTTGATAGTAGCTCATGATTTTCATGACTTGCTTGAGCATCGCTTATTTAATTTTATAATAATATAATTATGATAATTTTTTGTGATTTAATTTTTTGTGATCCGGCTGGATCTTATAATGTGTCCCAATCAGACCTGATGTGGTTTTATGAGATTTCATAAGTTAATGAGGCACCGGCGAAATGCATAATGCCTCACATAGTGCCTCATCTTCTGGGGTGTAGGGTTTTTGTTGCTTTTTCTTCAATTCTTAAACGGTAACACCCGGGTGTTGTGGAGGTCTCTAATTTTCTGATTGCGAGGTACCTTTTTCAGGTGTTAGTTCCCGTTTACTCCCAATCTGACTGAAGCACCTTTCATACCGGTGCTTTATCAGCTGACTGCTCAGGAGGGATTTAAGGCAGTCAACTCCATCAAGGGCATTTAATAATAAAAGCATACTTAACTGAAAAAAGGAAATATAAGAAATGAATTTATCAATGAAGCTTTTATATGGATTTTTTGGTTAATTTATTCTTTAAACATCCTTTAATATGTAATTATACTCCCTATAAAGGGTTATTATTTGTCAGGATTATTCCAAATCGTACGCCAACCTTTCCTGAGAGCTGTTTTCGATGGAATGAGCCCTGGAGTTCAGATATTGTATTAGTTTCATGGGCATGGAGCGAAGGGATTGTGTTATCTAGTTTTAACCTGCGGTCAACCTTGGCCAAGGGAAGAACCAATGGACAAAACAAGTTCTTAAGGCTGGATAATGGGGCTGGATGAGGTGAGAGGCTCAAATCCGGTTCTGAGAGGGCATGGGGGTGAAATTCCTCCTGGATACTTACCAAGAGAAGAGCTTAAACCCATGAACCATTTTTGCAATCAAAGTTGCGCTGGCGCACCCCGCTGCAAGCAACGGGGTATTTTCGCACCACCGCTCCAAATTCTGTTAAAGGAGACAGTAACCCTAAACAATTTAGTTTGAGTAGAAGTTAACAACCAAAAAAAATGGGATTGATAAATCATATTATCATTAACGGTTACCGGGGAAGTTATCCATCCCCGCAGCAAGCTAGAGGGGTATTCGACTGAAAATAATGTTTAGGAATGATTATTGGGAGAACTGGAACTATAGATCAATTCCCAAAACTGAGATTTTGAAGTTATATTTTTATTATTCCCAGGTATTTATTTTCAACCTACACAAAATAACGAAAAGCCCATTTAAAGGGCTTGATAAGTATTAATTACATTATTTAAGGTTGTATCCATATTTAGACGTCTTATAAATCTTTTTTTATAAATTAAATGTCCTTAAACCCTTTATTTTGGTAAGTAACTTTATTTTTAACAAAATTCATTACAGGGATGTCAGCCAATGACGGTTGATAAGATTATTTGAATGCAGCAGGACTTATACGTTGAACTGAGAAAACTGAAGCATTCTTTAAGCAGTCTAAATAAAAGTAAGATTTGTTTGTGCTTTATTTTGAACCTCACGTGAACAAGTCCTGTGTAGAATAAATCCTCTCAATAAAATTGTATTAAATTGACAAGAATTAGGAGTAGGACCTATGAATAAACAAATATTTGATCGAACAAAAAAGCTCATGTGTATTTTTACGCTGGTCTTTTTTGTAATTTCATTGACAGCTGCGTCGGCAAGCGCACAGTCAAATGATGCTAAAAAATGGAATGAAGAAAAGGCAAAATGGGATAAAGAAAAGACTAGTTGGGAAATACAGAAGAAAAACTGGGACAAAGAGAAGAAACAGTGGGAAAAGAAAGATAAAAAAGGAAGCGATTACAAAAGCTGGTTAAATAATTATAAAAAATGGTTAATCAAATATAATATCTGGGAAGCTAACCACGAGAATTGGAAAATAAAGTACAATGAATGGAAAAATTGCCAGTTCTAAAGTTGACTATTAAAGTACACCTAATTATGGCTGTAAAATAAATTGATTTCCTGATAGGATTTACGCTCTTGAACAAAACAAAGCACGAACTGATTCATCGCGACGCTGTTTGATGTTACATGCTATTGGTTTCTCAGTTCAAGGGTGTAAGTCCTATTTGTTATTTATAATTGTTTCTTGTACATAAATATGCTTCATGACAAAGCTCTATTTAATTTAATTTAATTTAATTATATTAAACTAGTTTATATTATCAATAATTTAATCAGTTTTTAGAAAAAAATATAATATGAAATATAGTAGTAGTGAAGCAAAAATAGAAAATCAGCTTATAATAACAGCTATTATTCCTTTTTTCGCTCTTCTAGATCTATTGATAAAACCTGATCTAAAAAATGTCTCCAAAATGCAATCAAATTAATTTTAGTCAATAAGCTAATTATTTAGAACCTGTATGTGTGATTTATATCAACATATAATTCAAAAAATATCTGGAGAGGGGAATCTGAAAATTAGAATAGTTAGTTCAAGAGAAGAAATCTTTACATAAAATCCTAATGAGTGTATTGTTCACCTGGCATTCAGACCTTCAAACAAGGACATCTTTGGATTGATTGAAACATGTCCGAAAACTGAGGCGATCCAGTTACCTGAATCTTATGTGAATATAGCCAAAATTAATTGAAAAACAAGTGAGTGATATCTATGGAGTACGTAAGTAAAACATGCCCAATTTGTGGGAGTGAATTTGTAGTTCTGAAAACGGTTGAGGAAAAGGCAATCTACTGCACACTTAAATGCCTTTTAGCATCTCAGGAGAAGATTAAGAGAGAGAAAAAATTTCCTCGTTCATGTTTGCATAAGCTATTCTGATTCATCGTAAACAGTATAATTTTTTACATTTTCCTTTAACTTAAAGCAATTATTAATCTAAAGCAGTTAAAAACTAAAGCAATTATTAATCTAAAGCAGTAAAAACTAAAGCAATTATTAATCTAAAGCAGTAAAGACTAAAACCGGTTTAAATTAAGAAATAACTTAACAGTGAGGAGAAACACATGAGAATCAGAGTAGTCAGTTCCAGAGAAGAAATCTTTACACTTTATCCGAATGAGCGTGTTGTTCACCTGGCCTTCAGACCTTCTAACAAGGACATTTTTGGATTGGTTGAAACCTGCCCGAAAATTGAAGTTATTCAACTGCCTAAATCTTACAGGCGCACGGTCTCAAAGTCCATAGAAATGTTCCTTGAGATGCAGAGAATCCAGCTTATCGAAGGAGATGTCTGGGGCCACAGGAAGGATATAAACGAATATTATGGTATTCCATCCTCAGTGATTGAGAAGATCAAAGAACTGAAGATAGAAGGTACACCTGCTGAGAGAATCGAAGAAAAGGTTGCAAAGGAGAGCAAGCTGAACCCTGAAATGATTGCTTACATCATGACAAAAGAAATTCCGGTCTAAATTAAAACAGGATAAGGTATGACTTTTTTAACTCTGCTGGAGATTAGATCTTATAGCTCATCGAGTTCACACCACTTTGATCTAATCTCCAACACATCCTGAGACTTTTTATTATTTTATCTTGAGACTTTTTATTATTTTCTGGTCTTCATATTTTCGCCCTTTTTTATGCAAAACAATAAAATTTTAATTATATCGAAATAAATCTCGATTTATGGGAAAAGGAAACGTCGCAATAGATAAGTCAATGATAAAACGGTATTTGACGGTAAAATAATGATTCCTTTGCCAAAAGTTTTGGTTGGAAATCGATACTATACTATGTTCTCCGCATTATCTCCTATTCATTTTGGTGATTGTGGCAATAAGTTATATGTGTACTCTCACTACATTCGTTTTATTTTATCAAGTCACGGTACTATAGCTCGCAATGTTACATACTGGTTTTGTCCTGTTTGTAAGAAACCTTTTCATGATCAGATTATTGGCGTTTTTGGTTCTGCAAGTTATCGCCATGAAAGAAAAAGCCATTTTGGATTTTGAGGTAACTGACCGATTACCATCAGTTGAAGCTCTTATTCCTCTTTTCATACGAATAAAAAACCGATTTCCTGAAGGTAAAATATTATAGATTGTTTCTGATGAAGAGAAAGCTATCATTGGAACTGTAAAGAGGGTGTTCCTTGAAGTAGCTCACTCCTTTTGTATGTTCCATTAATTGAAAAACGTTTGCAAAGAAGGTGGGTTTATATAGATATGATAAAAACAGTAAGGAATGTGAGACCCAGGGAACTTTACCTTCTCTCATCCCGAAGGATCACAACATTCCCACGTCCCCGCTTGAACTTTTCTATCAGCTCTCTTCTTTCCAGGTCTGCAAGCATAAGGCTGACTTTTCCTTCGGAATATTTCAGTTTGCTGCGGAGGTCTTTCTGGGTAATCCGACCTCCCTGGCCCCGGATTATATCCATGATTTCTTGGAGATCTGCCGGAAGAGGGTAGTTCTTTTTGAGAACAGGGGGTTCTGGTTTGGGTTCAGGCGCCCGTGCTGGTTCTTCAGGAGACGTTTCTTTGTCTTCTTCGGTTTCCTGTTTAAGGGTTGCAGATTCTATTTCAGGTATGAGATGCCTTTCTTTGATTTCGGCCTTTTCTTCCTTTTCCCATACTTCAAAATCTGACTCCCTTGAGAGTTGGTTTTCTATGGGTTCTCCAGGGAGTTCCTGTTCAGTTTTCGGCTCAATTCTTTCATCAGGCACTTTTGCTGAAAAGCCGGGTGTGCTTACAGGCACAGAGAGTTTTTCTGTTTTATGTTCTGCTTTTTCTTCCGAAAACCTGTTTTTTTCCAGTTTACTTTTTTCCAGTTTACTTTTTTCCAGTTTACTTTTTTCCAGTTTATAGTTTTCTGTTTTATTATTCTCTATGCTTCTATGTTTCTGGAACGTGTAACCGCCAGCTAAAAGAAGAGAAATTAAAAGGGCTGCAAACAGATAATATCCGGTTGAAGAGGTAGACCCGTTTATTTCACCGGGTTCAGTGATACTTACATTACCAACTCTAGCGTTATCGGCATCCGGGTTGTTAATTTCCTTATCTACCGGGTTTTCGGAAATCACCATTTCTTCAGAACTGTCCATCAGTTCTTCGGAATAAACAGGGAGGAGCAGGAGATCAAACACATAGCTTCCTTCTCCTATAATTTTAACTGTCTTTTCGGCTGAATAGATCAGAGTACTATTTTGATAATAACTGGCTTTAATAAGGTAGTTTCCAGGCTCCAGTTCAAAAGAGTACAGGCCGTATTTAGCCACCATGGACTGAACGGGAGTGGAATTTACTTCAACAACAGAATTTTCCAGGGGTTCGAAAGTGTCCCAGCCGTACACCTCTCCGTGGATTGTAGCTGTGCTGTCTGCCGAGGCAGGTCCTGCAAAAAGCACTGCGGCAGCAACGCAGATAGTGATAACGTTCAGATTCATTTTGATCAGGAAACCCGGATTACGGTTTGGATTCTCTTATCTTTTCGGACTTTATACTTATATCTTTTTCATAACTTTATAGATTCTCTTTAATAAAGTGGATTTTTTTCAATAAAGTTTTTCCTATCCATCCCGGCTTCCGGACCATGTGTACCCACCGCAGCAGTCCGATTCTCCATACGTCCTGGTCTTTCTGGGCTCATTTTTTCTTCAAAAAATGAGTTCACAGCCCATTGTTCTTCTTTTGTTATTCCATCGGCGTCTTCTATGCTGTATGTCCCGTTTCCAAAGAATGCTGCGTATCCTTCTCCATCTGCCTCAACAGTGATATTTTCGCCACTGAGCAATAGCATTTTGCGGGAACCGGAAATTTCCACATCCGCAGACTGTATATGGTAGATGAGCACATTTTCCTGTCGCTCATCTCTAATTTCAAGTGTGTAATCTCCTTCGATTTGGATTGTAGAATCAGGGGAAAGCTCCATTATTGCCATTTCACCTTCCTGCAGGTGCAGATTGAGGTCAAAACGGCCTATCAGGGTAACCCTCCCATCTCCTTCTGCACTGAGCCGGTCCAATTCCTTTAATTCTCCACTTCCGGGCATCAGGCGCTTGAATTCGTCAAATATGTCTTTAAGGACTAGGTTGGCTCTAATCATGCTTTTCTGTGACTGGATTAGATACTCCTTTTCTGAGCTTCCCACTGGTATGCCGTCTTCTGAATCTTTATTCACTCCAGAGCTGCTGTCTTCTTCTCCTGATGAAGATGCTGCAAGGGCTCGGTAATTCTTTGCCTCTTCTACAAGGCAGCGGTATTCTTCAAGCAGGGATTCAAGCCTGCTCACGTCCTTTCCCTGCTCTTTGAGGTACTGAACCCCGGGATCAAGCCTAGAAGATATAAACTCTGCCTTTTCTAGGTTCTCATCTAGCAGGAATTTTGCGTTTTGTAGGGAATGAGCTGATCTCCGACCCTCAGGAGGCATATCCGAAGGTGGATCACGAGGATATATATGCATATCGGGGATTTCATGACCCGGCAATCCATGGGGATCAAAAATGCTACTGTAAATATCTCCAGGAGCCTTATAAGTAGAAGGCTGTGCCTGTGAATCAACACACCCTGAAATTATAATAACTCCTATAAGTATAAGAATCAAGGTTAAAAATTTTATTTTCATGCTGGTCTAAACCTTCCGGTAAACATCACTGGACTCTATATTTTATTTATGTTATTATATTTTAATATTTGCTTTAGCTCCGTAAATTTGCCTCGAAAGCATGCCTGTGGCATTTTCATAACCCGGGCTCACAACAAACCCCCAAAAACTCCGAAACAGCCGAAACATCTGATCATTCCGGACTTTTCAGACTGAGCTGCCGGAGCATCGTTAAAATGAGGGACATATCCGGAATGTTTTTTCCAGGCAGAAGGATAATTACCTGCTCTACTGCCTCATAAATCTTTATTTCTCTTCCTTTCCTGCTCCATTTTACCTGCCTTACCCTTATCAACCTGGCTTCAAGAAGAGAATCCAGGTTGTATTTGAGGGTATTCAGGCGCATTTCAAGTTCATCTGCGATATCTGCTGCAGACATAGATCTCCTGTCAAGCAGCTTGAGGATCCTGATCGAAGTCTCATTAGAGAGAAGCCGGGCAATTTTCCTGGAATCTTCGGAATGCTGCAGGATCAACAATTTTTCCTCCGGGTTTTCAGGCATTTTTTGTCTCCGGTTGTTTCTAAATAATTTGGTCTGAATAACATGATTATTTTTATAACTTCTATAATAGTTTCTTTAAAACGTTTATAAGACTTCTATAATTGTTTCTTTAAAACGTTTATGAGACTTCTATAATAGTTTCTTTAAAACGTTTATGAGCTGTCAGGAATAGCCGAAGCCGTTATTTAGCAGGTATATAGGTCTTGCACATATGGTCTCGATTATTTGCTTCAGCCGAACCTTTCATAATTGCATAGTACGAGATGGTACGGTATGAAAGCGTATGTGAGGATTTATTCTGTGAGGATATTTCTTCTGTAGTTGGTTGGATTGTGTATCATTCGGCATATTCCTGATCATGTTCTGTATCTGAATTTAAAGATAAAAGTATACTTACTTTTCCGGTTCTATTAAATTATTGGGTTTAATAATTACCCTTTAAGAGGGCTTATTTTTACATTTAATGCTTTATAATCCTTAAATATAGCATTTTGAGAGGTAAGGTTTCCTGAAAGTTTTTGAACAATATTATACTTTATTTATAAGCTGCCCTTACATTTGAGAGGTGCATCCTGATTCCTGGGTCATATTATTACAAATCCCTCAAAATAACCTCAGAGAAACGATATCGTGTAAACAGTCGTGTAAACAGGTAATGAATAAAAATCTATACCTGATCCTGCTAATCTGATGAACTCTTCTTTTTTGCCACTTAAAAACTCATTATTTTTTCTGATTTCTCCCCTGGTTTTTCTTTCTTTCTCTCTTTCAGTCTTACCTCTTAATTTCTCTATCTGGCAAATGAAACTAAGTATCATTTAATGATGCCTTTTTTATTTTCTTTTTCATTACACAAATCCAGGGCAAGTGAAAATCTTTGGAAAAAGAGGTGTAGGCTTTGGGAAAGGAGGCGTAATCTCTGGAAAAAAACGGGTAGCTTGTAAAGTTTTATATTTTTCAGTAGCGTTGGGCAGATTTCATGCCTGATTTAGTGGGCAGATCGCCCGTACCGCTGCACCCAAAAATCACTATGTCATGATTAGCCAGGACTATATAATGATTGGTCGTTATTATGTTATAATTAGTCGTAATTATATTATTGTTAGTCATAATTGTGTTATGATTGGTCGTTATTGTGTTATGATTGGTCGTTATTGTGTTATGATTGGTCGTTATTGTGTTATGATTGGTCGTTATTGTATTATGATTGGTCAATATCGTATATACTTGTATTATAATTGGTCAAAATTGTATATACTTGTATTATAATTGGTCAAAATTGTATATACTTGTATTATTATTGGTCATAACTATATTATGGTTAGCCATGTTATCTCTAACTGTTCAGGTAGCTAATTATTACATACATTTCCCCAATTTAAATATATGGTATTTTAGGGTTTTAATAAGCTTCATGTTGTTTATTTAAGCTTAATTTTACTAATTAAGATTTATAAAAGCTTTTTTTCAAAATTTAATCCATTATTTATCTCTATTTCTGAAAGTAAGCTTATATTTAAGCCAGTTCTTTTATAGAATGTCAACCGGTGAAAAGCCGACTGGCTTGAATTAAACAGAACAAAGTAAACAGAACAAAGTAAACAGAACAACGTAAATTAAAAGAGTAATTGACAGAGGTATACTATGAAGAAACAAGTAGTAAAATCAGTTGCCAGTTTTGCGGTGGTGCTGATGGTCTTAAGCATTATCCCTTATGGTGCTTTTGCTTTAGAAAACGGGGCCAATACAAATCAAAAAAGTGCAACAAATGAAAATGGATTTGGAAAGATGATGCCAGGGGGTATGAGGCATGGGGGTGCAGGGCCCGATGAAACGCGTGGTATGGGGCTCGGTCCTGCTGAAAATATAACCGAAGAAAATTTCGACGATGTTCAGGCTGAAATGCTTAATTCAATTACTGAAAGGATTGCTGAACTTCAAAGCATGTACAGCAACGTAAGTGAGGCTGCAACTGCAGAGGATCTGCAGGCAGTTTTGATCGCAGAAAGGCAGGCAAATGCTGAAAGGGCAGGTCCTGGAGAAAAGAGTGGATCTCCCTTTGAAGTGTACGGACCTCGCTTCTTTGAAATCGAGAACTTAACTGATAAAAACTTTGCTGATGTTCAGACTGAAATGCTTGATTCCCTGCAAAACATGACCGAAAAGCTTGAAGAAATACAGACCAAGCTCACAGAAGCAGGGGATGAAGACAGGGCTGAAGAGCTTGAAGAGAAAATCACTGAGATTCAAAACCTATATGCTGAAATAAGCGGGGCTCCTACGGCTGCAGAACTGAAAGAAATTGTATTTGCTCATCTGCAGACACAGGCAATAGAGTCCTTTGAAAAGGAAATTGAGTCTCTTAACGCCAGGGTTACAGAGGATGGAAACACAAATGATGAACGGTTAGAGGACAGGATTACGGAAATCACTGCCCTGATTGCAGACGTCGAGGGTGCTGAATCCCTTGATGAGCTCAAAGAAATTATGTCCTCTGAAATGAAAGATAAAAAAGGTCCAATGCAGAAAGACGGTCGTGGAAACATGCCAGGACGCCATGGCAGCATGCAGGATAACAGCATGGATAACGGCACCGAGGCCTGATCCTCTGAGATCATCAAAAAAATACCCCCTTTAAAGATCTAGGGTGAGAAACCAATACTGAAAATTTATGTTAGAAGATCAATCCACTAAAATCCATACCAGGGGCAATCAATCCTGAATAAAAATTGAAAAGACTTCCTGAAGGAAGTCCCTCAAAACTACACCAAATATGATACCAGAAACCAATATAAAGGGAATGGATAAATAGAGCATGATACACCTCTCCCCATTCTTTTTCTGGTATCGATTGCCTTCTGGATAACCGGATTGATTTTATTACTATGGGAGTGCAGAGGGTCACGAATACCCTGACCTTCAGGTCGGGGATGAAGTGAACCCTCGCTGGCTGTTTTGTATTCGCTTAAACTGTATCAATCATCGTTTTTTTGTAAAATGAGGTTTTTTGACACCATAGCCACAGGTGGTTCCAGCTACCTATGGCTAGGATGTGATAAGCGTTGGAATTGCGCAGTTTTAGCCATGGCTATGGTCAGATTACCTACCACATCGTGTTGGTGCCTAAGTATCGATACAAGATATTCTACAATAAACGAGTTAAAAAGGATTGCGAGTCTATATTCCACAATATTTGCACAGAGAAAGGCTACAAAATCCATGCTCTGGAAGTTGTAGATAATCATGTTCACCTGTTCCTGGAATTCCACCCAAGCACCTCTCTATCAGAGGTGGTTCAATACTTGAAAGGAGGTAGTTCTTACAGATTGTTCAAGCTTCATCCTGAACTGAGAACACGATATTGGGGTGGAAGTCTATGGTCAAGTGGTAAATTCTATCGATCCGTTGGAAATGTAACCGCTGACACAATCAAGCACTACATTAAGGAGTCGCAGGGAAAACCGAAAACAGAGGTTCAATCATATAGATTAAAGTCTAGGCAACGGAAAATTGACGATTTCTAAGTACCAGAATAACCGGGCGGGCGGCCCATCAGCATACCCCATCCTTTAGGTTGGGGTGGCCGCACGCAATTTGATTTTCTTTGTTTTTTCAGATTACATATTCCAAAATTACATATTCTAAAATTTTATATTCCAAAATATTCCAAAATTTTATCTTTCAGGGTATTATCCGAATGAAAAATTCATAAGAGGTTATATTCATGAAACTTTTTGATTTGATAAAAATCTTTAACCCGAAAAACATTTCCATTTTTTCGGTTTTACTGATAATGTTTAGCATAGTTCCCAGTTGTGCACTTGCTGTGGAGGAAATTACACAGCCTTCATTCCCGGAAGAAGATTTTGACGTTATGCAGAGCCGAATGATTGAATCAGTCGATAGAATGATAGAAGCACTTGAGAACTCTACAGAAGACCTTGATGCCGATACCCTTGAATTGGTCGAAGAACTGATAAGTGGGCTTACATCGATCAAGGAAGAAATTTCCAATGCCGAAACGACATCTGACCTCCAGATGGTTAGAGAAGAGCTTGATACTCTGCTTGAAGCGGTTCCTGAAGAATTAAAGAACATTTCCGGATTTGGAATGGGTCCAGACTCTGAACAGGCTCAGAATGGAAGTAATGTCCCTCCCCGGGGCGCTGGTAACATGTCCGAAGGACGCTCCGGGATGCCAGAGAGAGCTAATGTAATGAGTGAAAATGCAAGTATGGATAAACAGAGAATGCCTGACAGGGCATCTAATGAGCAGGAAAAAGCAGGTATGGAAGAAGGCAACGATAACGCTCTATCTTCTGAATCCGGTTTCTTTGAAAAGCTTATTAACAGCCTTAAGTCTCTTTTCAGCTGATTCTTTTCAGCTAATACGGAAGGCGGCCTGAAGTTTAGATTATTTTAAAGCTTCAGGAGCAAAAATTGAAAAAATAGTAACTATTCAGCCTGCCAAAATCAGTTGAATGATATCGATTTTGATGAAACCGATATGTCTGATTACTAACCAATGGTTATTGAAAAAACGCAATCAATAGTCAACAATCAAATAAAATCAATTCCCAGAAATTTGCTTATTGAATCTTAATACAGATGGCTATTGATGTTGTTTTTCCCAGGTTGAATATTTACAAAAAATAGAGCAAAAATAGAACAAAAAGGACCTATTGGGGATAAACTAACCCCCTTCACAAATTCTACGTAACTCCGGGACAGAATAACTGTTCAGGTGCCTTATTCTGAAACCTTGAAGCTTGAAGTTCCGAGGGTTTTTACCTTTTCCAGGGTACTGCCTGATTTTTCAACTTTTTCAAGAGCCCTTGATGCAGCTTTTCTTACGGAAAAGTCAGGATTTTCAAGTGCTCTTGCAAGGCCTGAAACTGCCTCGGGAGTACCTATTTTTTCAAGTGCAGAGATTACAGCTTTATGTATCAAAGCCTCAGGATCCTCTAGGACTTTCAGCAGTTCATGAACAGCTTCCTTTGCCTTCAGGTCTCCAAGTGATGAGGCAGCAGCTTCTTGCACAGTATTTTTTGGATCATGGAGAGCTTTCAAAAGCCCTGGAATAGCTTCTTTTTTGCCTGCCCTACCAAGTCCTAAAGCTGCAGCCTCTCGAACAGAACTGTCAGGGTCATCAAGGGCTTTAACCAGCCCTTCAACAGCTTCAATCGTTCCGATTTTCCCAAGTGAGTTTACTATCATTTTCCTTACAGGACTATCATGGATATCAAGGGCTTTAACAAGACCCAGGGCGGTTTCAGGGTAAACAATCTCAGCAAGTGCATCCGCAGCCCTACTTCTCAAATACCAATCTGCATCATCAAGCTCCTTCAAAAGGGAGGGAACAACTTCAGGTGTGCCCACTTTCCAGAGAGCTTCTATTGAAGCCTTCCTTACTTTTCTGTCAGAAGCGTCCAGCGCTTTTACAAGAACAGGTACTGATCCCGATGCACCTATTATTTTGCAGAGGGCTTCTGATGCCGCCTCCCGTACTGGCTGCCTTGAATCCGTCAGCATTCCCATCAGATTTGTAAGGACATCCGGGTTGCCTCTTTTCCCAAGGGTTTCTACAGCTTGCTGCCTTATCATGTTATCCGGGTCTTCAAGAGCTTTTATAAGCCCGCAGGCTGCTTCATAAGTATTTATTTTTCCAAGGGCCATTATTGCGATTTTTTTAAGGGGAATATCTGAACAACCAAAAGTTTTCGTAAGCCCTGAAACAGCTTCTGGAGATCCAATTGTCATCAGCGCTTTTACAGATTCTTTCTGTACGAACTTGTCCTCATCACTGAACCCCTGAACAATTCCGGAAACTGCCTCTGATGTGCCTATTTTTCCTAGAGCAATTATTGCAGTCTTTTTGACAGGACTTTCAGGGTCATCAAGCATTTTTACCAGATCCTGTACCGCCGCAGGATCATTAATTGTTCCCAGAGCTTCTGCAGCAGCAGTTTTTACCTTCGAACTGGAGTCTTTAAGTGCTTTTATCAGAATGGGGACGATGTCAGGATCTCCGGTTTCCCCAAGCTCTTTTGCGGCAGCTGCCCTGTTCCCCGCGAAAACAGAGCGTTCTACCTTCTTTATCAAATTCTTTTTATTCTCATCCATTTCTTTCCATCCCAATAAGTGTAAAGACTTAGCATAAATCTTAAAAAATGTCAGTCGATTTTTAAAATTTATATATTGTAAGCCTTTAAAAAAATAATTATTTGTTCAATGTTATTATTATATAGTTAATGCTTCAGTGAGTTGCAGTTTTATGTATGTGAACATTTAATTTAGAGCATGAAAATCTAAAAATTCCTTTTTTAATTTTTATGTAGATTATCCCCTAACATACTCTGTTTTTTAATATATTACATTCAAAGATATATGAACCTTTAGATTGTTGATTCTGATTAATTAAAATCTATATATACTATACAGGCTTTCAAATCTGGTTTTCAAAAACAGAAAGATAACTCCGGGAAAGGCTGTCAGTAAAGAAGTAAAGAATTGAAATCATCAATATAGAGAATTTGTAAACGAAGGAAAATAATAGTAAGCTCCGAGTAGAATAAATAAGCTAACTGCAGGCACTGTGATATTGTCATCTATATTTTCTATTCTTTCCACGAATGAGCATACTATTCCTGCAAAGATTCCTGCTATTCCCATTTTTGCGCCGATAATTATGCATACCACGAGCATACCTGCTGTTCCTTCCCAGGCTTTTGTCCTTTTATTATATTTCAGGTTCCTTATTATCCCAGTAATTCCATCCCCATATGCCATGAAAAGCACTGGAATCACTCCAAGCCAGAAAGTCCTGTCAATATACCAGGTAAAAAACACAATCAATCCCCAGCTCAACGTGAAATCCACGTCATAAATATTTTCCGGGTCCTGGAACCAGTACATCCGTCTGTTAAGTTTATGCGGCACATACGTCGCAAGAGCAAGTCCAAAAGCCATAGCAGCTGGCAGGATAGGTTCGTGAGCAACAAAGGGAAGCAGCATTGCCGTCAGCCCTCCTGCTAAAAAATGGATGGCTTTTCTGGAGAAGTATATTGAAGAATTTATCGACCTTCCTTTTTTTATAGCAAATTCGTACATCTTTTTTGAGAGAATAAAGAGGACAAGCAAATTCCAGGCTGCAAGCACCGAAAATACAGGCAGGTCGGAAAATATGAATTTCCAGGGAACTTGAAGTACAGCCTCCATGACATTCTCTATATCTTTTAAATATAAGGCTTTTTGGATTTGATGAAGTTCTGGAAAAATCGGGTTTACTGATAAATTATATTGGATAAGTTTGCACCACCCTTTTTATTATCTAAATATTTTTACTTTTATTTTTTTAACATTTTTTAAATAAAAATAGAAATGCCTAAATAATTTCTAATCTTCACACTGTTATTGGAGGATTTTTATGAAACTAAACAGGATCTTTATGGTACTTCTCCTATCCCTATCCCTGACTCTTGCTGGAAGCGGGTGTGTCTCGCAGGGTGAGGGAGCAGAAGACGGAGAAAGTGTGGACGCAGTGATTGAGAGCGAGACTTCGAACATCCGGGCAAACCCTGTGACTCCCTGGAATCTCGAACCAACCGAACCGGTTATTGATCCAACTGCCTATATTCACCCTCAGGCATCAGTAATAGGTTATGTAACAATAGGCGCAAATGTAATGGTTTCCCCAATGGCTTCGGTCAGGAGCGATGAAGGAATGCCGATTTTTGTAGGGAACGAGACTAATATCCAAGATGGGGTTGTGCTCCATGCTCTTGAGACGATTGATGAGGAAGGCGAACCTGTGGAAAATAACCAGGTTGAGGTTGACGGCAAAAAATACGCAGTTTATGTTGGAGAAAGGGTTTCTCTTGCTCACCAGGCTCAGGTCCACGGCCCTGCTTATGTTGGAAATGACACATTCATTGGCATGCAGGTCTTTGTTTTCAAGGCTAATATAGGAAACAACTGTGTGCTTGAACCGACATCGGCAGCAATTGGTGTAACTATTCCTGACGGCAGATACATCCCTGCAGGTACCGTAGTAACCTCTCAGGCTGAAGCAGATAAGCTTCCCAAAATTACGGATGACTATGCCTACAGGCACACTAATGAAGCTGTAGTATACGTAAATGTCAATCTGGCTGAGGGATACAACGCTTAACAACTCTGCTGTTAAAGTAGAATATTTCACAGAATAATACTATACAGGGGAAGTTTGCAGAGTATATGGAACAGAGAATATACGGAGTATATTGAACAAAAAATATACGGGAGATAAAACTTCAAAAGATGCTAGGAATTTTTAAATAAAAAACCTGTACAGAATCTTTTTTCTTTGCCCGAAACTGCCTTCTTTTTCCTGATTTCGGGCAAGCCCTCTATTTCTCTTTTCACTCCGAGTTGAGCAATCACGTAACATGTGAATTGAAATAAGACTGCAATTTTTGTTTCTCGAATTCAGTTAATGACGTAATATAGACAAATGTTTCTACCCAATATATAACGAATCATTTATAAATATAATTTTGATTTTTTTAAGTTAACAGTGAGGATTCATGAGATAAGCACCCAATGATTTATTTTTGTTGGTGGTCATTGTAATTCTTGTCCTGCCTGTAGAGGCAGTGCCCAATGAACTGTCTGAATACGATAACTTTACAGAAGAATCGGAATTATAGTTCCTGCCTCAATTAATTACACTTTTAATTTGAGGACGGAATGTTTCCATCCATTTCTTTGCAAATGATAATGACTTCTCTATTCTCGTAAACTCATCTCTGATTATATACCTTAGATGTTCTTTTGATTGAATATATCTGGCCGATAATTATATTCCTTAGATGTTCTTTTGATTGAATAAATCTGGCTGATACTTCTCTCTTTATCGATTTCCATATAAACTCTACAGGATTTAGATCTGGTGAATAAGGTGGCAGGAATACAAGTCCACTGGGCCAGATACAGTTAGTGGTTCAGACATTGCTGTTATAAAGCTTGTATCTGCACCTGATATCCCCTGACCTAAAAATAAACAGTGTCAGAGCCTATCCTCCTGAAAGACTTTCTCGGAAGGGAGATTCTTTTCCTTTTCTTCTTTCTGACTTACTTACTTATTTAATTCATTCATCCAGCCCTTTTCTTCCTACGATATAGTTTGCAACCCTCAGGGCGTCCCTTTCTCCGGTTTCTTTTTCGGGAGAGTCGCTTAATTTCACTACAGGGATACCGTTTACACTGTGGAGTTTGATTACCATATTCAGGGGAGGGCTTTCCCGGAAGAAATCCGAATTATTGGTAAGACTTGTGCCTATCCCGAAACTGCAGTTGATTTTGCCCTGGCAGTATTTTTTGAGCCGGATTGCTGCTTCTGCATTGAGGGCATCGCTGAAGACTATTACCTTTTTCATTGGGTCAATGCCTATTTTCCTGTAATGATCTATTACTCTGTCCACAAAAGTGAAAGGGTCTCCGCTGTCGTGCCTGAAGCCATCGTAAATTTTTGACAGCTTCAGGTCCATGTCCTTAAAAAAAGCCTCGGAGCCGAATGTATCAGTAAGGGCAATTCCAAGGTCTCCTTTGTAGACTTCCACCCAGTTTTCAAAAGCGAAGCGATTAGCGTACCTGAGCCCTACAAGAGCAGAAGTGCCCATGACCCATTCGTGGCCGACCGTACCTATAGGCTTTAAGCCGTACTTTTTTGCAAAATAGACATTACTGGTTCCTGTGAGGGTTTTTATTGGCAGGAGGGTTTTCATCACCTGGTCGTGAAGTTCAAAGCTTCTCCGCCTGCGGGTCCCGAATTCAGCAAAAAGGCAGCCGTTTTCCTCAAGAGCTTTTCCGATTTCCAGAATTTTTTCCCCATAGGCTGCAAGTACGGATTCGGATGTACCCGGGTTTTTTGTGTTCCCGTTCCACTCTTTTTCCATAGTTGTGAAGTAGAGTTCGGAAACCACAGCCATAAGGACAATCTCCCACAGAATCGTGCTGTGCCAGGGCCCTTTTATCCGAATATCCAGTTCTTTTTCTCCGGTGAGGCAGACTTTTACTTCCTTGGGTCTGAAACGAAAATTTTTGAGGTATTCAAGATACATGGGTTTAAGAAAAGAGCAGTTTTCATCAAGCCAGTGATACTCGTCTTCTGTCAGCCTTAATCCGGTTATTTCTTCGTCTATGACCCTTCTCAATTCGTCTACAAACTCTTCAGAGAAGCGCTGGGATCCCCGATTGGTAAAACGGTATTCTGCTTCTGCTTTGGGAAATAATTCCAGTACAGCCATTTGCATGGTGAACTTGTAAAGATCATTATCAAGTATGGATTTTATCACGGAAGGTCTTCCTTTAACGTTTTAGGTTGCTTTTGGCGCAACATCCGTAACTTTTTATTAAATTACAGTAAAGTTGAATTACAGTAAAATTGAAGTTTTTTGCTTCACATATATAGCCGGTTGTATTTTTAAAATTTCTGATTTCTGATGTACTCGCATAAAAGCAAGTTTTCTTTATTAAGTCTGGTCAAGCCTTAAACATTTTTCCATTCTTTCCCTCCAAACAAATAATTATCGGAAAGACAGATAACTATTCCGAATATTAATTTTAACAGGAGTTTTTGGGGAAATGGAAAGAAAACTTAAGTTCGCAACTAAATGCGTGCATGCAGGAGAAAAGCCTGACCCTGTCTTCGGGGCGCATACGACTCCTATCTTTCAGACTTCAACCTTTATTTTTGAGGATGTTGAACAGGGCGCTGCTAGATTTGCAGGAGAGAAAGCCGGGTATGTATATGCAAGAATCCCTCCGAACACACCTACACATGCGGTCCTTGCCGAAAAAGTTGCTGTGCTTGAGGGTGGAGAGGCGGGACAGACCTTTGCTTCAGGAATGGCTGCAATAACTGCAGTTGTGCTCACTACCCTTAAACAGGGAGACCACCTGATCTCAACGGATGTAGTGTACGGTTGCACCTACAGCCTCTTTTCAGAAGTCCTGCCCAGGTTCGGGATAGATGTCAGTTTTGTTGATACGTCCGATATAGCAAATGTGAGGGCAGCCTTTAAGCCGGAAACTAAAATGGTCTTTCTGGAATCGCCTGCCAATCCCACAATAACTGTCTGTGACATCAGGGAGATTGCCGGGTTTGCAAGGGCACAGGGCGCCATCTGCGTCGCAGACAACACCTTCGCCACGCCGTATTTCCAGAAACCTCTTCTGCTCGGGGTGGACGTTTCCCTCAGTAGCTGTACAAAATACATAGGTGGGCACGCAGACCTGCTCGGCGGGGTCGTTGTAGGAAGCAGGGATTTCATGAAAAGCCTGGGAAAGGTTGTCGGATATACAGGCGGGATCATGGGCCCGCATGAGGCCTGGCTCTGCATCAGGGGGCTTAAGACCCTGCACATCCGGATGGAAAGACATGCCGAAAACGCCCTGAAGGTTGCGAGCTTCCTTGAGTCCCACCCCGCAGTAGTATGGGTAAGGTATCCCGGGCTTTCAAGCCACCCCCAGCACGAAGTCGCAAAAAAACAGATGAGCGGGTATGGGGGAATGCTCTCTTTTGAGGTCCGGGGCGGAATTGAAGCCGGGCGCAGGTTTATGGACAGCGTCAGGCTCTGTTCCCTTGCAGTCAGCCTCGGGGCAACTGATACCCTTATCCAGCACCCTGCTTCCATGACCCATGCCTGTGTTCCCGGGCATATAAGAAATAAGGTAGGAATTAAAGACGGTCTTGTCAGGCTGTCTGTGGGAATTGAGGACCCTGAGGATATAATTGCAGACCTTGAACAGGCTCTTTCGAAATTTTAATGCCAGGCAGGAAGCGGATTCCACCTGTTTTATTTTTGGAACCCGACAAGGTATATTTGCCGATGGAATGATCTTTCATTACAACATTAAGAGCATAAAACCAGAACTACAATAAAAAACAAAAATTAAGTTAAATCGAAAAACTGGACTACAAGACTAAAACCGCAAATTGAAATCCGGAGGGAATTTCATATGAAAGCACTTGTATTCGGAGCCGATGGTTTTGAAGACCTCGAACTTTTTTACCCTTACCACCGTTTAAAAGAAGAAGGTATTACCACACATGTCGCTTCTATGAAGAAGGGATTGATTACAGGAAAGCATGGGTATGAGATCGATGCCGATATCGCCTTTAAGGATGTAAACCCTGCAGATTATGACATCCTTGTGATATCCGGTGGAAAAGGGCCTGAAAAAATGAGGCTTGACAAAGATGCCCTTGAGATTGTAAAACATTTTTTCAAAGAAAACAAACCCGTTGCTGCAATCTGCCACGGTCCCCAGGTTCTTGTTTCGGCAGGCGTTATAAAAGGCAGGAAGGCCACCTGCTGGCTAGGGATAAGGGATGACATTATAGCTGCAGGCGCGCTTTACGAAGACAATGAGGTTGTAGTGGATGGAAATTTGGTATCATCAAGGAACCCCGGAGACCTTTTTGCTTTTGGAAGGGAAATGATCAAACTGCTGAAATAATGAATATCAAAAATCTGAACCGTCAGGTGAAGATTTTAGGTAGGGGGAATTAACTACTTCAGCAGACATCAAACTATTGAGGTGAACAAATGCCAGCAAGAAAAGTAAAGAATGATAATAAAGAAAAAGAATTAATGAGAAAGCTAGAACCAATAGAAAAGGAAGAAGATACAATAGAGCAAATAGACATAGAAGAGGAGCCGACTGAAAGTAAAAAGCGCAGATAAACGGCATGTTCCTGGATTAAGCTCTGAATATGGACAGCTTGCTTTCCTACAAAATAGTGAAGTTAAGGTTCAAAAAAATACAGAATATATAATCAACAATTAATATTAATCAAAAATGTG
Source organism: Methanosarcina sp. WWM596 (assembly GCF_000969965.1). Classification (GTDB taxonomy): domain Archaea; phylum Halobacteriota; class Methanosarcinia; order Methanosarcinales; family Methanosarcinaceae; genus Methanosarcina. The sequence continues at coordinate 1,414,084 of NZ_CP009503.1, forward strand.
TCAATTTCACAAAAGACAACAAATGCAACAATAGGCAAAGCAATAATCTTAACGCCAACGGTCCTTATTCACTTTATTAGCTACTTTTTATATTTACTAAAGAAAACCGAATGAAAACAATAACATTAGACTATACAACCGCCTTAATAAGCTTAATACCACCAATAATATTTTTAGCAGCAATATTTATTTTTCACAAATTATCAAGCAAACCGGTTAAGAGCTCCAAAAAAATTTCTTAATTGGGATAATTGATGGCATTTATGTGTACATCACAGAAAGTGAGTTCGATAAATGTATCATTCTGATTAATGTATCATTCTGATTAATGTATCATTCTGATTAATGTATCATTCTGATTAATGTATCATTCTGATTAATGTATCATTCTGATTAATGCATCATTCTGATTAATGTATCATTTTTTTTGTGCAGGTGGTCCTTCGACAGGCAAAGCCTTCACAAATGGTCTGCTTTATAACTCTCTAAATGATTTTTTAAAAAGTGTCAATAAGTATTTTAGTCCAGTTTGATGCGGATTTTTGCGGAAACGCCATCCCAGGAGAGGCCAAAATAAAGTTCGAGGTGATGCCCACATCTTATCTTCCATAAGGTGAAAAATAGAACCTGTTGCAAGGGTAAGGACTTTGATATCTCCACTTTTATCATATAAGTATAAACCTGTCAGAAAGAGGGTAAAAGAAAATAACAATGTATGAGCTATTATCCGTCCGTTTGCAATGGTAGAAGAAAAGATAACCATTCCTAGAGGTTTATCTATTAAGTCTGGAAGGAGTGATCCAATGACCAGGTATGTTGGATCTATAATGGTCCTTAATTGTGGTATGAAAAATGCAAATCCGAAAAATACCCCCAACGTGACGCCAATATGTCCAAAAAGAAGCATCAAAATTAAAAGATACTTTAGTTACATATAAATATGGTCTAAAGATCTGTTTCTTGCAGAACTTTTCCAAATGCACAACTTCAAATACCATCTTAGCGACTTTCAGGCTTAAATGTTAGATGCTGGCATAAAATTTACATCTTTAGAGGTTTTGTATCTTAACTGAATCCAGATGAAAAAGATTAAGGATATCATTATCTGGAAAAAGCAATTTATGGACTGCAGAAAAACTTTTGATAATGGGGAAGCCTGCCCCCATCTGCGGCTTTCCTCTTTATAGAAGAGGAAGTTATAAAAGAGTCAATCTTAAATTGAAAAAAGAGATATAGCGCTTGATATTATAATACGGTTTTAATTTAGAGATTCCGGAAATACAGCCGGATAAAAATTTCAGGTGGGAATAGAAGCATGAAGGATATAGAAGATTTAATCCAGAAAGCTGTGGAACTGCAGAATAGCGGGCTTATTACCGCCCAGATTGCCGATGAACTCAACGTTTCAAGGGAAACGGTTACCTGGCTTTTAACCCGTTCAAAAAAAGAAGAAACAACCCCCGCTCCAAAAGATATTTCTGTAAACTGGAGCAGTATAGGGAAAAGTGCTCAACGTCTCCATAATATTTCGCTTGCACTTTGCGACATGGTGCTTGAGACCCTGGAAAAGGCAAATGCCGATGTAGACGTGGTTGTTGGTATTGCTGCCAATGGTATTCCTCTGGCAAGCATGATGGCATATGAACTGGGTGCAGATTTAGCTATTTATCATCGTACAGGACAGGATATAGCTCATGCAGGCAACAGAGGGACCATAAGCAGAAATTTTGGATCCGTTGCCGGTAAAAACTGTGTTATTGTGGATGATGTAGTTACCACCGGTTCAACAAGTATGGAAGTGATTGGGAAGCTGAGAGAAATGGATGCAAAACCAAGAGTTGTAGCGGTACTGGTCGACAAAAAAGGTGCAGATACAATCTCTAATGTTCCAATTCAGTCTCTTGTAAAAATTGTACGTTTGGACTGAAATATACCCGGGGTTCGTTACGAAATATTTTCGGCAACACATAATTATTTTAGAGCTACCTATTCTTATCCCAAACGATAGTTCTGGCCTTTCTTGTGACAAGGTTGCTAGAAGGTTTCTAGGGGATGTTATGTGGTTAACCAATGAATAAAGAAAAAACGCTATTTAGTAGCTTCAAAATGTAAAAACGGCACCTTTTATCATGCAAATGCATATTTTTTGAAAATGTTTATAAGGTATCATCAACTTTAATAAGTAATTATAAGAGCATTCTTTAAGCTGACAAACTATCCATAACACTAGATATATCGAGGAGTCATCATGAAAGATTCTGAAGTAAAAATGTTGGACGAAAACGACCATATTTTTATTAAAGCATTAAGTGATCTCGGGATGTCAAGAAATGCTGCTACAGCCATGGCGTATCTTATGACTGTAAACGAAGCTTCATCCCAGGAAATAGAAATAAGTACTAGATTAAGACAACCTGAAGTCAGTCTTGCAATAAGGCTAATGCACAGCCAATCCTGGATCAGTGTGCGCTCAGAAAAAAAGCCCGGGAAAGGGCGACCAATGAAGATTTATTCTCTGATAGCACCTGTTGACGAGATCATAAGTTATTATGAAGACAAGATTTACAAAGAATCTCAGGCAACAATCTCAGCAATCAAGAAACTGAAAGTAATGAGCAAACAGGTGTCTTTCACTCCCTCAAAATGAAGAATCTCAAACAGGATTAGCTCCATAATGACTGCCAACCCTTTTTGGGAATTCACTATTATGGAAAAAAAACATTTAATATGGACCGCTTAACTTTGGATAACTTCGTTTAGCTTTTCTATCTGTTCATCCTTAATGCGCAACTGGTCCTTAGATAGGCAGGGTCTTCATGCCTGCCTACGATACCTATCCTTATCCCTGAAGTCTGGGATAATCCTTCCACGTATGGTTCCGGGTTTAATAACGAACAGGATTAGAACCGTACCTTGAACCTTTTCGTTCTTCATCTTCTACTTTTATTTTATGCGATACAGTTGAATCAGCCGGTTTTTCGTCTTCTACTTTTATTTTATGCCAGCCACACAAACAGCGAAATTCTTTGCAATACATGATGTGTTTTACAACATGAGCAAAACCTATTATCGCTAATATATAACCCACTATTTTTATTAATTTATGCACAGTTATTCACTCCAAGCTATTATGATACCTTATCATTTATGAAGATACGCAAACAAACAGAAAGCTGTCATTATACAGCAAATGGTGACACTATGACTACAAAAACGTAGAGTATCGACGAGATAACAGAAACGATTTATTTGTCATACAGAAACAATTTATTTGTCATACAGAAACAATTTATTTGTCATACAGAAACTTTCTGTATTTGGAACTTGAGGCTATTAGAAACTGGGAGAGGTCACACCCCTGGGGAGAGTCCATATTAAAATCTTGAAGAAATAAGGCCAGATATTTGAATAATATTTTTTCTACATATATAGCTATGTGAATAGTTGCTTTTTTGTACCTGTCAGGGTTCCTGGCATAAAATACAATATTTGTTGCTAGAATTTTCTGAAAAATAATCTCAGATTTCCCGGTTTTATTGTGGTTTTCAGCTCTTGGTGCTTCTAGGGTCTTCTGATGATGAGGATCTGAGTTTATTCTTATTTTTTATATTAGCAGAAATGATATATTTCTAAATTTATAATTTCAATATGATATTATTTTCGAGATAGTAATCAAAAGTAGAAACGAACATGGCAGAATTAACTGCAAAGTTGTTTCGTGATTACTTTGGTGGCAGTTGGATTGGCAATGTCAAGAAAAACGGTTAGTTTCAACGCGAAGTCGTTCAGGACGATACCAGGCAAGTTGCTATAGCCGGCTGACTGTGACATCAATAGATGGTTCGATCCCCGGTACTACGAATTCAGCGGGTACGGCGAGCTTTAATGGACATATTATGAAAAATAAAATAGTAAGTCAAATAAAAGTAGATTGGGATGAGTTCAAAAAGAAGAGGACAATAGAAATGGTAAAAATTTTGAGTTAAAAATAGAGAAGAATAAATTTAGGTGGAGGAATTAGTTGAATAAACAATACTTGTCAGGTTCTGCAATTCTGATTGCGCTTCTCATAATTGCCCCGGGTATTGCAGGATCAGTACCTGAGATTGATTGTACTGTTTCTGCTGGATACAAAAATGTTACGCCCTGTGTTGCTAGTGAGATACTCGAACAAAAATGTGTGTTTATTCTGGATGTTCGTACCCCCGCTGAATACAAATACGGGCATGTTGAAGGAGCAAAACTGATCCCATTAAAAAATGTGCCGGCATATGATCTTGTTAATTTATCCGATAGTTACCTATTGCCGAATAGAATGGATGAATTTCCAGTGAATAAAAATACAAAAATACTTGTTTTTTGTAAAACAGGAAAAAGAGGTGCTGCTGCAAGCCAGTTGATAGCAGATGCGGGTTACAAAAGAGTATATAACATTCAGAATGGTATCGATTCGTGGGTAAATGCTGGGTATCCCCTTGTATTTGACTCTACAGAATGGACAGTCCGTTATCCTTCAAATCTATGATACAACGCAGGTATTTAAGTTGAATAAATATATTTGCACTGCCCCTGTATTAGCACAAAGGTCGCAGGCGATCCTGCCCAGTTCCGGTGGTGCTGGTACAGGATGTCGTCGAAGAGAGGTCATTTATTGACGCATGGCAAGCATGTTAACTCTGGATTGACTATAGGTCCAGGGAAATCCGGAATTCTTCCAGCCATTCTTCATCCGCTTTCCATATCGAAGTTGTTCTTGATGTAGCCGTGGCTCAGCACGACGTCTTTGCCGATCTCAATGGTTGCCAGGGTCTGGGACAACAGGTTGGGAACCATGTCGACGTGCTTGATGCCCTGGTACGTATCTTCGACGTCCAGGTAGAAAGTCTGCTTGCCTCGGCTGCCTTCCATTTCGCCTTAAACATACCATTGGGTATTTTCCATGCAGTGATTGCCATCTCTGCAATGTTTGCGCCTGTAATTCAAAGAATTTCATGTCCGGTTTGGACCAGAGTTCTTCTTTTCTGCATTAAATTCATTTATACCTTTTGCGGTATTTTCAAGAAGCTTGAAAGCGAGGTCCTGATCAGGCCAGAACGCTAGCCCGCAGTCCGGGCTTGCATACTTTATGCGATCTCCAAGAACGGAAAAAGCCGTTTCAAGCCTCTTTTTTATGACATCCGGAGTCTCGAGCTCAGTTACGATTTTTTGCATGTACTCCTTTTCCTCCCAGGCATTAATTCCATACTTTTCATTGACAATACTTATAAGACTGAAAATATCGGTTCTCGATATTCCGACTCCTATATAAGTATTTGAATTCTCCAGTACTTTTCTGTCCAGAAGATCCAGGTAGGAAGGAGTTGCTGCATACTCAAATCCGATGACATTGATCGGGGTTTCGCATATAAGCTTATATTTCAATGGGGAATACAGGTGAATCTCCACGTCAGTTCCCTGCTGCCGGGCATAATTGGAAGCAACGGTAAGAGCCGATATGATGTCAGCGTCAGAAAATTGAATCTTATCGTTTAATCCCAGGCTGATTTCATCCAGAGCTATAACTTTAATTTTGAAATTTTTTGCTGTTTTAAATGCCTGTTTAATGAATTTCTCAATATCCAGTGCAAGAATATGGTATGCGTCCACAAAAGCTGTTGCCCCGAAAGCTTGAAGATACATATCCGTAGGGCCTGCAATACAAACCCTGGCTTCAATAGTCTTTCCGGTCTCTTTTTTGAATTGTTTTGCGACTGCATCGATTATTTCCAGCTCAAGGATCTTTGCATTTTCTTCTTTTAGCACATAAGGTTCATAACAATTTTTTTCTTCTATGATGATATCCAGGAACTGGCCTATCATATCTCTAAACTGGGGATATGTGGGAACGTGTACTCCCACATCAATTTTTCTCTGGAAAGCTTCCCTTATCATTGAAAAAAGTTTTTCGTCCTCGTCCCGGTTTTCAGCTGCAGCCTTTACCCACTCCCTCGTGACACCCTCAGGTGTGGGAAGGCTGCCTTCATCAATAAAAATAATCTCCTGCATGTCTGGTATATAAGAAAGTTAAAGCTTTATAGATATTGGAATTGCTCTAACGATACAGTACAAGATGGAACCGGAATTTTTTTCATTTCTGTTTCTCCGGGCCCATTATTAATCAGTTGATATTATTCCGGAGTGCCCGAAAATGGAATCTTTTAGTTTTCTCCCTTTTGCACAGGACTTAGCCAGCCCGTCATCAACTAATAAATAACAACAAGCGAACCTACCATGCTATTTAGAGAAACCAATTTTTATGGATAAATGCCCTCACATGACCTGAAAAATGCTTCTCATGATCCCGAATAACTTTTTTCAATACACAATTTATATCAGTGCCTCCGCCAGCTTGCCTGTTCATTTCTACTTGTTAGTGTCTTACAGGTGTCCTTCACAGTGAATGATTTTGTATGGGGCAGAAATATCTATACTTTAAGTCCTCTTGAGTGCAGCGAAAAGGACAGCGTACTGTTGCGATTACATCGCAACTCCCGTAAAATCTCCGATTTCCTGCGATCCCAAAGCGCAATTCGGGCGTGACACAATTCGGGCGATCATTTAAATATCGAAGGGGATATGTATAACAGGATAGGATGATCGACGAAGTGCTAAAGGTTTTCAAAAAAATCGATGCAAAGGATTTCAGGACACTTACAGGCATCGAGACAGGGATGAAACATTTTGAGTGGGTGCCTATAGAGGAATTGAATAAATACACTAAAATGCCTTTTGATAAGCTGGAATACAGGCTGAAGAAGCTTGTCCGGGATAAACTTGTGGTCAGGACCACCCAGCCTTATGAAGGATATCAGATTTATTTTGAGGGCTATGATGCCCTCGCTCTCAATGCCTTTGTGAAAAGGAAAAGCATCAGTGCCATAGGGGATGAAGTAGGGGTAGGTAAGGAGTCCGTCATTTTGGAAGCGATCCGGCAGCCTGAGCTTGCAATAGGGGAGCCTTCTCCGGTCGTAATCAAATTTCACAGGGAAGGCAGGACCAGCTTCAAGCAAATAAAAAGAGTACGTGAACACATTGGGGAAAGAGAACACTTTTCATGGATTTATGCTGCTCGTCTTGCTGCCCAGAGGGAGTATGAGATCATGACAAGGGTGTACCCGCAGGTGTCTATCCCAAAACCCCTGGATCAGAACAGGCATGCAATTGTCATGGAGCTTGCAAAAGGCAGCCTGCTCTCAAAAACAAAGCTTCTTAACGCTGAATGGTATCTCGATGAGATTCTCAGGCAGGTAAAGATAACCTATTCTCTGGGAGTTATCCATGCCGATTTAAGCGAATATAACATCTTTGTATCCGAAGAAGGCGTCCAGCTCATTGACTGGCCTCAATATATAACTCCTGACCATCCCCAAGCTGACGAAATTCTCGAAAGGGATATTTCAAATGTGCTGGTTCATTTTTACCGGAAATATGATATTAAAAGGGAGCTTAAAGAAGTTTTCGAAGAGATCAAAAGTGAAGCAAGCTTAATCGAATCAAGCAGAGATGAAGCAAGCAGAGAAGAAGCAAGCAGAGAAGAAGCAATTACTGAAGAAACAGGTAAAAGGGAGAAGGTCTAAATGAGGGGAATGTCAGCGAAGAAAATAAAGATAAAGAAAATTACAGCTAAGAAGAAGCGTTCGGAAAAGAGAGGAATTCAAAGAAACAGATAAAAGATAAGTAAACTCAGATCGGATAAAGAAAATAAAAATTTCTTATCGTAAAAATTTTTTGTTGCGATAAATATTGGTAGTTCACAACTTGACTTTCCCTCTGAGCAAGCTACAACAATGTCACACGCACCGTGGTCCTCCGAAGACCGCCTTCATCCTACGTTTTTCAACTGTGATTCTCTAATCCTACCAGTCCTTAAATGATGAGGGTGTCTGTCATTTTTATATGTAAATATTATAATTCAGTTCTAACGCTCTCGAAAATGCTCCTTAAATCTATTGGGGCCTATTTTCTTGATATTCCTTAAATTGACTCAATTTTAAGTTTTTAGCTGCAATCTAACCAATGAAATGATTAATTGTGGGAAAAGGCTAATTGAAGGGTATATTTTCTCCCGAGAAAACTCAAAGGCGGGTAAAATTTTAAAAATTGAAGTTAGATGAGGTGAAAAAGCAGGACCTTATAGGCTATTATAGGCTATGTTAATTTTGTAAAATAAAGGTATAAATCAGTTAAATATATATTCAACAAGAGATAATATATAGGTGTTCATGCAAAACAGGATCATCTATGGAATTGATATTGCCCGGGGTTCCCCAAGGGCAAAGGAACTTCCTCGCTATGCTCTGGCTATCCTGAGGGATGGAGAAGTTTTCCATCAGAGTATGCTCCGCCGCCAGAAGATCTTTAATCTGATCCAGATGGACAGACCGGTGATTATAGCCGTTGACAATATTTTCGAGCTTGCGGCTGACAGAACAGAGCTCTTTTCTCTTATGGAACACCTGCCTGATGAGGTTAAACTCGTTCAGGTTACAGGTGGGCTTCATCAGGAACCTCTGGTCAGAATTGCACGGAAGTACGGTTTTTCCTTTGACCCCCAAAACCCTAATGACGAAGCTGAAGTCTGTGCCCGGCTTGCAGATCTGGGGGTAGGGCATGAGGTCTCTCTTTTTGAAGATATTACGAGAATTAAAGTCAGTAGAGCCCGTTCCCTCGGGCGGGGAGGCTGGAGCCAGAACCGGTACAGAAGAAAGGTACACGGAGCGGTGCTTCAGAAAAGTCGGGAGATTGAAAATACCCTCAAGGATCTTTCACGGGAAAAAGGGATTAGATTCGAAGCTGTAAACGTGAAAGGGTTTGGGGGCTATGTCAGATCTGAATTTACAGTCTATGCAAAACGCGGAGAGATTCCAATACATCCAATGGCGAGCAGTGATGCGCAGGTAAGTGTGAGAAGTGTCGAACGCGACAAAATCCGTTATGTTCCCCTGAAACCGAAGAATTCCAGGCGGAAATTCACAATCGTAGGACTCGATCCGGGAACAACCGTGGGCATAGCTATTCTTTCTCTTGATGGAGACCTCCTCTATTTGAAAAGCTCCAGGGGAATAGCTCCTGATGAAGTTGTCAAGCTTATTGCCGAATACGGAAAACCTGCAGTAATTGCAAGCGATGTCACTCCAATACCAGGCTCGGTTGAAAAAATCCGGAGGAGCTTTAATGCAGTCCCTGCAAGCCCTGGAATCGAGGTTTCTGCCGAAGAAAAAATTTCGCTTGGAAAAACCTTCGGCTATTCCAATGACCATGAAAGGGATGCCTTAACTGCAGCCCTTCTCACCTACAGGAGCTACAAGAATATCTTTATGCGGATTGAAAAGAAAGCCCCGGCAAATGCGGACCTCGAATTGATAAAGCTTCATGTAATCCGTGGAGACTCAATAGAAGCTGCGATCGAAAAAGTACGGGCTGTCTCGATTGCTCCTGAAAAGCTGAAGGCAAGGGCTGCTCCTGAAAAACCCGAGGAAAGGGTAGTTGAAGAATCTCTTTTGAAAATGAGAGAGACTGTTCAGAGACAGGGAGAACAGATTCAGAACCTGCAGGATTATGTAGAAGAATTAAAACAGGAACTTATTGCAAAAGACAGGAAAATCTCAAAGCTTGATTCAAGGTTAAAAGGCTTCAAAAAAGAAGCTTACGGTGAAGTCCGGAAATCAAAAGAAATCCAGATAAGGGACAGCACCATAGAGAACCTGAAAAAAGAGCTCAGCAATAAAAATAAAACTGTCAAAGAACTCAGGCGCAGGAGCAACAAACTGCGTAAAATCCGGAAAATGGAAATCCGTGGTGAAGGTATCCCTGTAAAGGTTATTGCAGCTTTTACAAAGGAGTCCATTGCCGAAACACAGGAAAAGTACGGGCTCAAGCCAGGAGATGTGGTTTTCCTTGAAAATCCAAGCGGAGGAGGAGCAGCAACCGCCCAGATCCTTGTAGAAGCTAGAGTTCGGGCAGTGCTCATCCCGGAAGATATATCACATGCAGCAGAAGATACTTTTTTCAAGGGGGACGTGCCGGTCTTAAGGGGTATCCCGCTTGAAAGGGCGGAAGACTTTGCAATGGCAGAACCCGAAACCCTGAAAACCGCAATTGTTGAGTGGGAAAAAGAAGTCGAAATCAAACGCCACAAAGCCAAGGAAGATGAATTGCAAAGCCTCTTTGAAGAATACAGAAGTGAAAGGAGAAGGGGACTTGTTTAAGGCTCTTCTGATCTTTCCCTTATTAGTATCCTCTTCAAATTTCTAAAGCAACTATTATATTGGTTATGGAATAGTTTCCTGTGAATTATCCCTAAGCTAAAGACCTAGCGGCTTCTCACTTCATGGAAGACCGTCGGCATCTCCATGAGCGTTAATTCGGGTTAGTCTCAACCATTTAATTATTGGTCGTCTTTATAAGCTTTGAATCTCTTTATACTTTCATGCTACAGATTAAACTTGAAGATCATGAGGTAAGTTTCCTTATGGACTTTGTGAGAAAAGGACATAAAAACGCAAGGGAACTAACCCGGGCTCGCATCCTCCTCCTGTCAAACCAGCGAAAAGGAGTTATTGAGATAGCGGAAACATTAGGTGTTTCCAGAAATACTACTTTGAATATAAGGAAGAGGTATGTGGAAGAAGGTCTCCCGAACGCTCTTATGGACAAGCCAAGATCCGGTCAGCCTGTAAAATACACCGAAAAACATGTTGCAGAAGTAATCGCTTTAGCTTGTAGCAGTTCTCCTTATGGAAGCAAACGATGGTCGCTGTCTCTGCTTACCGAAGAACTGAGGAAGAAAGAAGGATTTGAAACAATAAGCAAAGAGAGTATCAGGCTTATTTTGAAAAAGGCAAAACTAAGCCCTTATTGAGGCGGATGTGGTGCATTCAGACTATTGATTCTGAATATAGGGAAAGTATGTACGGCATTCTTAATCTGTACGAAGAGGATTGATTCTAAAAACCCTCTTGTCTGCCTTGACGAGAAACCAAAACAACTTCTTAAAGATAAGAGAAAGTCCATTCCAATGAAGCCGGAAAGTCAAGAAAAATATGATTACGAATATGTTGGGAATGGAACTGAACGCCGCAGAAATTGAGATCAATGTGATATGGATATCGAATGTACAGACAGAAGGACCGGTGACATAGATTAACTTTCCCATGAAGTGGATGCATGGACGAAGAGGAGAAACAAACAAGAAAAGAAAATTGAATGAAAATTTACGAAGAAGAATGCCGATGAGAAAATGTCTAAATATTGTGTAGAATAATTAAATTGCCAGGACACTGGTATTTATCAAGCCCGATCAAAAATCCACACTCAAAATATTCTCAAGGCTGAAGTTCATAATTAAAAGTAAGGGATAAAATGAATGAAAAACATCTGAGGTACGTACGGCAAAACAGGAAAAAAATAGGAATTTCCATTGTAATTCTTCTTTTCCTGATCGCACTGGGAATATACATTCTTTATGCTATACAATCTGATTATTCTCTTATACCGTTAAATAAGACTGTGTATGTAGCTGGCGATGGAAGCGGAAACTTCACCTGTGATGGAAGTGACGACCAGGTAGAGATAAATCAAGCTCTGGCATATGTTGCAGAAAATCGACAGTATTCAACCGTTTATTTAAAGGGTCCAAATATATACGATATCTCTGATAGTATTTTAATTGGAAGTAATACGGTCCTTGAGGGGGATTCCACAGCCGTAATTAAACTTAAAGACAAAGCAGGCTGGCCGGTGGGTAAGCCACTGATAACTCAGATTGACAGTGCCGGAATCCATAGAGTCACTATAAAAGGATTTGAAATCAACGGAGATCATGACCATAATCAGGACAAGAAGAAAGGAGATGGGTATTACAATATGATTCATTTCCTAAATTCTAAAAACATACAGGTTCATGACATGTACCTGCATGATGGGCATGGAGACGGGCTGAAAGTAGATAAGGGATCCAACATTCAATTTTACAACAACAAAGTGTATAAATTGGGGCATGACGGTCTTTACGCAATTGAGTGCACGAACGTAGAAGCCTGGAACAACACAATAACTTGCAGGACTAATAGTGGTCTTAGAATATGGAACTCAAACCACATAAAATTCCACGATAATGTGATCGACTCTTTTTACGACTGGAGCGCAGGCGGCCCGGGAATCCTGATCGAGAAATCAACAGGTATCGTGAACGATGTAGAGATCTATAATAATACTATCCATAACACTTATGGACCTGGAATCTGGTTGATAGGTTATGGAGAGTCTTATCCCGAGGAAGAGGCACAGAATGTCCACATTCATCATAATACCTTTTACAACACCGGTACGAACCCCGGTATTGACTGGGTAGGTGGTATAGTAACAAGTGGGTTTTACGATACTCTCATTGAGAATAACGTATTTGATGGTATATATCATGCTGCTATTATCAATATGTACCCTTCAGTTTCTACAGGTACAGGTGACCCTGTTGACCTTTCACCTCAGGGTACAGGATACATAACGGTTATCCGCAACAATATAATTGTAAATACCCAGAAACGCACAAAAGACCCTGATGGGACAGGATACGCAGTGATCAATTATCTCCCTGAAACACATACCTTTGTGCTGGATAATAACTGTTTGTATAATAATGTGGGTGGAAATTATAAAAATGCAAACTCAACCACTGACATATATGTAGCTCCTCTCTTTGTAGATCTTGGTTCACATGATTATCGTCTGAAATCAAATTCTCCCTGTGTCGTTGCCGGGAATCCATCTTAAATTCTTCAAAAAATACTGGAGAAAATGGTAACCTGATAAAGTGTCAAAGTCGGCAACACATTTGAGATGCCGTCTCTGGCTCTTTATTTTCTATCAAAGAAGATATTTTTCCCGGTCACACTCAGAGGGATTCCAAAAGCAACATCTACATCCAGAAGGCCGGAAACCCTCGTTGCTGCACCAATTGAATACATGACCCGGTTATCAATGCAGAAATCTTTGGCTTTTGCAGTAGCTGCTCCCACAGCAATTCCCAGGTCTGCATATTTGAGCATGCAGTTTGGACCTTTAAAATCTGCTTCTACCTTCTGCTGATCCAGCATTTCTGCACAGGTTTTAAATCCACAGGCTCCGCAGTTCAAGCCTGCCACCCCGCTGGCTTTGACTCCTATGAGGACAGCAGCCCCCGCGTTTCTGAGGTTTATGGCATCTCTTTTGAGGAAAGAAAAGCCTTCGCCTTTTCCTTCTGCCAGCTTTTCCATTGCCGAGGCAAGGATTTCAATATCCTCTTTTTCAACAAGGGCAGTTACTATGTCGTCTACTCCTTTGGTTTTCGGGGCAGTCCGCGCAGCCAGAAGGATGCTCTTTGCAAGTGTTTCAAGAACTTCGGATTCAGGATTGAGGATCATGCATGGATTATTGGAATTTAGGGTGCTTAAGCATTTCGAAGCTTCTTGAAAAACTTCATCTTTTACTCATTTTTCTTTCCTTTTTTCTTCTCTTTTTGTTCCTCTATTTTCCTTTCTTCCTTTAAATGCTGAAGGATTCCCCGTTTGCGGGTGCATAAGCTTCTACGCCTATTTCCTCTGAAATCCACTGTGCAAAAGCTTCGGTTCGTTCCCCGTGCATGACAAAAACCCTTTCAGTTCCCTTTTTGCAGAAATCCTTTACGACCTGTTTCAGCTCCTGGTCTCCGCAGTGGGCAGAAAAGTCGTACTGCTCGATTCTGGGCTTGAGAGCAAGGACAGACCCATCGGTTTCGATGACTCCGTGTTTCAGTGCCAACCGGCCGTTTGTACCTTCAACCTGGTAGCCTGTGAGCAGAATTTTTGATTTTGGGTCTTTGTAAAGGCGGCTCAGATAATAAAGTACCGGCCCCCCGTTCAGCATTCCGGCTGTAGTGACAATGACTGAAGGCTCTTTAAGGAGTGATTCCCGCTGTTTTTTTCTTACAGAAATCGCACGTCCGAATGCACTGTCAAGGAGATCCGGATTTCTCAGATAATTTGGAACTTTTTTGAGGATTTTGTACACATCTCTGCCCATCCCGTCCACGTAAGCCCTGATTCCGTGGGCGTCAAGCAGCATCAGGATCTCCTGAGTTCTGCCTATTGCAAAGGCAGGGATAAGGGCAGTGCCTCCTCTCTCCAGGGTCTCATGGACAGATTCTATAAATCGCTCTTCGGTTTCTTTTCGCGGGATATGTTCTTCTCCGAAGTATGTACTTTCAAGCACAAGTGTATCAGCCTCAGGAAACTTTTCTGCACCGGGCACAAGCCTTGTTTCTTTCAAGCTGAAATCTCCTGTGTAAAAGAGACTTTCTCCCAATTCGGATTCCAGATGGATTCCCGAAGCTCCGGGGATATGGCCTGCGTTGTAGAAGCAGGCACGGTACCCATGAGTTTTGAATGGTTCCCCGTAGTCTTTTCTCCAGGTCAGCTGGGTAAGCCTTTGAAGATCATCGGGGTCAAAAGGAGCCACACCTGATAGGGTGGTTTCTGCAAGCTTGAGGGTATCTTTCCCTAAAAGGTTGGTAAATTCTGCGGTAGGGGGGGTCATGAAGACTTCAGGGCTCTGGTACATCAGGTTAGGGACCGCCCCGCAGTGGTCCAGATGCCCGTGGGATATTAGCACGGCTTTCGGCTCCATGCCATTCTGGGGATATTGGGGGATATCTCCAGCCTTTATACCGTAATCGAGCAGAACTTCCCCATTTACAAGCAAACCCGAACGTCCTACTTCCCTGCATCCGCCTTTAAAGCTAAGCTCCAGAATAAACACTCCTTGTGAATTTTTTATATTTTAATTTCTCGAATAAGCTTTTTCAAAAAACCTTTTGAAATAAATCTGGCTTTACAGACCTTATAAGTTTTGATCCGACGGCTAAAAGCTTAAGGTACAGTAACTTGCAGAAACATATGAAATATTATGATTAAATAATAAAAATCCTGAGACACCTGATCAATTGATTGATACTGTACAGCATACCCGGATGACACTTTTCGTATTTAATCTCTTTTATGGAAGATTAGTCTGAATCTGCTCTGAAAATAAGTCATAGAAGCTGTGAGTAACTCTTTTCATAGTTACTCATTTTCGTACTGTCTCACATACTTATATTTATAATCAGGTTAGTACATTATTATAGGGCATTTAGAGTTTACACATAATTTTTTCATGGAAGTTGAATGCGAGTTAAAAGCTGTAATGGAGAACAATACATGACGAGTGATTTTTTCCGAAATATAGTGATTGCAACAGATGGATCCGCGAATACCCGGAGGGCTATTTCTTACGGTATTGAGCTTGCAAAACTTAGCGGAGCTACTGTCCACGCCCTTCACGTAGTAAATACATCTTCTACAATTTCCGAAAATTGGACTGCTGGCAAAGAAATAATATACAAAATTATGATGGGAGATGGGGAGAAAGCAGTATCTGAAGTTAAGGAGATTGGAGAGGAAGCAGGGGTAGAGGTAAGAACAGTTCTTTTAGATGGGTACCCGAGTGATGAAATTATCAATTTTGCAGAATATAATAACGTGGATCTTATAGTAATGGGTACACTTGGAAAAACCGGCCTCGGAAAATTTCTGTTGGGAAGTGTTGCAGAAAAAGTCGTAAGAGGTTCAAAAGTTCCTGTTGTGGTCGTACGGGCTGGAAAACAAAGCTGAAACTTTCTGCTAATTACAACTGTCAATTACAATATACACTATTTTTTGGGTTTCCAATTGCCAACCACTTTAAGAACAGCATTCGATATACCTGCAAAAACAGCAATAACAATTGCCACCTTAAACCAAAATGATCCTCCACTCTTAGACATAACGTAACATATGAGAACCAACTATAAAAAATCAGGTATTATATTGTTGGATAAATACTATATATGCAGGAAAAAAAAGAAAAGAGAACATGGAGGGAATAAATTTTCTCTTTTCTCACAAGAACTGTTTACGATTCAATTATTTAAAAAACTTTTGAGAGTTCTTTTTACATTGTCCTGGTGCTCCGGAAACTCAAAACATAGTTTAAAAACTGGAAAACTCTTTTTTAGCTGGTCGGATAACCTGGAAAAATGTTTACAGTTTCTTCGAAAACTCCGAGAATATGAACGATTTTAGACACTTTTAGATGTTTTTAGGAGAATTTGCACGGAAATTCACAAAGAGTATTTGAGATAATTAAATACAGTGGGGACAGGGAAATGTAAAAGAATTAGTTTGTAGAATTTGAGAAGTGAACTACCACTCAGCTAAAGACTGAGTGGCTTTTTGGTTCATTCCTCCCTCTATTGAGGGCAAGTCCCCAAGCTCATCCCCGTAGTCCCTACGGTGTCATAATCCAATTAGATTCTGATCTATGAGAGCGAATTTTTTGATATTGATAGCGGCATTAATGTCTCTATCGTGTTTGGTTTTACAGTCTGGACAAATCCATTCTCTGTCTTTTAGCTGAAGCTCTTTATTGTGGTATCCACACACACTACATAGCTTAGAAGAGGGTTCAAATTGTCCTATTCTCAGGACGGTTTTTCCAAACCATTGAGCCTTATATTCCAACTTTGTTACAAAACTACTCCACGCAGAATCACTTATAGCCTGTGCTAAGTGATGATTCTTAACCATGCCTTTAACATTTAGAGTTTCCAGAGCTACAGCTTGGTTTTCGCTAACAAGTCTAAAAGAGAGTTTGTTCTGGAAGTCATTTCTCTGATTTGTTATTTTGTCATGGAGTACAGCAAGTCTTCGTTTAGCTTTTGCCCTGTTCTTAGAGCCTTTCTGTTTCCTTGAGACTCTTTTCTGTAATACTTTGAGCCTTTTAAGAGAGTTTTTCAAGTACTTTGGATTCTCAACCTTTTCTCCTGTTGAAAGGACAGCAAAGTCTTTGATACCTACATCAATTCCTACTGTTGTTGATTCTGTGAAAGCTTCCTTTACTGGAAGTTCTTTTCCATCTTCAACAAGGATACTGATGTAGTAATGTCCTTTACATGTCCTTGATACCGTAGCCGTTTTAGGCTCTCCTTCAAACTTCCTGTGAAGAACTGCTTTAATTGGTTCTATTTTAGGAAGCTTGATAGTATTAGTTTCAAAGTTTACAGTGTAGTGTTGAGGTACAGGGAAAGACTGTATCGGATTCTTTTTTGATTTGAACTTTGGAAACCCTGTTTTCTCTCTAAAGAATCTAGTGAAAGCGGATTCAACCTGCTTAGTCATCCCCTGTAATGATTGAGAGTTAACTTCTCCTAACCACTCATTAGAAGCCTTTAGAGTAGGAATTAATTTGTTTAAGTCAAATCTGGAAATTGATTCCCCTGTCTGCTCATAAGTTTTAATTTTCTGGTCAAGTGCCCAATTATAGACAAATCTACAGCTACCTATATGCTGATTCAATTGAATAGCTTGTGTAGTTGTAGGATAGAGTCTAAATTTGAACGCTTGCATCATACAAAGGCATTATATGCTTTAACAACACATGTACTTTTTGGTAAATATGAAGTATGAAACACGGAATCATAGCAAATTTTTGATAATGTATCATGTTATTTTTGTTTGCAAATACCGAAAAGTCATACTTGAACCAATTAGCGAAGAACTCAAACAGATTAGGATTGACATTTCAAAAGAGTCTAACTTTAAAATCCTTGAAATGGAAACTGACAAAGACCATATTCATTTCTTGATCAAGAGTGAGCCGAAAGTTAGCGTTTTGTCAATTGTCAGAAAATTGAAACAAGAATATACTAACAGGTTATGGAAAACTCAAAAAGAATATCTGAAAAAGTATTATTGGGGTGAGAATACGTTATGGAGTGATGGTTATTTTGCGTCTACTATCGGAAATGTTAGTAAAGAGGCGGCAGAATATTACATACGGAATCAGGGTTGAAGTTGACGCTTATATCCCCTGAGCTAAAGACTCAGGGGTTTTACGCTTCTTCATATAAATACAGAAATACACAGAAAACTATTTTTTAATTTTCGGATATTCGAGAATGCAAAAAATGGATTATAGATAAGATGAGAAAAAAGGTCTGATTTAAATATCCTCTTTTTATTTTCCTTTTCCTTTCTTATCTTGTCTCTTATCTTGTTTCTTATCTGGTTCTTTTATTTTGTCTTTTGATTCCTTAACTTCCTCAGCTGGTGTTTTTATTTTGCCGCTCGTTTCCTTATCTCTCTTATCGCGTTTTGCTGCTTTCTGTTTCTTGGTCGCCAAGTTATAAACCTCTGATATTTTTTTTTACAAATTAATAATTATAAAACAGTAAGGTACTATATATAGGTTCATATTTTCTCACTCCAGCCTCTGAGTTTTCCGTATCTTTTTCAAATTGTATGGAAAAAAGTAAGTTTCACATATTTGCTGAAATCACTTTTTAATTTGCATGATTTAGGACGCTTCCACCAGCTTTTCTGTCAGCCCTTCTCAAAAGAGAAAAAGAAGAAAGAGAGATGAGACTTGAATAGAAGTAAAAAGCAGAAGTAGATTTTTATTTGCCTATCCGTTTTTTTTGATTTTTGTTTACAAGACCGCTCTCCTTTGTCGAGCAGATGTACCACGATTTAAAAATTAGTCCTCTTGAGCGCAGCGAAAAGGATCGTGTACTGCAGAGCCGCAACTCTGCTGTGACAAGAATGATTCAATATGGCAAAAAAGGTTGTATGGGTTAGAATTAAAGATTCAGATGTCTGTTTTTTCAGTGACTCAGTTCCAAAATCCAGTGATGGATGTAAATTTAAAAATTCCTGGATTTTGGAACTGAGTCTTCTCAGTTCAACTGCGTAAATTATATCGAAAGTACTGCCTATTCAATGTGTTTTTTGTGTTTAGTTCTCTTCCTCGTTACCGTTACTCTCTGTTTCCTGTCCATTATTTATGGTGCTTCCTGAATTTTCTCCATTATATTCTGTGCTTCCTGAATCTTCTCCATTGTTGATGGTGCTTCCTGAATCTTCTCCATTATATTCTGTGCTTCCTGAATCTTCTCCATTGTTGATGGTGCTTCCTGAATCTTTCCCATTATATTCTGTGCTTCCTGAATCTTCTCCATTGTTGATGGTGCTTCCTGAATCTTCTCCACAAAATTCTGTGTTTCCTGAACAAGGCCCATTGTTAATGGTACCCCCTGCTACTGGCCCCTCGTTAATGGTGCCCCCTGATACTGGTCCATTGTTTATGGTGCTCCCTGCTTCAGGCCCAATATAAATCTCGGCACCTGAATTTGGTCCATTGTTTATGGTGCTCCCCGCTTCTGGCCCAATATAAGTCTCGGTGCCTGCATCCGGTCCATTGTTAATGGTGCTCCCTGCTACTGGCCCATTATAAATCGCAGTGCCTGAATTTTCTCCATAATTTACTGTGTTTCCCGAGTCTTCTCCACAATATTCTGTGTTTCCTGCATCCGGTCCATTATTTATGGTGCTTCCTGAACCTTCTCCATAATATTCTGCGCTTCCTGAATCTTCTCCATTGTTTATGGTGCTTCCTGAACCTTCTCCATAATATTCTGCGTTTCCTGAATCCGGTCCAAATATGGTGCTTCCTGCTCCCTCCCCGGAATTAATGGTGTTTCCTGAATCCTGTCCGTTGTTGATGATGCTCCCTGCGTACTGCCCATTATTTATGGTACTTTCTGATGCGTTAGCTGCGCTTCCTGCGTATTCTCCTGAGTAAAATGAGGTTCCTGCGTATTGTCCTATGTAAATGGTGCTTCCTGCGTACTGCCCATTATTAATTGTGGTTGACGGGTCAGTTTCATTGTTAGTGGTATTTTCTGCGCTTGATTCATTGTTAGCGGCGTTTTCAGTGTCCGAATTACTTTTAACGGTGTCTCCCGGACTCCGGATATTGCGAACAATGATTCTTGGGTTCTGATCACTTGGGTCCAGATCATAGGTAAATGTAACATTGTTAAATACGACATTATTAAATGTGTTACATGAATCAGGCCCATTGATAAATGTGACATTGTTAAACGTGACATTGTTAAATACGTTCCCCGAACCTGCATCTACATATTCAGGGATCTCTGAGTTCTGCTCTGAGCTACTGCTGCTACCTATGTCACTGTTGTTTTCTGCTGCAGCAGTTGACACTAATATCGAGAAAAAGATAATTATGGAAAGACATACTATCTTTTTCATTTTGTCAAATATTTGTTTCCGCATTTGTCCCCACTATCCACTTTTTTTTAATTTAATCTAACTTTACTTATTTTCTCACTTATGTCGTATATTTTTTATGCAAATGTAGTATATAACTGCTGTTTTTTATTATAAATAAGCCGATTTGATTTTAAATCAGCGTTATTTAGATATTATCATACGACAAGAGAATAAATAACTTCCTGCCGCCTAAATTTATATTAATACTGTTTAGATAATCTAATAAAAATAACTATGGATAGATATTTATATTAAGATACTAATCTGCTCCTCTAAACTAAATGTAAAATAAAGGATTTAAAGTACTCATTTTTGTTATAAACATCAATATAAAGCTTTTTATACAATAATAAATCCTAATAATTCTATATTTTGAAAAATAACTTTTATTCATCGTTAGAATAATTAATAAAGTTTAATAAATGCTTAATATGTAGACAAATTATATTTATTTCTAACTATGGCATTCAGTTTTGTTATTAGTCATATTAAATTGAATCTTCAAAATAAGGATCAAAAATCTTTGAAATATGAATTTAAGAAATTTTATCTCTAATAAGAGCAAATAACTTCTCTACAAAGTATTTTTTATTAGGAAATAGCTGATTCAACACTTAATTTCCTGGATATGACTCAATAACTCTTAAAAAACAAATTATCTTTTGGAGATCCGATGTAAATACATCTAACTTAATAAATTTTTAACTTAAACATTTGAGGATTAAAATCAAAAATTTGCAGGGCTGTCCTAAATATTATGAAAAAGATAGTTTGAAGTTTCATGCTACTATTTTATAGCAACTTTTATCCTAAAATGTTGCCACTTTTTTGGTTTTTAGGCTTTTTTATAAAATGCAGCGTAAAACCCCCGGGTTTTTAGTCAAGCGGTAGTTTTATAGAAGGTCACAAATTGGCCAAAAGAAATTTATGAGTTATTAAGATGAATTCTAACAAAGAAAGAAAAAAGTTTGAGTGAAGACTGTTTCATAAGTCCTTAACTGTGCTGCCGCATGAGATTTGCCAGTTCTTAATCTTCTTTACGGTAACCTTTATGGTTTTCGCAAGTTCGACAGCGTCAGCTTCCATCAGGGCTTCTATGCTTTTTATTCCTGCTTCCTCGAGTTTTCCTGCAGTTGCTTTTCCAACACCTTCGAGATCTTTAATGGATTTGGGCCTTTCTTTTTTCGGCTTCTTGGCCTGCTCTTCCTGCTGGGTTTTCTGCCATTCGATGAAATTGCACTGAGGGCAGCCAAGGTCCCAGGCCCGTTTTCCCTGATTGATTATGCGGATATGGTGCAACCCGTGAACCTCACAGGACTTGTCGGTGACAATAATCTGGCCACTCTTTGGTAGAGGTAGTGAGAAGGTGCAGTCAGGGTAATTGCTGCAGCCTATGAAACGGCTCCCCCTTTTCGAACGGCGGATCATGAGCTCGTTTCCGCATGAGGGGCAGGTGCCTATGATTTTATCCTCTCTGAGACCTGCCTGCAAGGACTCTATGATATTGTCCCTATTTTTGTCAAGTTCCGAAAAGACCTGCTTGAGCATCTCCCTGGACTCTTCAAGAACTGCATCTTCCTTTATTTTGCCCTCTGCAATCAGGTCCATATTTTCTTCAAGCAGCTTTGTCATGTCCGGTTTTGTAATCGTAGGAGAATACTTCTCAAGGGTGTCCATTACTGCAAAAGAAGTGTTTGTGGGCTGTACTGGGTTTCCGTGGATATATGCCCTGGAATAGAGTTTGCTGATTATTTCGTGGCGGGTGGCTTTTGTACCGAGCCCGAGCTCTTCCATTATATTGATTAGCCTGCCCTGCCCATAGCGTCCTGGGGGCTGGGTTTCTTTATCCAGCATCTCTTTCTTTATTACTTTCAGGGAATCTCCTTCCCTGAGTTCCGGAAACAGCCTGTCTTCAGGGGCATTGTAGGGATAATACCAGCGCCAGCCGTGTTCCAGCAGCCTTGCTCCGTTTGCTCTGAACTCTTCCTCATTTATCTCGATTTTCAGGCGCATGGTCTCCCAGGTGCTCGGCTCGGCAAAGGTTGCAAAAAAGCGCCTGACCACAAGCTCGTAGACCTTCCATTCCTCTTCTTTTAGATTGGTTTTCTTTGCCAGGGACGCAGGATAGATAGGAGGGTGGTCTGTGGTTTCTTTTTTCCCGCGAGTGGGGACAAGTTCGGCTTTCTCAAGCAGGATGTTTGCATACTCCTTAAAAGGCCCTTCCTTAAAAATCTCAATTTGAGCCCTCAAATCCAGAGTATCGGGATAAACAGTATTGTCTGTTCTGGGGTATGAAATATACCCGTTAGTATAAAGGGATTCAGCTATGCGCATGGCATTTGAAGGGCTGAGCCCTATTGAGTTTGCCGCGCTGATAAAGCCCGTAGTATTAAAAGGAGTAGGAGGCTGGTCGATCTTTGTTCCCTTTTCGATTTCCTTTAATTCCGCTTTTTTCCCCAGTTTTTTGAACACCTTTGCAGCTTCCTCTTTGTCCAGGAAGCGGCGGGTTGTGTGCTGGGCGGAAAAGGTTTCTTTTGACGTGGTTTCAAGTTCGGCATGGATCTCCCAGTAAGGAGTCGGGACAAAGATATTCCTCTCTTTTTCCCTGTCAACTATAAGCGAGAGGGTCGGTGACTGCACCCTTCCCACCGAGAGGAACATTTTCCCAAGCCTTCCAGCTGCCAGTGAAATATAACGGGTAAGGGCTGCGCCCCAGACCAGGTCAATTACCTGCCTGGAGTGCCCTGCATCTGCAAGGTTAAAATCAACGTTTGTAGGATCTGCGAATGCTGCATCAATTGCTTTCGGGGTTATTGCACTGTAACGGACCCTGTCAAAAGGGACATCCGGGTTCACCTTCTTTATGATGTTCAGAGCTTCGACTCCTATCAGTTCTCCTTCCCGGTCGTAGTCAGTTCCAATCGTGACCCTGTCTGCCTCTTTCCCCAGGCTCTTTAAGGCAGTCACTATTTTCCGGTTAATTGGAGTTGTTGTTATCTCAGCGTCTACCAGGGCTCTGGCATCAACTTTCTGCCAGTTGTTGTACTCTTTTGGAAAATCTATCCCGACAATATGGCCGGAAAGCCCTATTACTGCAGTTTCCTGCCTGTTTTCGCCGGATCCAATTTCGTACCGGTATACGTCTACTCCGCTGACTCTCTCCTTCTTAGGACTTTTTGGAGCCAGAATCGCAGCTATCCTCCTTGCTGCTATATTTTTTTCCGTTACGATAAGATGCATTTAAAACTCCGGTATAGCTTTTCTTATATTTTATGGAGGAATACTGGCGTACCCCGAAAATCCTGCCAGTCTGAGTCAAAGCCTGCCTCCTAATTCTTGAAGTTTCCTTTTGTAATATAAATTTATGGATCAAATTTCTAAATATTTTGCCATCCGTAACTATAATCAGGTTCAGGGATTCCTTATTTACCTGTTTTTTCCTTTTTACCTGACTCTTTTACTCATAATTTTTACTTAAAGTTTTCATACCTTTTTTCTCTACCTCTTCTCTCTACCTTTTCTCTATTTTTCTTTCCCTTCTTCAATGAGTCTAAAAGCAAGCTCTACAGCCTCCTGTGGGTTTTTTGCGTTCTCCGTGCCTTCTATTTTCCATCCGGACTCAAGCAATACCACAGGCTTTCCCATCTTCAGGCCGAAAGCTATTTCTGAAAGAGTACCATATTCCCCGGAAACCGCAATAAGAGCATCTGAGGACTGGGATATAAGAGCGTTTCTGGCATGCCCCATTCCGCTGAGAATGGCTATATCTATCCAGGGATTAGCCTCCTCCCGCAGTGTTCCGGGCAAAATTCCCAGGGTTATTCCTTCTTCCTTTTTTGCTCCACAGGCTGCTGCTTCCATTACTCCCCCCAGGCCTCCGCAGAGAAGAACAGCTCCTTTTTTTGCAATCTCTTTTCCCACGGCTTCTGCTAGGGCTCTGGTTTCACTGCTGCAGGTCCCGGCTCCTATTACTCCGATCTGCTTTCTTACTGACGGTTTCACTGTACATAACTCCTTTTAGCCGTTTTAGCCCTTTTATCTGAGATCTGGTCAGGTTGCGCCCCTTTCTTCGAGCGATTCCGAGATAATTTGCTTTCTCTAATTGGATTTATCTTATTGTTTTTCTCTAATTGGTTTTCTCTAATTGGATTTATCTTATTGGTTTTCTCTAATTGGTTTTCTCCAATTGGATTTATCTTATTGTTTTTCTCTAATTGGTTTTCTCCAATTGGATTTATCTTATTGTTTTTCTCTAAATGTAGCCGCCTTCAGATGTAATGGCTCTGCATTTCCACAATTTCAGTGCTGTTTTTTGCGGTTGCATATTCTTCAAGCGGTTCTCTGTTCAGTTCAAGGAAGCTGTGCCCCCAGTTAAACTTGGACATGACTTTTTCAGCCTGCTCTTTGTATCCTAATATGTAAAGGGTTGCTGCAAAGGCCTCTGCAGAGTTGAGTTTAAAAGGCCTTCCAAAGTTCACCGGATTGCCCGCAAGCATGTAAGGAAGAGCCCTGTGTTCCAGGTTCATCTTTTCCAGTTCAGGAAAAACCCTTTCCACTTCTTCCCAGGAGCAGTCAAGCACAATTATTCCCTTCTTAGGGTCATCAGCTGGTGAGAGGGCTTTTTCTGCCATAGGGTCCAGCAAAATCGCTGAATGGGGCAGCCTTGAGATCCTGTCGTAAAGGCGGGCAAGCTCAAAGCGCGCCATCTTTTTTCCTGTGCATTTTTTCGGGTCACACTGCCCGGCATGGTAGATATAAAGGGGAATGTCCCGGCTCTTTGTCGGATTCATTACTGATCCTCTGGGGTGTGGGGCTTATATGTTTTACGTCTTTGCCTCTGCACTCTTTTACTCCCCAATCCTCAAAGCATGTTACATGCCATTTCCTGGTTTCCTCCTTACCCAAATATTCCAGGATTTTTGAATTATTTTTTTAGCCGGGTTTTTCTTAAATCACTGCGCAAAAATTTCGGAATTTATTTATACACCTCACTGTTTTATCCCTATAAATTTTTTCATTTTTGGGCTGTCGTATGCAATTTTTATGTTTCATTCGGTTCCCAGGCAGATTTCAAGCCAGCATGTCCGGGATTTTCCCCATCATCCAGGTCTGATTTTTTTCTTAAACGCCTGAGCGTTTTCATTTCCTTTTACAGGGAGGTACCTGTTAAAAATGCCGATAAATTGTGAAAACAAGTCTGCTGATTGACTATTTGAGAGACCACTTGAGGGAGATTTCTCCGAAAACAATATGAAAAATCTGCTCACACCCTGTTACCCCGATTCCTTCGATTCTTATGAAGGTGGAACGACTCTGATGTCCGTATCTTACCTTGCTCGCTGGAGTGGACATGTTGCTGAAACGGATGATCCTTATGGTCCCCATTCCAGCATCTCTCCCAAAGGCTTCCGGCAGTAAAGCATGTGCAGGAGATATTATTTATTCCGGTCAGGCAGGGGGCTCTGGACAACGATAACATCAAGTGAGCTCTAAAGGAATACGGGGCATTTGCCTCTTCAATATATGTGGATCTTAGCTATTTTGATCCTGATAACAACAGCTATTACTATTCCGGCCAGGATTTTTTGAACCACCTGGTTGCTATTGTCGGCTGGGACGATTCCTTTGACAGAAATAAATTATATCTGGCTGCTCCGGGAGACGGCGCCTTTATTGTAAAGAACTCCTGAGGATCTGACTGGGGAGAAGAAGGTTATTTCTACGTCTCCTATTATGATTCGAAAATAGGCAAGGATAATACCATTTACACCGCAGAGAATCTCGGTGACTGCGATTCCATATACCAGTATGATCCCCTGGGCTGGGTCAGCAGTTTCGGGTATGCCGGTGTATTTATACCGATCCGGTTTCCGGACCTGTAAACCCTGAGGACCCAAAAGCATACGGAAATGGAACATTTACTTATGCAGGTTAGCATACAGTCCGGCTGGACCAGAGAGTTTCACTTGAAGAAGGGCAGAATTTTTCAGTGGTGTTCGGGCTAAGTGCTCCAGAATAGGGATATCCCGTTGCTCTGGAATGCCCGGTGGAGGACTACAGCAGTCAGGTTTCTTCCAATGCCGGGGAAAGCTATGTCAGTTCTGACGGTCTGAGCTGGGTGGACCTCTCTTCTGTCCTTGAAAATTCAAACGCCTGCATAAAAGCGTTTACTGATAGGGATGTAGCTCCGGAAGCTGCTTTTGTAAGGACTGTTACTTTGGGTGCTGCTCCTCTAACAGTCAGTTCAGTGCAGGCAAACTACGCAATTTCGAACTTCGACACAGGGATCTATTTGTATTATTCCGATAACAATATGCTCTACCGGAACATTGCTATTTTAAATAATTGCGGAATCGTTCTCAAAGGGTCCGGGGATAATAAACTTCGCTTTAACGAGATGGGGCACAATGAATATAATTTGGTAATTACAGACTTTATTTCCTTAAACGATATTGATGCGAGCAATAACGTTGACGGCAAGTGTGTCTATTATGTTGTTGGGAAAAGCGACCTGGAAATAAATGCTTCTTCCGGGGCAGGGGTGGTTTTCTGTATTGACTGCCAGAATGTGACTGTCTGCGACCTTGACCTGAAAACTAACTATTTGGGAATTGTCCTTTCTAATACCAGCACTTTCCTTCTTGAAAAAAACACACTTGCAAATAACTACATAGGAATGTACCTCCTGAATTCCAGGGATGGGAAACTAATAAACAACAGTGCGGATTCAAATATAGAGTACGGTTTCCTTTTTGAAAATGCCAGTGAAAATACCATAGAGAACAATACCGCAGATTCCAATTCTATTTACGGGCTCTTTACACAATTATGATGCAGGCATTTATGTTTCCAGCTCGGAAAATACCATAGTTGCAGACAATAATCTTGAAGTTCAGACGCCGCTAGTAAAATGGATAGCGATCTCTCCAATGGATTTGAGATCTCTTTGATTACTGAACTTTCCCAGAACCTGAATCCCCTGGAAGACAGTGAAGAGTTTGAAACCTCTGAAAATATCGATAGATCGGGTGTAAAATTCAGAGTTTCAAAAGCCTGGATTGAAGAAAATAACGTAGATATCTCCACTATTGTCCTGGAAAGATTCCATGAAGAATCCTGGACTTCCTTTGAAACGACGATGACCGGGGAAGACGAAAAATACTACTTCTTCGAGGCTGAAACTCAGGATTCCTCCGGCATGCAACTATGAGAACGGAAATGACCCTGAAGCTATGGGAAAAAAGAATTTTGTACGGGGTTCGCGAGAAGAGGTTCAGGTTGAAAATACTTAACTTCAAACTCTTTTATTTTTCAATTTTGTTTTGATTCTTTTTTCAATTTTGTTTTGATTCTTTTTTCAATTTTGTTTTGATTCTTTTTTCAATTTTGTTTTGATTCTTTTTTCAATTTTGTTTTGATTCTTTTTCCTTTTTTTGAAGGACCTCCCGGCAAGCTGAAGGAGTTCCGGGTAAAAGAGTCTTCTTTGAGAATTAATAATAAGTTATTTTATATCTATTCATTTGTATATAAATATCCATATCACTGCTTCATCATCAGGTGGATATGAAGAGGGGGGAGAGGGGGATTAATCTTGATACTGAAATTGGTCTTGAAATTAACACTGAACTTGAGATCCCTAAAAAATCTTGTCTTTATATTCTGCAGTGATAAATGAATAGTTTATTTCAGCCTGCGTCACGGCGGGGTTTTCAATGATGGAAAAGACAAACTCAATCAGCACCTTTCACAATGAGGTCACCTGGGATTAATGAGGGTAAGCTGTACAGGTGTGAAGTTCATCAATTGACTACCCGGAATGAAGAAATTGCTCTTCTTTGTTGAGAGGGGAGGCGTTCTTCTCTTTGACTCTGGCTATTCCTGAGTGTTCTGGAAATTATCCGGAAACAGGAAGTTCCAACAGGAAGTTCCGTGCTCAGGATAAATGATGTCTCTTTAGCTGTGCCCACAACTGTATTCTGGTAGTGAAAAGTCTCGGTTGAGGTACTAAATATATTGGGGAGATGGATTTATGGAACAACCAATTGAGGTTATTGAACAACCAATTAATGCTGATAGCGAGGTAGGGTATGAAATACTGGAGGCACCCTGGTGGGTAGTTCTTCTGGAAGGGGCTATCGCTATTATTGTTGGTTTATTTCTGTTATACAGACCTGCAGTAACAACTATATTTCTCTTACAGGTCCTGGGTATTTTCTGGGTGGCGGGCGGAATTCTTTCCGTCTTAGGAGCATTAATGTTCTCGGGAAGCAGGTTGTGGAAATTGCTTTCAGGTATCCTGGGCATTATTGCAGGAATCGTTATAATGACGTACCCTCTTCTCAGCCCTTTCGTAGTTCTCACACTTTTTGTTATTTTCATAGGGGTATGGGCTATAATCACCGGTGCTGTAAAACTTGCCTGGGGACTTAAAGGTGGAGGATGGGGGATGGGAATCCTTGGTGTCCTGACCATAATCCTCGGCATACTCCTGCTGACAAACTCTCTGGCAGGAGCCCTGTTTCTCCCGTGGATATTCGGATTTTTCCTTATTGTCGGGGGAATGGGGGCAGTCATCGGAGGACTAAAAATGCGAACCTGATGCCGAATTTTGAGGAAAATAAGAAGGAGATTTGATTATGGAAAGACCTATAGGTGTTACTATTCTGGCCCTAGCGGCTGTAGTTCTGGCGTTTTTAAACGCTATTGTAATGCTCCGGTTTCTTGGATTTTTACCCTTTCTGGGGTCTCTGAACATCCGCATTTTTAACCTCTGGTATGCACTATTGTACGGCCTGCTTGCCTACATATGGATGTGGCTGGCTCAGATGCTCTGGCAGGTAGATCCGCAGGCTTGGATGTTTCTGGCTGTTATTGCGGTATTTAATCTGTGCGTGGATTTTGTGTTGCTGGTTACCGGAGGTTCATGGTATGACATTAACGTTTCAGTTATTCTGAATTCCCTTATTCTCATCTATGTCATGTTGCCGGGGGTGAGAGGGGCATTCGGGCATGATTAAACATATTCTACTGGTAGTAAATGATAATGCTCCCAAAAAATGGAAAAGAGCTTCGGATTTCATTTTCTTCCTTTTTGCCGAGGCTCATCGCGGTATGAAGAAGATCTTAGTCGGTGAGTAACAATAGTAAATCTACCGGTTGATAGTGGTTGATAGTGGTTGATAGTAGATCTGCCGATTTTTTCGGGTAAAACTACTATGAAGAAGCATCTTTTCAAGGGTGCTATCAGGTTGCCCTTATTATTCCAATTCTGAAGTGGTTACTGTGGAAAAGAAGATTGTACTTGTTGCACTCTCGCTTGCAATGTTTGTGCTTGTTATCGATACGACTATTATGAATGTTTCGATTTCGACACTTATCAGTGACTTCAATACGGACGTCACCACCGTCCAGGCTGCCATTACCCTGTATGCACTCATTATGGCTTCCCTGATGATCACCGGGGGAAAAATTGGAGATATTATCGGGAGAAAAAGGGCATTCAGGCTCGGACTGATTATATATGGGGTGGGTTCACTCCTGACTTCAATTAGCCCGACAATAGTTGTACTGTTTTTAGGCTGGTCGATTCTTGAAGGGTTTGGGGCAACTCTTGTTATGCCTGCCATCCAGACGCTCGTGACTTCAAACTACAGCGGGAAGGATCGTGCCCTTGCTTATGGGATAATAGGGGGAATTGTTGCAGGCGCAATTGCCCTCGGGCCTATTATAGGAGGCTGGCTGACAACTGCGTACACCTGGAGGTTTGCTTTTGCCGGAGAGGTGGTGGTTGTGGTCTTTGTCCTGTTTTTAAGCCGGTATATTCTGGACGCATCTCTTGAGACTGGAGAGAAACCAAGGCTGGATATAGTTGGTTCGATACTTTCTGCATTCGGGATGGGGTTTATTGTTTTTGGCGTATTACTGGCAGGGACCTACGGCTGGTGGAAGGCACGTCAGCCCTTTTCCATAGGAGGGATTGAAATTTCCCCGTTCGGTCTTTCTCCTACCCCAGTGTTTATTTTAGCAGGAGGCATTATCCTGCTGATTTTTGTCCTCTGGGAACGTCATGTCATTACTCTGGGGAAGATGCCACTCGTAAGGCTCGACGTGCTCAGGGACCGCGGGGTTACTTCTGGTATTTTTGTCCAGATGGTTCAGACCCTTCTTATTGGAGGTTTCCTGTTCAGTATGGCACTTTTCCTGCAGATCGCCCTGGGCCTCAACGCGATGCAGACAGGTTTTATCTACCTACCCCTTTCCATACCGCTTTTAATTGCTTCGCTTATAGCATCTCGATTATCTTCTCGCATAGCTCCAAAGCGCATCATCCAGGTTGGGTTACTCGTACTTATTGCAGGACTTTTTCTTGTTACTGCAACCATTAATGTGGAGGTAAGTGGGCTCGGTCTGATTATCGGGTTTGCCTTAATAGGCATAGGTGCAGGAGTTATAGCATCCCAGATAATGAATCTCGTCCTTTCCCAGGTAGTTCCTGAAAGGACAAGCGAGACAGCTGCCCTGATGAGCACTTCCCAAAACCTCGGCATGGCTATCGGGACTGCCCTGATGGGCTCCATCATCATTGCGGGCCTGGTAGGGGGATCCATTCCCCTCATCAATGACAGTACCGTTATTCCAGAGGATCTAAAGCCCTCCGTGACATCAGCAGTAGAGGATAATGCCCGTTTTTTGAGCAATGAGGAATTGCAGGCTGTCCTGAAAGATGCCCCTCCTGATCTTGCACAGGAAATCCTGAGGATCAACGAAATCGCCCGCATTCAGGGGATAAAAACTTCTCTCTGGGGGCTGGTGATTTTCGTAATCTTTGGCATAATAGTCTCGATTTTCCTGCCGCCTGAAATCCTGGTCTCTAAAAAAGAATGAAGCCTCAAAAGCACCAAGACGATCCTCGGAAGTTCGACAGGTTTTGAATATTCAATACAAGGAATAATACAGGGAATCAAACTATGGCAACCAGAATTAAAGATGTGAAAACCTGAAAAGATTATTTTGGTTTACGCACTTAATGAACAAAATAAAGCATGAGAAGGATGGGAAGGTTATCATAACTCAGTTTAACCGCGTAAGTTAAAGGAGAGAAAAAATGAAATTCTTTTTTTTGCAATCATTTGCAGCTTCTACAACAAGCCGACAACACAGCTTAATCTAAAAACCCTTTTCCAGTACCAGATCTCGCAGCCCGGAAGCGGTGGCCCGCTGCCAATGTCTAAAGGGAATCTCAATCCATTATCCTGTAAGACTTGAAAGGTGTTCCACACTCAGGGATATCTCCCTCAAGAGTGTTAACGCAGAAAAGTGTCTCCAGATATGAATCACAATTAAAAGCGTGACATGCGGATCGCAATCAGAGATGCGGATACGATCAGCCTTCGGAATTCACCCGAAGTCTCATCAAGCGTGTCCATTGTCAGCGCGCGGATATCCCAAATGAATCCCAGAGCTATCTTCCCTGCGTATTTCTGATACTTTTTTTATTTTCTGGGTTTTTGATTGATTGCAGTCACTTGCTAGTGAAATCGATGGTTAATTTTTGTGATCCCAGAAACTATTAAAAAGTCTCATATATAATCTCAGCTTCGTCCATAGTTAAATTAGAAATCTTCCATAAGGGCTGCGGCATTTATTGCAGCTTTTTCAAGACCTGCATCTACAGCGCACCTTCCAATATCCCCGATTAAAGAAAAAAAATCTTCATTGAAGTCTTTAAATTCATTTTCTGAGTCTATGCAAAAATCATGGAGTTCTTTTAAACAAAACTGGCTTGTAATAGCTTCCTGTTCCATTCCCTGCCTTACAGCTTCTTTTCCCACTTCTTTCAGGGAGACAGCTATCAGCCGAAGAGAAAAAAGAGTTTCCATGTCAGTTGCTTTTTCTCCCAGAGCTTTAAGAGCAAGAGCGGTCTCCAGCACCGCATCACTAATTCCATTTCTTGCCGCTTCCTGCCCGATAAGCCCAAGGGAAGCTGCTGCATTAATAACTCCAGCTGTCATATTTATCTCAGCCGCAGCCAGCCCAAGGGATCTTATGCACTCAATTTTCCCGCATGTTGCCTTCTGCGGGAACTGACCTGCAAAATATCTCATTTCAAGCTCACCCAGTTCATTTCTTGATCCAGAGAAGATGTACCTCTTTTTGAGCCTTAATCACCTCAAGCACGGGTTCAAGCAGAGGGATCTCTTCTATTTAAAGCAAATTTAGCCTCCATTTTTAAGCCGTTATTATAATTTATGATCTCACAGGTTATTACTTTTTCGTATTTTACTGACAATTATTCATATATTTAAAAACAGGGCGGAAAAATAGATAGATAGTAGAAAAATTACCACTTATCGGTTTAAAAAGACATCTGGTTTAAAAATATGTGAACTACCCGCTAAATCTAAAGATTTTACGGGCTTCATGAGTCATCCCTTTGCCTAATGGCGACAGGTCATGCAGGTTCTACCCTGTTTCCCACAGATGAAACAGTTTGAATTGAGTCTCCTTTCGGGTTCCAGTTTTCTCTGGCACTACCCCGAACCTTTCGGGTGATCTGGTCGTGAAGTTTGCCCTGTTAACCAACTTGCGAGAATCGCATTGTGGTGACAGCAAAATACCTCAATCCTTGCTTGGTTTTCTCTTCGGAAATCAGCATAGAGTAATAGACTTCAAAATAAATATAAGTTTGCGGAATCAATACCAGTAGAACGTTAAAACGTTGACGCTTATATTCCATGAAAGTAAGATTTCATGGGTTTTACACTTCTTCCTATAAAATCGCATATGAAATCAGTCAAAAATCAGTCAAAAAGAAAAGAAAAAAAGTAACTATTCAGTCTGCCAAAATCAGTTGATTGATATCGATTTTAATGAAACTGATATGTCTGATTACTAACCAATGAAAATTGAAAAAATGCAACCAACAGCCATCAATCAAATAAAATCAATTCTCAGAAATTTGCTTATTGAATCTTAATACAGATGGTTATTGATGTTGTTTCTCCCAGGCTGAATAGTTACGAAAAAAATAGTGTTTAAGGGGCTTTTCTGCTTATAGGCTTGAATAAACCTTTTTCTGCAGCTCCTTTATCTCCTGAAGTTTCCCGATGCTTTCACCGGTTTCCCTGACTCCCGGGAATTTAAAACTGTCAAGAGCCATTTCCGTAACAATAGGAGAATTGATAAGGGCTTTTTCTTCAGCTTGTATTTTTAAGGTTTCAAGTGCCCACTGGCTCTGGAGTACAGCCTCATGAAGCTTATTCTTAAAGGAAAGCTTGCCTGCATCTTCAATCGAAAGGGCTACTGAACTCAGTGCCTCATCAAAGTATTTTTCTGCAGCAAGATTACCTATTTCCTCAAGCAGCAGAAGGGTGCTGATAGTTTCGGCCTCAAGGCTTTCTGAGGCTACCTTTTTCCCAACCTCTCCAAGGCAGTTTATTGCGTTAAGTAAAGCTTCTTCCATACCCTGCACTGCAGCAGCAGACCCGATATCCCTTAAGAGCAGGGAAAAGGCAACCATTTCTTCCTGATCTTTCTTCTCAGGAGAGGAATGGTTCCAGATTTCCATCATGGTAGTAGCAGCTACCTTCGAACCTGCTTCAAGTGAACTTGAAGCTGCCGTTCTCCCTAGCTTCCCTGTTTCTACTATCGTCCTGTTCAGAATAGACCCGTATCCTTTTTTTGCTGCTATTCTTGCCAGTTTCCCGAAGGCAAGGACTGAGTTGATCGTGACAAGTTCCATTTTCTCCTGTGCAGCTGCCTGTGCGATATCCGAGATTGAGAGGATAACCCTCCTGGCATCTGCCTCTTCATTTTCAGAGAGGAAACCTTCTGCAATCCCTGTAAGGGAATCCAGAGCCTGGAAAACTTCGTTTTCATTTTTTCCCTCAACTGAAGACAAACCTATGTCGACTGCCTCTGCCTCGTTTAATGTGATCATTCTTTTTGCCCCTCTACTTAATATACAGGATGATATTTCCTGACTTATTCTATGAAATTAGGAGATTATTAGTGTTGCTATTTTGTAATAGAGATACTTCTTTATGAGACTTCCGAGGTTTGAGGCTGTTGGTGAAACTGAACAGTACCTTTTCATGCCAAATAAAAAGCCGCCTTCAAAGTTTCAGGAAAACAGATCTTAGCGTAAAAAGTGAAAAAATATAACTTAAGGCTTGGGCCTGTTCAGTCGAACTTACTCATTCAAAAGATTCGGCTTCGTGTATGTACTCAGAGCCGTTAAAGGTTTCAATAGAAAGTTTTGCTACAAGCATATAACTTACCAGAAACTTTTCTTTTGGCTCAAGCATTATCGTTCCAAGTGCATCAGCAGCCTTTATAACCACATTTTCAAAATTTCTAAAATCGGTATTGGGAAACGGATGTTCAAAAAAAACAGGCATATGCCGGGGAGGACAGTTCTCTTCCCCGTTCTCCATAAGGAAACCCATAGTACTCTGAAGTTCATCAGAGAAAAATTGCTCATCCTTGCCCTGAGGTAGAGACTGAATTATGCCTGATGCAGGAGAAAGAAGACCTTCGTTCTCCGGAACCTTGGCGATTTTTTGCCTTGATGTTTCTTTTCCTATGGCTCCTATTGCAAGAGAAGATACAAGAGATTCTCTTTTCAGTTTGCAAAGGGACGCAGAGTTTGCAATCTCCCCGAGGTAAGCAACTGCAATCTTGACTGCGGTTTCCATCTCCTGTCCAACTGCGGATTTTCCGATTGCACAGAGAGAGTAAATAATACTGAAACCTGTATCGGACATTTTCTGTTCTCTTGCAGCCTCAGCCATCCTTCCCAGAGAAATGAGGGTAATTAAAACCCCAAGTTCCATTTTTTGAACGGCAGCTGCATTTCCAATGTCTCTTATGCTGATTATAGCCCTTTTTGCATCGGGTTCAAGCCCTTTATTTATGTATTTCGTTCCCTGCTCTGTTAAAAAATCTATGGACCTCAGTACACCCAGTTCATCATTTCCCTTAACCGAGCTTAAGCCAAGGTCTATTGCCCTGGCTTCGTTTAAAATGGACATTTGGATTACCCCAGTTTTCTTACATCCGGAAAAAACATCTGGATATCAGACAGTCTTGCCGGTATTCAGGCCTCTTCCTTATAGAAGAAGGTGCTGCGTAGTTCAGGCACTCAAATGAGTTTGTGCCCGGACGGTTCCTTTAAAGGACTCGAAAAAACTCATCAATCAATATCAGGAAACTTTCTCTTTCTTCTCAAATTTTTGTTCAATTTTTCTTCCAGTTTTTCGAGACCTAAATTGTCAAAATGCATGAGGGCTACTTCGGCTATTATAGATGCGCTCACAAGATAGCGGTCCTGGGCATCAAACTTGATGGTTTCAAGGGAATAAGCTGCTTGGAATAGGGCTCTTTCAAGTCCCTGCCTATCGGCAGCCTTCCCAATATCCCCAAGTAAACGGGCACTGGTATCAGCAGTTTCTTTCAGATTCTTCTCAATTGCTCCAGTCCCTATTTCCTGCAACAGAAGTTCGGCGTTTAATGCTGCATCTTCGAAGTTATGGCTTGCCGCAATTTTCCCCGTTTCTCCTAGTAAAGTCACTGTACAATTTGCGGCATCCCCAAGGCTTTGATTTGTTACGCTTTTTCCAATCTCCCCAAGAGCGAAAATGATTGCTATTGTTTCTTTTCTGGTTCTTGTAAAGGCTGCAGTATTTCCCATCTCCCCAAGGCAGGAAGCTGCAATTCTTGCGGGAAACTCCATTTTCTGCCCTCCTGCCGCTTTTCCAATTTCACCAATAGCAAGTGCGATATTGACAACGGCGTTTTCCATCCCCTGCCTGCAAGCCTCTTTTGCAATCGGGGAATAAAGAAGAAGAGCATTTGTAACAACCATTTCCAATCCAGCGAGAGCTGATGCTATTCCTATCTCTTTTATATGTTCGATTAATCTTCTAGTATCACTTTCCAGTCCTTCTTTTGCGTATTTTATTGCAAGTTCTGACAGGTGGGAAAGAATCTCAACTATACTGGCTTCGTCTTTTTCATCTACCGAAGCCAACCCTATCCCTAACGCCTCGTCTTCATCAAGTGGTAGAATCCTTCATACCCCCAGATTCTATCTTAGTTAAATATGGATACGTGGGGATATTAGCTTTGTTATGAAAGAGATAAGTAATCTGAAGAATTCCTCCTCTTTTTCTTTAATGAAAAGAAGAAAATTGTTTGATCCTGTTGGATATTTATAAGGTATATGTTAAAATGAGCCAATCACTCTATGTGGATAGATATAAATAGTAATATACGGTAATATGATACCGGTTGCTTGCGGGTAAATCGAAACCTCATTTCACACACATGAGAATCGAAACGATTACTCTAGAAGGATAGGTTTCATTCCTTCTTCCTGTCCGTTCCTAATGTTGACTCGTGAGCAACTATTCTCTTAATTTGTCTGTTAAAGCTTGAAGATTTAACTGTGTTTCTTTTTAATCCAAATTTGTGTGTCATTTTTCTCTAAATATGTTTATTACTATGGGAGTGCAGAGGGTCACGAATACCCTGACCTTCAGGTCGGGGATGAAGTGAACCCTCGCTGGCTGTTTTGTATTCGCTTAAACTGTATCAATCATCGTTTTTTTGTAAAATGAGGTTTTTTGACACCATAGCCACAGGTGGTTCCAGCTACCTATGGCTAGGATGTGATAAGCGTTGGAATTGCGCAGTTTTAGCCATGGCTATGGTCAGATTACCTACCACATCGTGTTGGTGCCTAAGTATCGATACAAGATATTCTACAATAAACGAGTTAAAAAGGATTGCGAGTCTATATTCCACAATATTTGCACAGAGAAAGGCTACAAAATCCATGCTCTGGAAGTTGTAGATAATCATGTTCACCTGTTCCTGGAATTCCACCCAAGCACCTCTCTATCAGAGGTGGTTCAATACTTGAAAGGAGGTAGTTCTTACAGATTGTTCAAGCTTCATCCTGAACTGAGAACACGATATTGGGGTGGAAGTCTATGGTCAAGTGGTAAATTCTATCGATCCGTTGGAAATGTAACCGCTGACACAATCAAGCACTACATTAAGGAGTCGCAGGGAAAACCGAAAACAGAGGTTCAATCATATAGATTAAAGTCTAGGCAACGGAAAATTGAC
Organism: Methanosarcina sp. WWM596; assembly: GCF_000969965.1. Lineage (GTDB taxonomy): Archaea > Halobacteriota > Methanosarcinia > Methanosarcinales > Methanosarcinaceae > Methanosarcina. Next base: position 1,451,418 of record NZ_CP009503.1, read on the forward strand.
GATTTCTAAGTACCAGAATAACCGGGCGGGCGGCCCATCAGCATACCCCATCCTTTAGGTTGGGGTGGCCGCACGCAATTTGATTTAGAAAAAAAATGTTTCGGGATAAATGACTGGGCCGTAAGAAAAAAAAACCGATCCGGGAATAGAACTCCAGGACCTGAATTGCTTAAAGATCAAGTACTTGAACTTTCGGCTTAGAATACAAGTCCGAGGTCTTCGAGCTGCTTTCTTGCAGAGTTGTATACCTGGACGTATTCTTCAGTTGGGGTGATGGTCTTTACGTCGTAGCATTCCTGGAAGGTCTTTCCTGCCGGAGCGCTTGCGTAGTTCTTCTCATAGAGTGGCACGAGCTTGTCTAGAACCTTATTCACCTCTGCGATTTCCATTCCAGCGGTTGCCCTTGCAACTTCTCCCATCATTCTGGCTTCCATACCTGTGGTCTTGTCGGTTACGACACCTTTTGCAGCTGCGACACCTGATAGGATTTCGCGTCCTGATGCGGTGTCAGTAATGGACTGAGCAGAGGCTTCGAGTAGGCACATTTCGGTACATGGTCCTGCACATGGGTAATACTGATTACCTGAGAGCATATTTGTGAACTCGGAAATGGTTGCACATGCCCAGCCTGCAATAGTAAGAGTTTCCCTTGTGTTGGTGGAGCCCCAGCGGATGTGGACAGGACCGTCAAGGTGCCAGCTTGCATTGCTCATGACAAAGGCATTGATGTGGGTTGCAACGTCGACTATTGTGGTTTCTTCAATCCCGCCTGCATATCCTCCGAAGATAGGCATCTGCTCATCCATGATGATATCACTGTTTGCATTGTAGTGGGCAATTACAGAGATTGCATCAAGGTCGATCTTGAGTTCGTTGAGCTGTGAGACTTCGTGGCTATCCGAGCTTATCTGACCACCAACGCAGTCAGAGGATATATTTCCCTGAGCAGACAGGGAAGTCTCCGGGCCCTATATGCCCATTCCCGGGCGGCCTGCCATTGCGCATGCCTGTTTTATAAGCCTGGTTTCCGTCTTTGCTGCCAGGATTTCATAGGGGCTTTTTGGAATAGGGGCTTTCCCGCGGATAGAGGTCATGACACCGTCTACAATCGTATCTACTTCCTTTTCCAGAGCGTAGCTCATGTGGACAGGCATGAAGACCTCTTCTGAAATAGGAGAACCAGTGGGTCCGCCCTGGACGATTGGCTTCTTCTTGTCGCCGACTTCTCTCTTGGAAACGCGGACTGCATCCCTGCCGGTCCCGAGAGTGAATTCCTTCTGGACGTTGTTGATTGCGTTCCAGATTTCATCTTCAGTGTACTTTACGATCCTGTGGGTGTCGGTACAGTAGATACCACACTCAAGAAGCATGTCAAATCCTGCCTTGAAGAGCTTTTCCATCATGTCCTTGTCTGTTGGAACAAACTCTCCCTTGAAGTCAAGCCCGTACTTCTGCTTGAGCTCCATTGCCTTCATGGGGATTTTCATAAGGTCCCAGTCGTCCTGAGTGCACTTTTCTCCTACTTTTGCTCTGTCGTAAAATTCGTAGCAATCAAATGATTTTCTGAACGTCATGTTCTTTTGCCTCCCAGGATTATTTCATAACTTCAAGGGCTATCTTTGCAGCTTCTGCAGCATTTTCTGCAGTTGCATCCGCTCCGATTTCCTCGATCCATTTCCTGGATACGGGGGCTCCTCCGAACATGCATTTTACACTGTCTTTGAGGTTTTCTTCTCTGAGTCTGTCCATGAGATCTTTCTGGCCGAGCATGGAGGTGGTCATGAGGGCTGAGCCAACAAGCAGGACCTTTTGTCCTTTGTGTTTTGCAGCCTCTTCTACAACGGTTTCATTAAGGACATCGGTTCCGAGGTCAAGGATCTCAAATCCATTTGCTCCGAGCATGGTGGAAACAAGGCGGTGCCCGATGTCGTGGATGTCTCCTTCTGCAACAAAGGTGATTGCAAGTCCGGTTTCCTCTCCTTCCACTTTGGTTTTCTCAAGTTCAGGAGTGAGGATTTCCATTGCAACGCTCATTGCTTTTGCAGACATCATGATCTGGGGTAGGTAAATCTCGGCGGCTTCGAACTTGTCCCCGATAATCTTCATTCCAACGGAAAGGCCCTTTGTGATAATGTCAATTGCGGGAATTCCTGCAGCCAGGGCTTCCTGGGTTAACTGTGCAATGCCTGTGATGTTTTGAGTTACGATCGCGCTGGTTAGCTTTTCAAAAATCTTGGTATTTGTCATCCCATCATCACTTCTTTCTATTTTTTTGTCCGGTAAAGAGATCTTTTTCTACCTACTGGCAAACGGAATCCTGTTACCTCTTTATTATATATATAATTTTGTCAACAAACTGATCTCTTTTATATAATTGTCTTTTGAAAAAGGGGAAATTTAAGGTTTAATTATTAGGGCCCTCTTAAACTTACTATTTAACTGAAACTTATTTTCCATTTTTTTTTCTGCTAATTAAACCAGATAACAGTTCTCCCAAAAAAAGTACATTTTATTTTTGATCTAAAATCTAATTAGAGCCTTAAAAAACCGTAAATTTTATTGAAAATGACGTAAAATCCGCTTTTGGCGATATATTAAAATCGTACTACTGAGCATGTTTTTTTCCTGTGAAATTTCCTATTCTATCAGAGAATTAAAAGAAAGGGATAGCTTGAGAAATTTTTTAAAAATCAGTTCTGTACCAACTGAAAATGAAATTTATGGCATTCTCAGTAAATATGAACCAAACTTTGCACAGATATACGAGGAATTCTGTCCAAAAGTACTGTTTTTTAGCTGTACTTTTAGTGGGGATAACTGTAAATTATGGCATTAATGAAAAAAAGGAATTACAAGCCTTTTCTGAGTAACGAAGTAAAGAGGAGGCTATTAATTATATATATTTTGTTGTTAAGGGCTATTTGGGGCCCGGGCAAAAAAAACCGTAAAATAAGAGATGTTTTGCAACGAAAAGGAAAAAAATTTGAATTTGATTGCCTTGCCTCACCTGAATAAGAAAATAAACACAATGAATGCCACGATGTTTAGCAGAAAACCAAACACGCTAACTGTAAGTCCTGCCTTTGCGGTTGCGTCCTGACCCTGTTTCAGGCAGGATCTGGCGAGGATGATACCTGCAAGTGCAAAGGGTATTGCAAAGGATGTAAGGAATAAGTTCCCTATCCCAAGCCAGAATGTGAGAGAAAAAATTACACTGATCAGTCCGAATACAAGGCTCAAAATCCCCTTATTCCCCGAAATGCTACTGATTTCGCTCCCTCCTGCATGAAAAATTATACACAATCCATTTAGCAAACCCTTAATTAAGAGAGAAAAGATCAGGTATACGGTTATTCTTCGATTTTTACCCCTATTTTATCTCCCTCAAGTTTCCACTCATACCGCTTCAGTTCCAGTGAGTCGTTCAGACATTTCCCTGTTCTTACGTCAAATCTTCTGCCGTGACAGAGACACGTGAGAGTGAATTCCTCCAGCCTGCCCCTATCCATAGGACATCGGGCGTGAGGGCAGATATTTGTGAAAGCATGGATCTGTCCCTCCGCTTTAAGGAGAAGCACATTTCTTCCCCCTGGTTCAACATGAAGAAGCTCTCCTTCTTTTAGGCTGCTTTCTTCAGCTGCATAAAACCAGGGAGGCTCAAAACCAGAAATCGAGCCTTTTTCAGGTATTTTTTCAGAAGGCATTTTTACCAACCACCAGAGACTGGAATTATGAGATTAAATTTATTCTTGATCCCCTCTTGATCCGGAAGTTCTTTTCAATTCTTTTTTACATCATTAGGCTGGTTGCCCGTATAAGTTTTGCTGAAATCAGAAAGGATCAATAAAGGAAAAACAGAGTATATCAATTTTTAATTTAAATTTTATGTTTAATGGAGATTCCCATCCTCATTGAGTATTTTTAAAAGCTCGATTATCGAGTACGATGCTCTGGTAATTCCCATGCTGCGTTTATCCGTATCTGTGCCTGCAATGTAGAGATTTTTGACAGGAGTCCGGATATCCGCAAATTTTCCGTTAATTGTGACTGCAGCTTTTTCGGGGACCATAATCTGTTCGTGTTGCATGTCGATGTATTTTTCGATATTTGGGAGGGCACGGAAAATAGTGTCATAGGCTCTCTTGAGTTCGTGCTCTTCAGTCTGATCTGCGTCTATTACGAAGGAAAAACCTACCAGTTGTCTGTCCTTCGGGGCGAGGGAAGGGTCATAGTTGCTTATGGGCATTGCCCAGTAGGCAAAGTCTTTAAACCAGATCTCAGAACCTGTATAGTTGAACTCAGGGAGTTCTTCCTTCAAGCCAAGCCAGATGGTCAAGCTTTTTGTATGCACGATTCCTTTAAGTTCTTCTTTATAAGCCGGTGGTAGTTCCTTTACAAGCCTTGGGAGCTCGGTTGCAAAGCCTGTATAAATAACAAGATCGGCTGGATAGATTTCATCAGCTTCCACCCCTGAGATCTTTCCATTCTGCACCAGGATGCTTTTTACTTCGCACTCCTTTTTTATTTCTACTGTGTCGGGAAGAGAGTACAGGATGGCATTCAGCAGGGCTTTCAACCCTTTTCTAGGGTATCCCTGGGAATAATTTACCTTGTTTGTAGCAAGCCTTTCAAGGGATGTGAAGGGCTGGGCGACTCTGTCCACGCGGGCCTGCAGGGAAGCATGTAGATGGTATGGAAGGATCGAAGAGAGAATGGACTCGGTAGACTGACGTTTTTTCGGCTCGATTTTTCCGATCATGGCATCAAACTGTTCCTGCGTAATGCTATCCCTGACAAAACTGCTGCCAGAAAGAATGCGCTGAGCAGAGGTCTCTTTCATTGACTTCCCCGAAAGAAAACCTGAGATCGTGTCCACAAAGTCATATGTGTCTTTGCAAAGATTTCTGGGAAGAAAATCATAAACCGACTGGTCCGAGAGATCTATTCCAAAAGATGAAAGCGTAAGGGCTTTCGTAAGGGCCTGTGAAAGGATAAGCCTGTCCTTTCTCGGAAGCACATCAAAAGTCACGAAGTCTTTCAGGTTCGAAGGGACTTTGGTAAAAGCATTTTCAGTCCTGACATAGTAGTGCCCGTAGTCCTCAAATACAGGCAGGAAATCAAAGTAATTATTAATCAGTCTCGGAAGGGGGCCTTCAATCAGATGGGTTATTGCATGTGCTCCTGTATCCACCTGATATCCATCTACCATGTAGCTGTTGCAGTTTCCCCCAAGATATCGTTCTTTCTCAAGAACAAGGACTTTCTTTCCATGCTTGGAAAGCGTCAGCGCAGCCAGAAGCCCGCTTACGCCAGCCCCGACAACAATTACATCATATTTCTTCATTCCCTAAACTACCTCTATTTATTCTAGCGAATCAAGTTTTCAGTTAAATGCAGTTCGTAAACCCTCAGCAGGAAACCTGTTAAATCTTTAGATTTAGCGAGTAGTTGACATGTGTTGAACATATCTTAACAAAAGTTATGTTCTGAAACTTAACGAAGTACTTTTAATATGGGGTATGTGCGAAATTATTTTATATGTAATTTATGATCCAACAAAGTTGTCTCTAATTTCTTCTTTCTATCTGCAGATAGTATAGAGAAAAAAATAGTATTTATAGTTAATAGTCCACATGATAAAGATTATCAAAATCTTCATTTTTGGAAGAAAAGATACTATGTCAGTACAGCAGAACTCAAGGTGGAAAGCTGAAGTATAATACCGTTATTTTTATAGCATATTTAGTAACGGAATAAATTTACCTTGTAGAAGGAATCCAACGTGAAAATCCACTTCATCCAGCATGTCAAATTTGACTCTAAGGCGGGAAGTCCCCTTCCTCGGAGCGTAAGCGACAGGTGGGGGATGAAAACCGTCAACTTCTACAAAACAACAGTAGCATAATTATTTATATTTATAGTTAACTCGATATAGTGATAACTATGTAGTAAAAACTAGATCGTAGGAGCCATTCTGTGTATTCACTCCATTATCATTTCGTTCAGTGTGTGAAATATAGGAGAAAAGCTCTAACGAACCCTCTAGTTGTTGATTTTCTAAAAACTAAAATCCATAACATAAGCGAAACATTCGATGTTGAAGTGCTGAATATAGAGTGTGACAAAGACCATTTTCACTTATTATTCTCAGCAAAACCTTCGCTTGATATTCCAAAATATATCAAATCTACAATGATGATCCATACAAGGGTAGAGGAAATTTCTTTGTATCAATTACATATGAAGAAAACCTCACAACCGAGTATATTGATAACGATTTGTATCAAACAATAGACTTAGGAATCACGAAAACAGTAACAGCAGTAAACACTCAAGGAAAATTCTTTGAAGTTAAAACACCACGTTCAGATCAATACTGGAATACAAAAATAGATACAATCAAATCCAGAAAAGATCATTGTAAAAAAGGAAGCAATAGGTGGAATAGACTGCACGTATGGCTCAATCAAAGAAAGTAACTGGAAAAAGAAAACGTTCTCAGAATAGATCAACTCAGAATCAAGGATATCTTTCTCGTTTCATCGAATTCTTGACCTACAAAGCAGAGCTTACAGGTAAAAAAGTAACAAGAATTGATGAAGCTTATACATCAAAGGAGTGCTGTGTCTGTGGAAAAAGACACGACATGCCTCTTTGGGAAAGAATTATGAATCTTTGGGAAAGAATTATGAAATGTGATTGTGGAAACGTTATTAATAGAGATAGAAATAGTGCTATCAACATCATGAAGCGATTCTTATCACAGAATGCTTTGTGGACAGGCTATCAGAAATTTTCTGATAATCTTCGACAAACAGGATTACAGATGGATACTTGAATCATACTTGAATCACTGCAAATATCCAGGTGACGTAATCACTCGAAGTGACGTAATCACTCGAAGTGATGTAATCACTCGAAGGAAGCTCCGTCCTCGCTTTCATCAGAAAGCAGGGCGGGTAGTTCACGAATAATTACAAGGAGATAGGGTGGTTTCCGGTATCTGCGGGAAAAGAAGACAAATTCAAAATTCCTCTCCTCGAAGGAATCCCTGACGAATTCATGGCGTTTCACTGGTATGGGGACACATTTAACCTGCTGGGAAGGGCAAAGAGGTTCTTTGAAAGCGAAGCCTGCAAAAACCAGGGGTTCATTTCTGAAAATAGGGTAATCGGGTTGCAATTTCATCTGGAAATGAGCAACCAGACGATCAGAAATGTAATTGAAAACTGCAGGGACGAAATCGTTGAGGGAAAATATATCCAGAAAGAACATGAACTGCTGGAAAGGGATTATCTCCTTAAAGTATCCAGACAATTAATGTTCAGGTTGCTGGACAACTTCGTGAACTAATTTTGCATAGGGGGTCTCAGTGGAAGATAAGTATACAAAATTGGGGACAGGCATCAAGAACAGACATCAAGAACAGACATCAAGAACAGACATCAAGAACAGACATCAAGAACAGACATCAAGAACAGACATCAAGAACAGACATCAAGAACAGACATCAAGAACAGACATCAAGAACAGACATCAAGAACAGACATCAAGAACAGACATCAAGAACAGACATCAAGAACAGACATCAAGAACAGACATCAAGAACAGACATCAAGAACAGACATCAGGAAAACAGAAACATCCTAATATTATTTTGAAAAGGACCTTGAATAGATTCTAATAGCTCCTTCTTTTCGACCACTTCTTCAGCAGAAGTTTTCCAGGGATTCGATCCGCAGGGAGATTTAATACGTACTTTCAGACAAATACGTGCTTTCAGACAAATACGTACTTTCAGACAAATACGTACTTTCAGACAAATACGTACTTTCAGATTGAGGCCCCAAAAAATATCAGGCCATCTCGTTTCTCTTTGTCGGTTTCAGGACAGGCCGGAAATCGTCGTTAAAACGCCATGAGAAGTTAGTGTTATAACAAAAACATGGCGATAATCAGAACTAACATAAACAGTAAACCATACGTGCCAACTATCACATTGTTCTGCTGCATGGGGAACCTTCCATATAAAAATGTGTCAAATATCTACGATAGTGAATTTATAATTATAAAAATCATAATTTACAGTATTAATTATGTAAAATGAGGATAAATAGCTTTCTATTTATGCACATGGATGAACTTTTTTTACATTATCCTCTTATTTACAGGATTAAAATAAGCTATTTTTTTAGCTTTGAGAGCCTGAACTATTTTTGTCTGGAAATGATATCTGGAAATGATATCTGGAAATGATATCTGGAAATGATATCTGGAAATGATATCTGGAAATGATATCTAGAAATGATATCTGGAAATGATATCTGGAAATGATATCTGGAAATGATATCTGGAAATGATATGTCCAAAAAAAGTGACCCCACAATCGAGGAACTGAAATTCCTTTTTCGTCTCCCTCATCGTTCAGGGTCTCTACACGATTACTCTTTTGCGGGTTCACACTCCCGACACTTCCTGTCTTTATACCTTTTCCCAGGCTTTCCAAACCCCTCTTACCACAACGTCTTCTTCTCGGGGTTTTTTTCGGGCCTAGTATAAAGTATATGATGAGTTATGTTCCGCTGTTTTGAGCCAGGGCCATTTTTCTACAACGTCCTCTGCCGGGCCGGCTAATAAGCTGGAACAGTTATCAACCTTTAAGACCCACTGGGAATATCCTGGTAACTCTGGACTTCCTGAGGCCCAGGATGAACTTCGGGCAACGATTGGAACCATAAAGAAAATACCAGGTTCAGCATCTACAACGATTCTTTGCATCTGAGCTTCACGGGAAACAAAATTCAGCATACCCGGAAGAAAGCTTTTCTCCTTCTGATATATTGGATTCTCGCTTCCTTCTGGACTCTCATCCCTTACCCATAGGGTTTTGAGGTCAGATCCAGTACAAGCTGATTAGTGCTAACAAAATAAACAGTACACTGAAAATGCCAATTATCATTTCGTTTTGCTGCATCATTTTGTTGTGCTGTATCATTTTGTTGTGCTGTATCATTTTGTTGTGCTGTATCATTTCATCTTGTTGCATACGAATCTTCCAGACCAAATATCTCCGATAACTATTTGTTTGAGATTCAACAAACCGGAATCCACTATCCTATTTATGTGATCCAACAATAAAGTCTTTTCGATTTACATTCAAGGAATGGTTTTTCAATGCACCCTTAATATATTACATAAGACCTCTCATACCGGAAATCTTGCCATTTTTTAAATTCTCAATAAATCCGGGGTTCGATTGCTGCTGCATTCCAATGCTACATTATATAAACCGGGGGAGCCTATTTTTCGTAAAAAGGAATCCAGGAAAGGGAATCCAGGAAAGGGAATCCAGGAAAGGGAATCCAGAGTGGGAAAGCAATGGCAAAAAGGTTAAAAGTTGCAAACCCGGCCCGGTGCATAGGCTGCTATTCCTGTATGATGGCCTGTGCAAGGACCTGGTACGATACCATATCTTTGAAAAACAGCAGAATTAACATCCAGACCCGCGGCGGAATCGAAACCTCTTATGTTCAAATTGTCTGCCATGCCTGTGTTGACCCTCCGTGTATGAGGGCCTGCCCTGTTGGCGCGCTGACCAAAAGGAAAGGGGGAGGAGTCAATTTCAATAAAGAAATCTGCGACGGCTGTGGAAACTGTATCGAAGCCTGCATAGTTGGGGCAATTCATCTGGATGCGGAAAAAAAAGCAGTAATCTGCAAGCACTGTGGGGTCTGCACAAAATTCTGCCCGCATGATGTACTTGAAATGATTGAGGTCGAAGACAGCGGAGAATTAAAAGTTAAGGATACGAGCCCGGTTGAAGATACAAGTTCTGAAAGCCCTACTGCCTCCCATAAAGAGCTTTATGGGAAAAAAGATCCAGGGGTAAAAGAGCCTGAGGAGGAAAAATGACAACAGAGCAGTACGCTATTCCAGGTCTTAGAAACGTACTTTACATTGACCTGACCAATCTGAGTTATCACATTGAGGAGAGGTCGGACCTCTATGAAAAGTACCTTGGAGGCGTAGGAGTTGCCACGAACCTAATGCTCGAAGAATATAAAGAAGGAACAGACCCTCTTGACCCCGAAATGCCGATAATTTTCAGCACAGGCCCTCTCTCTGGCGTGTACCCTACCTGTACAAAAACCGTTGCACTGTTCCGCTCTCCCCTTAACGGGGAACTCGGAGAGTCTTATGCAGGAGGGCACCTGGCCATGTCCCTGCGTTATTCCGGTTACGAAACAATCGTTATCAAAGGTTCTTCTAGGTATCCTGTGTATGTGACGGTACACGATGATAAGGTTACTTTCAGGGACGCATCTTCCATCTGGAACCTCTCTTCTGCAATTGATGTGGGGCAGGTCCTCCGCAGGGTAGAGCCTGGAGCTGGAAGGCGCAGCATTGTCCGGATAGGTCCTGCAGGAGAGAAAGGAATCACATATGCAAGTGTAAACGTTGACACCTACAGGCACTTTGGGCGCCTCGGGCTCGGTACAGTCTTCGGGGCAAAGAAACTTAAGGCGATATTAGTTGCAGGAAACAGAGAAATTAAAAGTCCTGAGCACGATGCCTACAAAAAGATGTGCAAAACGCTTTACGAAACAATCGTCAAAACAGGGTTGATGGAAAAGTACCACAACCTTGGCACGAGCGAAAACATCCTGGTCTTAAACGAACTCAAAGGTCTTCCAACCCGGAACCTGCAGGCAACCTGCATTGAGGGTGTAGAAAATATCTCAGGGGAGAATTTTGCGGAGAAATACCTGATCCGGCGGGTGTCCTGTGCCGGATGTCCCATAGGCTGCGTTCACGTAGCCATGCTAAAGCGCCCATTCTCAAAAGCCCACGAATATGAAACCCTTAACGTTTCCTACGACTTTGAACTAATCTATGCACTTGGCTCAAATCTGGAAGTTGCAGATCCCGAAGCCGTACTTGAACTTATCGACTTATGCGAAAAAGCCGGGGTAGATATAATCAGCATGGGAGTAGTGCTTGCCTGGGCAACTGAGATGCAGCAGCGTGGGAAAATTTCCACTGAAGAGACTCTGGGGCTCAAACTTTCCTGGGGAGACAAAGCAGCGTACCTTCGGGCAATAGACCTTGTAGTCCAGGCCCCTAACGAATTCTATTCAGCTCTCGGAAAAGGGGTAGATTATGCCTCTAAAAAGTACGGAGGCAAGGAATTCGCGATCCAGCTAGGCGGGCTGGAGATTCCGGGCTATCATACAGGGCTTGGAAACATCCTGGGACTTACTGTAGGCTTCCGGCACTCTCACCTGGATAATGCAGGCTATTCCGCAGACCAGAAAGCATTCAACCAGCCGATTTCTGATGAGAAAATTGTTGATTACATAATCGATGAAGAAGATCGCCGCAGTATCCTGAACTGTATGGTTGCCTGCCTCTTTGCCAGAAACGTCTATACATACGAAAATATGGTTCAGGCTCTTAAATGTATAGGGATAGAAAGAACCGAAGAAGAACTCAAAGAACTTGGGAAGGACATCTTCAGGAAAAAGTATGAATTAAAGAAGAAATTTGGTTTCAGGTTCGAAGACCTCACTCTCCCGAAAAGGTTCTTTGAGACAGCCTCTACCACAGGAAAGCTCGAAGAAGAAAGAGTCAGGAAAGCAATTGAAATGTACAGGGAAAAAAGAGGAGTTTAAGGCCCCTCGAAGCTGCCGCAGCCTGAGTGCTTCAAATCAATTTAAAAGCCTTATATGTTAAAAAAGGGTTTGTCTTAAGGAGTTAGATATTTGAGCTTTCAGACGCTGTAATATCCTTATTTGCCTTAACTTTGTCCTCATTTTTCTCTTCGGGAGCTTTCTCAACTTTTGTTTCAGCTATTTTCTCGACCTTATCGGCCTTTTCTTTAACTTTTCCTCCAACCCAGCGGTCCATAACTTTGCAGGCCACAAGGTCTCCCGCTACATTCACTGCAGTCCTTGTCATGTCAAGAATTCTGTCTACTCCCATTATGAGAGCTATCCCGCTTGTAGGAATCCCTACGCTATTGAGAATCAGGGCAAGGACAATAATTCCCACCCCAGGAATTGAAGGCGTTCCAATGGATGCTGCAACAGCCATGACCATTACGACAAGGAACTGGAAAGGCCCAAGATTTATCCCGAAGACTTCAGCCAGAAAGACTGTAGCTACACCCTGATAAAGCGCAGTTCCATTCATATTTACTGTGGCTCCGAGAGGGATTACAAACTGTGAGATCGAAGCCCTGATCCCTAACTTTTCTTCTGCGGTTTTGATAGATAAGGGCATAACTGCAGCCGAGCTGGAAGTAGAAAAAGCAAGGAGCATAACGTCCCGGATGGCTTTAAGGAACTCAAAGGGGTTATACCTTGCAATAACAGTAACAATAAGGAGATTCAGGCACATAAGGAGTAGCAGGCTTGCAAGCACTGTGCCCACATATACCATCACTTGGTAAGAAGCCCGAAAACTGCAATCGGGGCAAGAGACATGCTCCATTTGACCACTATCATACAGACAGCTTGCAAAGAGTTAAGAAAGTTGACCATTGGAGTTGACTGGTCCTTATTCAGAGATACAAGAGCAACACCTATGATTATTGCAATGATCACAACCTGCAACATTTCTCCATTAGCCATAGCTCCAAGAGGATTCGAAGGGAGGAGACTTCCGATAAGTGATGAGGGAATAGTCAGAATTGAATGATCGAAACTCAAACCAGTTGATTCTACCTGTACTTCACTTCCCATCGCACTTTCAATAAGGTCTCCACTTATATACTGCCCGGGATGGATATAAAGCGCCATTCCAATACCAATAGCAGTTGCAATTGCAGTCGTTATCACAAAATAAATAGCTGTTGAAAGTCCTGTCTTTTTGAGGGCGCTCATGCTCTGGCTTGAAGCCACCCCAAGGATAATGGAGGCAAAAACAAGTGGGACTACAATCATCTTCAGAAGCCCGAGGAAAATATAACCCGGAAGAGCAACCCATTCTCCTATGATTTCCGCAGATGCCGGGTCAATATACCCTCCAAAAGGGCCGAGAAAAAGCCCAAAAAATACTCCGAGCATCATGCTTATGAGGATTTTTAGCCAGAGCTTTTTTTCAAGTAAATCACGAAGCTGATTGCTCATGTTTTTAAGGGAATAATTGCGCCTGAAATCTAGAGGGTAATAAATGCGCGTGATCCCATTAGTGATACCCTGGCGAAGTATTTTCGTTTCCTCTGCGATTTCATGCGTGAATTCCCTTGGGTTCGGGATGTAATGGTGGTCTTTGCTTTTCATGGGGGATCACAATAAAATCGTTAAGGGATTCAAAAGTTTGTTTCATTTTTCAAAAATTTAGTCCAAGCTTCTTTTTAGTTTGTCATTAAATTATATAAAATCTTAGGAAAATATTCAACATTCACTGAGTTGTTGACCCAAAAGGAGCAAGATTATGATTTACCTCACCAGAGTAAAAAAAGATCTCCCGCAACGTGGGAAGGGAATAAGGCTGGCTATTTATCAGGGTGAACGTCCCGTTGGAACACCTGAAGCAGTACAAAGCAATATTGAAAAACTTGAAGAGGTTTCAAAGCAGGCTAAAAAGTATGATGCCCAGCTTATTATCTTTCCAGAATTGTATTTGACTGGTTATGCTCTCAGCCCGGATTTGGTTAAACAATTAGCAGAAGAGGTTAATGGCCCCTCCTTAAGAAAAGTTTCCAAAATAGCCAGAGACAATGATATAGCCATTATCTTCCCTTATCCAGAAAGGGATTCCAGTTCGGGAGAAGTTCATTACTATGATTCTATCGCTTTTATAAATTCTGATGGTTACTTGCTGCAAAATTACCGCAAAACACATCTTTTTGGACAGGCGGAAAAAGATAATTTTTCATCTGGATATACCGAAAAAGGTGACAAAAACCTGTTTCCGGTTGTCAAGGTAGCTGATTTTCCGGTGGGGATTTTAAATTGCTATGAGGCGGAATTTCCAGAGTTGTCGAGAATTCTGGCGCTCAAGGGAGCCAGGTTAGTCATAATTCCCACAGCCGCTGATTACTATTATACATTGTCAGATGGAAATCGTACTCAAGTGCCTTATCCAGATGTTTCAAAAAAACTTATTCCCGCCAATGCCTATTTTAACAAAATATTTATCGCTTATTCCAATCGTTGCGGTTATGAAACAGTTGGTAAAAATTCATGGCAATATAGAGGGAATTCAGTCATATGTGGTCCGAATGGCGATCTTTTATTAGTGGCTAGACCAGAAGAAACCCTTCTAGTCGCAGATATCATCCCCAGTGATTTTGGACCCACTCATCCGGAAGGCGATTATCTTAAAGATCGAAGACCAGAGCTTTATCATGGACTCATTTCAAAAAATGTGGCATTTGGAGAGGGATATGCCTACCCCGATAAATCAACATGACCTACTTTTTAGATATGTTTTATTATTCTCTGGGTTTTTGATTGATTGCAGTCAATTGCCAGTGGAATTCATGGTCAATTTTGGTGATCCCAGGAGATTTTAAAAAGTTTCAGATACCCCTTACACAAAGATTCACACTGCGTTTATGAAATAAAAAAAATCATAAACTATCTGTTTTATTAAATTCATATTTATCAAATTCATAATTATTTATATTTTAACATCTATTCTATAACTTAAGTTTGGTATATCCTGCTAATTAATACTAATTTCATCATGAAAAGTATCAGAAATCAAAAAATACAGGATATAACTTTGAATAGTACGAAGAAAACAGAAGCGTCAACTACCCCTGAGCTAAAGACTCAGGAACTTGTCTAACAAGCCCTGGTTGACCAGATCACCGATTAGGAGCTTTGGAAAATCGGTAAATTCGGATACATATTACCCTACTTCGGTAGGTGGAGGGTGATTTATTTGCCCTTATTACATTAATAAAAAACTAATTCAATAGAGCAGGACAGGAAAGTTTACGCATTCCTCCCCTTAGCTAAAACTTAGGGGTTTCCTGCTGAGGGTTTATGAAGCTATGTATACATTACAATAGTTATTCCTCTATCCAGTTTGGGCTATAATCTAACAACCATTGCGGGTACATGGGGACCTTAAGCTGGTTAGTTAACTGTTGCATTTTTAACTATAACCCAAAAATCACTAGATTTTGGAACAGAGTCTCAAAAAAGAGGGGGGAGATTTTTGATTTCAGAGAAAAAAGATTTAAAGAAACTCCAGGATTCAAAAAAATGGTATCTTAAGGCTTATAGCAATGTTTATTCTGAGGGGTACTTGCCGAAGTATGAGATTCCTGAGAAAAAACACCTTCCAATCTATCATACCGCCTTATTCATGATGAACTATGTCTTGACGGGAACCCTACCCTTAATCTTTCCAGCTTTGTGACTACCTGGATGGAACCTGAAGCAGACCGAATAATTCAAGAGAATATCGGGAAGAACCTCATAGACCATTTCCAATATCCACAAACCCAGGTAATCCAGGATCGAATTATCAACATGCTGGGACGCCTGTATAATGCACCTGATGATGCCGATTTTACAGGTACGGGCTGTGTTGGCTCTTCCGAAGCGATAATGCTGGCACTACTGGCTCATAAATGGACATGGAAAAATAGCCTGGAGGCAGAGAAAAAAGCTGTCGATAAACCAAATATCATTTTCGGTGCCGATGCACACGTATGCTGGAACAAGTTTGCGAAATATTTTGACGTTGAACCCAGGATCATACCCATGGAATCCGATCGCTTTACGATTTCCAGGGATACGGTAGAAGAACTGATTGACGAAAACACTATTTGTGTCGGAACGATTCTGGGGACGACATTTACGGGAGAAATCGATCCCATACAGGAAATAAATGAGCTGCTTGTAAGTATCAAAGAGACAAAAGGATGGGATATTCCAATTCATGTGGACGCTGCTAGCGGAGGTTTCGTAATTCCGTTTGTTAGTCCGGATTTTAAATGGGACTTCAGGCTATCCAGTGTGAAATCCATAAATGTCTCAAGCCACAAATACGGGCTTGTATATCCCAGCATGGGATGGCTTATTTTTCGTGAAAAGAGCGACGTTCCCGAGGACCTTATATTTTATGTGAATTATCTTGGGGATGAAACCCCAACTTATTCCCTTAACTTTTCTTCAAGTAGCTCCCTGATGCTTGCACAGTACTATAACTTCCTTCGTTTTGGCAAGGAAGGTTATAAACAAATTATGACTGGTATCATGGAAAACGCCCGTTATCTTGCCAAGTTACTTGAGAACTCAGGCAAATTTGACATGTTGAATTCAGCTGAGTTTTTTCCTGTCGTTACAGTTAAACTGAAGCAACCTGAAAAGTACACAATCTTTGAACTTTCACATAAACTTCGAGAAAGAGGGTGGATCCTTCCTGCATATACTCTACCCAAAAATACAGAATATATTGCTCTTATGCGCGTGGTGGTAAAGGAGAATTTCAGCCAGGAAATGGCAGACGTGCTTTTTGATGATATTATGAAAGCTTGTGAAGTCCTTGAGGGAAACAAAAAAGAGAAACACAAACCAGAAAGATCAACTGATGAGGGACATTTTGTTACATAAGCCGAGTTGTACCAGCCGACTTGCAAACTAGAATTTCAGATCAAATTTCAGATCAAATTTCAGATCAAATTTCAGATCAAATTTCAGATCAAATTTCAGATCAAATTTCAGATCAAATTTCAGATCATAATTTCTGAATGTTCATTCGGACACTATGATAAAAAATCCTGACCAATATTGAATATAACTTATTTTTTCGAAAAGTCAACTACCCGCTAAATCTGGAGATTTAACAGATTTCCTGCTGAGGGTTTATGAAGTTTGCTAACTATTCCGGGGAAATTGATTTAGGTGCTGGATACTGAGGAAGGATGGGAAGCTCTGATTGCCGAAGCCCTTAAAGCCAGGTATCTCTGCGAAGGGGAAAAAGGCTGGGAGGGCATCTGTGAGAGGGTGGCAAAGGCAATTGCAACAAACGAAAAAGAATATCTGGAATTCAAAGACCTGATGGTCCGTAAAATTTTTATCCCGAGTTCCCCCACGCTTATGAATGCAGGCACGGAACTCGGCCAGCTTGCTGCTTGTTTTGTAGTTCCTGTGGAGGACAGTGTCGAGGAAATTTTTGCCGCCCTCAAAACCGCCGCCCTCATCCAGAAGACCGGAGGAGGTAGTGGGTTTAACTTTTCAAAGATCCGTCCAAAGGGGTCTCAGGCCCTCTGCGTTGATGGGGTTGCGAGCGGTCCTCTTTCTTTCATGAGGCTCTTTAACGAGGCAACCGAAGTCATCAAGCAGTTCGGCAGGCGCAGAGGCGCAAATATAGGAATTCTTGATGTCTCACATGATGATATCATCCCTTTCATTAGGGCAAAGCACGTTGAAGGGAGCTTCAGGAATTTCAACCTCTCGGTAATGGTCCCTGATGCTTTTTTCAGGCTTGTTGAAGCAGGCAGCACTGAAGAGGTTTGGAACCCCCGGACAGGGATAACGGTTGGGGTCATCTTCTCCGAAATCGTAGAAGGGATCTGGAGAAACGGGGAGCCAGGTGTTCTCTTCTATGACCGTATTAACAGGGATAACTTCACCCCAAAGTTGGGGGCCATCACTGCCACAAACCCCTGCGGAGAAGAGCCTCTCCTGCCCTATGAATCCTGCAATCTGGGCAGCATTAACCTCTCTCTTTTAGTTGCGGAAGGACAAGTCAATTGGGATTCTTTGAGGGAAACAGCCGAAAAAGCTGTCCGTTTTCTGGATAATGAAATTGATGTAAATGTATACCCTGTCCCGGAGATTGCGGAGGCAACCAGAAAGACAAGGAAAATCGGACTTGGAGTTATGGGATTTCACGATATGCTTTTGAAACTGGGACTTTCCTATGATTCAACAGAAGCTGTTGAACTTGCAGAAAAGCTTATGGAGCAGATTAGCTGGGCTGCGGTCCGGGAATCAAGAAAACTTGCGGCAGAAAAAGAACCTTTCCCGGAGTATGAGAGCTCCACCTGGGGATTCCCAATGAGAAACGCCGCATTGACCGCAATCGCCCCTACTGGCACTATCAGCATTCTTGCCGGCGGCTCTGCGGGGATTGAGCCTGTTTTCAGCTGGGTCTACAGGCGGACCCGTACAGTGGGTAAAGAATTCCTGCTCGTCCACCCCTTCTTTGAGGCATATTTCATGCCCAGGCTCTCGGAACCGGATTATAGAGGACTCCTTGAGCATGTCTACACATATGGCACCCTGCAGGACATAAAAGACTCTGAAATGGTGTCTGAAAATGAAAAAAAGCTCTTCAGGTCAGCCCTTGATATTGGCTGGAAGACCCATATTGATGTACAGGCCGCTTTTCAACGCCACTGTCATGCAGGAATCTCAAAGACCATAAACATGCCTGAAGATTCCGGAAAAGAAGATGTTGAGAGCGCTCTGATTTACGCCTGGAAACAGGGATTAAAAGGGCTTACAATCTATAGGACCGGAAGCAGACAGCATGTGGTTCTCAATTTAAAAAAATCTGGTAACTAATTTCGGAAACCGAGTCCGGTAACTTAAAGCTCCCTGGCAGAACAATTTTGGACTATTGGCTTGCCGCTGCAGAATAAAAATACCCTTTGTAATAAATTTCTTATTTTTTTAGTAAGTGTTATACCACTGGAATCGTCATTATCTTACTAAAAATATATATGTATTCATGCCCCCTGAATATATATGCCTGTTGCTGTGACTGCTGCCTCAAAACATCATCTTGAATTAATAACCGCATGTATTATTTATGGTACTGTCGGAATTTTCATGGAATTGCTTAAGGATATGTCTGTAGGATCCATTATCTTTTATAGAGTTCTTTTCGGGCTTTCAGCCATAATATTTTATCTTGCAATTACCGGAAAGCTCGGGCAACTCTCGTTGAAACGAAAAAAAAAGTACCTGCTTCTTCTGGGAATTCTATACGTTTCGCAAATGTTTTCCTACTATTCTGCAATCCGCTACCTTGGAGCTTCTTCTGCCGTTCTTCTCCTGTATACTGACCCTATATACCTGACTTTCCTTGCTCCCGTTCTTCTCGGAGAAAAAAATACTGAAAAAACCATTTTTGCTCTTTTCCTGGGTCTTATAGGCGTTTTCTACGTAACGAGACCTGAAGGCGGTTTTGAACAGCTTGAATTTGGAAGCAACTATCTTAAAGGTGTACTCTTCGGGCTCGTGGGAGGCCTCTTTAGCAGTGGAGTCATAATATCCGTCCGTTTCCTCAGGGATGAGTATAACGGCCTTACCCAGCTTTTCTGGCAGAGTGCGATCAGTCTTGTCTTCCTGTCTCCTTTAGCAGTCACCCTTCCAGGACAGGTGCTCGCTGCAAACTTTCCTATCCTCATGCTCTTCGGAGTCCTTATAACTGGTGTAGGTGCAGTCTTCTATATAAGAGGAGTTGCCGGGGTAAGTGCCATTACAGGCAGCATCCTCACCCTTCTTGAGCCTGTTTCCTGTATCTTTTTTGATTGCATAGTTCTGGGAAACCCCGTTCACAGCGGGATGCTTATAGGTTCCTTCTTTATCCTTGCAGCGGCAGTCGTAGTAAGCCTGGAAAACTCTGATTTTCTGAAGAGATTAATTTTCGGGGAAAAGATGGCACCAAGCAAAAAGTTTTCCTCCTGGAAAAAAGAACTTCTAAGGGTACAGGATAAATAAACACCATCTTCTCTTTTTTTTATAGTTGTGGGGTTCTTGTGCAACATATTTTTTCCATTTTTTTCCAGTTTCCAAAAAATATATATCTCTAGTCTTTTATCCCCAGAATATGCCTACACAGGAAAACTCTTTCAAGCCTTATTCCGAGGTCATAACAGGGAGCATTATCTATGGCACGATCGGAGTTTTTCTGGACAGGGTTCAGGAGATGTCCGTAGGGTCCATTCTATTCTGCAGGCTCTTTTTCGGCTTATGCATGATTTTCTTTTACCTGTTGCTGAGTGGAAGCCTTGAACAGCTCAGGCCCGGCAGGAACAGAAAATATCTACTGCTGCTGGGTTTTCTGAATGCGATAACAGGCATATGCTATTTCTCGGCTATAAGGTACAGTGGAATTTCAGTTGCTGTCCTGCTTCTTTATACGGCTCCTGTATATGTCAATCTGCTTGCTCCTTCAGTCCTTGGCGAAAGAAGTAACAGCAAAAGCCTTCTGCCTCTTTTCCTTTCACTTGCAGGGGTATCACTCATTGCCCGCCCCGGAGAGGTTCTGGTAAGCCTGAGTACAGGATCCGATTTTATGAAAGGCATGTTTTTCGGGCTGCTTTCAGGGCTCTCTTTTGGCGCCACCATAATCACGATTCGCTACCTAAGGCACGAGTATTCAGGGATATCCCAGACTTTCTGGCTGACGGGTATAAGCCTCCTTTTCATGCTGCCGTCTGCACTTTCGACTCCCATCCCTGTCTACTTTAGAAACTTCAGTACTCTGATTCTCTTTGGTTTGACCATTACATTCGCTGCCATCCTCTACCTCAAGGGTATTTCGGGTATCAAGGCGCAGACAGGCAGTATTCTTGCCCTGCTCGAACCCGTATCAGGAATTTTCTTTGATACTGCAGTCCTGAGAAGCCCTCTCTATATCTCGACCTTTCTGGGCTGCGGCTTCATCCTCACAGCGGCTTATCTTGTGAGCAGGAAAGAGACCGGAGACCGAAATCTGTCAGCCGATTTTCAACCAGTACCATGACCGGTTTTATGACAGATTCTATTACCGGCAATATATTAGAGTATTTCAGGAATGTCAGAGTATTTCAGGAATGTCAGAGTATTTCAGGAATGTCAGAGTATTTCAGGAATGTCAGAGTATTTCAGGAATGTCAGAGTATTTCAGGAATGTCAGAGTGTTTCAGGTCTGGAAATAAGGGTTACTGGAGTACAGCAATACAATTTTAAAGAAGCAATATGTCTTTCTGCCCAAAAGCTCTTTACTTAAGAACTCCTCTATTTTTAACATTAATGTTTTTAAAATGGCAGGAAAAGCATGACAAACGGAAGTCCGATTATAGAGCTTAAGAACCTGACCAAAGTTTACAAAAACGGTGTGGAATTTCGTGCACTCGACAATGCAAACCTGAGAATTAAAAAGGGGGAATTTGTTGCAATTGTAGGGCCTTCTGGTTCAGGTAAAAGCACACTTATGCATCTCATAGGTCTGCTTGACACGCCCAGTTCAGGAACCCTTCTGATAGATGGCAATGACGTGACAAAAATGTCAGATAAGGAGCGTTCTGGGATGAGAAACAGGATACTTGGTTTTGTTTTCCAGTATCACCACCTGCTGCCGGATTTCACTGCTCTGGAAAACGTAATGATGCCGCTCCTTATCGCGGGAAAGAGCAGAGATGAGGCAAAGGATATTGCCGGAAATCTTCTGAAAGAGGTCGGGCTTGAAGATCGGATGGACCACAGGCCAGGAGAACTTTCCGGAGGGCAGAACCAGAGGGTTGCAGTAGCCCGGGCTCTTAGTTGTTCTCCGGCAATCATACTTGGGGATGAGCCTACAGGCAACCTGGATACTAGAGCAGGAGATTTGATCTATGAACTGCTCCGCAAGCTGAACAAGGAATATAACCAGACTTTTATTGTGGTAACCCATAATGAGGACCTGGCCGGAAAAGCCGATAGGGTTATCAGAATTGTAGATGGAAAAATAATGGACCAGTGAGGGGGAAATAATGGAGTACGCAAAAGGAAGGATCGGCAGAGTCTTTACTGTAAGAGTTGACCACGGGGATGACCTTATCCTGGAACTCATTAAAATTGCAGAAATGGAGAAGATTGAGTCGGCTGTGTTTATGCTGCTTGGTGCACTGAAGGAAGGAAAGCTTGTTACAGGCCCTAAAGAAAACAAAAGACCTCCTGAACCCGTTTGGTCTGGTTTTAATGATGCCCATGAGATTCTTGGGATAGGAGATATTTTCCAGGAGAACGGAAAGCCCAAAATTCATCTTCATGCGGGAACAGCCAGAGGAGACAGCATTAAATTGGGGTGCTTGAGAGGCGAAAGTGAAGTTTTTATGGTTGTCGAGGTATTCATTTTCGAGCTGGAAGGAATTTCTGCCAGAAGGGTAATGGATACAGAGCAGGGTTTTGCTCCCGTTAGCTTTATGAATATCCCTGATAAGGAATGACTCTTCGGTAGAGTAGGCGTTAAAATGGCTCAGGAATGGAAATAAGTAAAGCTGAAAACGAATTGTGGGAAATCAGATCTGGCAGATTTCCTTACATTTATTTTTTCGTAAACTTATTTTTCGTGAACTTAATTTTGTTGTATAATCTCCAGTTCCCTTAGCCTTTTGAGTGCGATCAGTTTATCTGTGTTATCTTTTAAAAACTCCTCTTCGAGAGCCTGTACTATCTGTGGAAACGGTACTGTTAACTGGTAGTATTTCACAGGTCTGCCTTTTCCTTTATTCTTTTTCTCGGACCTTTCATCCACCCAGCCTCTATTCCTTAGAGGGCGCATAGCTACACTCACTTCCGGCTGTCTGAGCCCGGAAACAAGTTCGATATGAAGGGATCTGAGTTCCCTGCAGTCTTTTAAACACACGATGGCGGTGGCCTCTGTCCTCGGGAGTCCCAGGCTCTGGAGCATATCAATAATTGAATACTCTTTTTCGGTTAAATTAACTGGAGAATCGTCGGTCATCGAGAATAAATAATACTTTCAGGTTTATATATTTTATGTAGATAAAATTATTTTTTTAATAAATTGAGTATTGTCAGTAAGTAAAAAAGGCATCTAACCCTAGTAATACTTTCTTTTAGGAGTTTTTGTATAAAAGACTGTGGGAATACATCTCAAGAAAAAAATAGTCTCTGTCGTTCTAACCAAAACCTTTAAAGCAAGTGTTTACAGGAATTAAACATCCTTTCAGCAGAAAATAGGCTTTCCAGAGACAAGGGGATAGTTTTTGCCATATAGAATATGGAAGTTTCCAAGGGTTGGAAATTAGCGTTTCTGATGAATAGAATAACCAGCTTTGAGCGCATGGATACCTTTAATTCTTTAAGCGTGAAATAGATAGGTCTTTTAATTCTTTAAGCGTGAAATAGATAAGTCTTTTCGATAAAATACACAGTATAACTCAGGCAAATCGATTCATTTGGACCGGATAAAGAATTAAATACCATTCGGACATGTAACGGTTAGGTTAAGTAAAGTCAAGTTCAAATAACAGAATATATCTATAGATAAATCAGAGATTTAGAAAGGGTGAAATGATGTCGTATATCGGTTTACAGCAGGATTCTGGAGAATATAAGATCCAAAAAATACATGCTCGGGAGATCCTGGATTCAAGGGGAAATCCCACAATTGAAGTTGATGTGTTTACACCGAAGGGATTTGGCAGAGCAAGTGTCCCTTCAGGAGCTTCCACGGGTACGAACGAAGCCCTTGAACTGCGCGATGCAGACCCCAACAGGTATGGTGGAAAGGGAGTTCTGACTGCAGTCAAGAACGTAAATACCATTATCCAGAAGGAATTGCTTGGACTTGATGTGCGAAACCAGCGGGAAATCGATGAGCTGATGATCGAGCTCGACGAAACCGAAAACAAAGCAAACCTTGGAGCCAACTCAATTCTTGGCGTATCCATGGCGGTTGCAAAAGCTGCAGCTGACTCCCTTAACATGCCTCTTTACCGCTACTTCGGCGGTTCAAACGCTTTTACCCTTCCGGTACCCACAATGAATGTCTTGAACGGGGGCAAGCATGCAGGAAATGAACTTGCAATCCAGGAGTTCATGATTCAGCCTAAAGGCGCAGAAACATTCTACGAAGCCCTTCAAATCGGGACAGAGATCTACCAGACCCTCGGGAAGTTTCTGGAGAAAAAATACGGACGCTCTTCTATTAACGTGGGCTATGAAGGCGGGTATGCCCCCAAAATGAGCGAGTCTACAGAAGCTCTTGACGCCCTCGTACACGCAATTGAAGAAGCAGGCTATACCGAGACCGAGGTTACAATAGGGCTTGATGCCGCAGCAACTGAGTTCTATGAAGAGGAATTATACGCAATTGATGGAAAGAAACTGTCTGCTCCGGAACTGCTTGACTACTATGTGGAGCTTGTAAACTCTTACCCCATCCTTTCTATCGAGGACCCCTT
Organism: Methanosarcina sp. WWM596; assembly: GCF_000969965.1. GTDB lineage: Archaea > Halobacteriota > Methanosarcinia > Methanosarcinales > Methanosarcinaceae > Methanosarcina. The sequence goes on from NZ_CP009503.1 coordinate 1,475,569, forward strand.
CTATGAGGAAGCCTTCGAAGATTTTGAAGCTCTTACCAACGAACTCTGGGACACGATCATTATAGGTGACGACCTTTTTGTCACAAACATCGAAAGGCTCTCAAAAGGCGTGGATATGGGAGCAGCAAATGCCCTTCTCCTCAAAGTAAACCAGATCGGCTCAATCTCCGAAGCCTTTGATGCCGCCAGCATGGCTTCCAGAAACGGCTACACCGTAATCGTAAGTCACCGCTCTGCCGAAACCGAAGACACCACCATCTCAGATCTCTCAGTAGCCATAGGTGCAGAAATGATCAAGACCGGAGCTCCGGCGCGTGGCGAAAGAACTGCAAAATACAACCAGCTACTCAGAATTGAGGAAGATCTCGGTGAAGTTGCACATTACGTGCAGCTCTAACCTTTTTTTTGATTAACTTTTTAACTCTTTTATTTACTTTTTTGAACTTCAGTCAGTTAGTGGAAAACCAGTTGTTACTTCTCCGGGATGGCTTTTCAAGATAAGGGCTGTTTCAGGGCAGTCATGCAGGCATTTAAAGCAAGTATTTTCATATGAAATTCTTTTATAGAAATATTGCTATATTAAATTAGCAGGAATACATTACTACACTGCAAAATCTTACAATTCCCATAATATTTTCTGGCAGCAATTAGCCAGAGGGGAGCTGGGAGAAAAGCTTGAAGAAAAGCTTGAAAAAAAGCTTGAAGAAAAGCTTGAAAAAAAGCTTGAAAAAAAGCTTGAAAAAAGGGGTATGAATCAGGCTTGTTTCCGGGGTATAGAGGGTCTGAATTAGCAGTTTACTTTAGTAGTTTACTTTAGTAGTTTTACTTTAGTAGTTTTACTTTAGTAGTTTACTTTAGTAGTTTACTTTAGCAGTCTACTTTAGCAGATCTGACTTAGCATTGCTGAAATTGATCAGGGGGATCTGGCTTCATGGTAGAAACTTCGGATTTAGTGATCTTCTGGGTTGTGGTTATGGCCCGCTTCTTGATACCGCTTTCCATTCCTCGCTACCCTCTCCCCGGCGTACTTGCCTCCCTGATCCTTGATGGCGTGGACCAGACTATCTTCCAGCTGTTTACGAACCTGCCCCTCGAGGGTTACCAGAGCTATGATAAATCTCTTGACATTTATTACCTGACTATCACGTATCTTTCGACCCTGCGCAACTGGTCTAACCTCTACGCCTTTAAACTGGACCGCTTCCTTTTCTACTACCGGCTGGTAGGCGTTGCGATCTTCGAACTCACACAACTGCGCGCTATGCTGCTCGTGTTTCCCAACACCTTCGAATACTTCTTCATCTTCTACGAAGCTATCCGCCTGAAATGGGACCCGAAGGTACTGACGAAAAACAAATTAATAACTGGCGCAGCCCTTATCTGGATTTTCATCAAACTGCCACAGGAATACTGGATCCATGTCGCCCAGATGGACACCACCGACTGGATCAGGGCAAACCCCTCAAACGCCCTCATCCTGGCCGTCTATGCAGTCTTCCTGCTAGGCATGGCTTGGTGGTTGATCCGTGACTTCCCTTCCACCCGCCCGGGCCTGCAAATCGAAGCCATTCCTGTAGCAGCCGCCCCGTTTTTCCCCTTCAGATCGGAAGCAGCGAAAGAACAGCAGGAACACCTCATTAACAAACAGGTGATCGAGAAGATCGCGTTGATCTCTCTCATTACCATTATCTTCGCCCAGATACTTCCGGGCGTGCGGGCAAGCAACCTCCAGCTCGCAACGGGCATGGCTGTCCTCATCATAATAAACACAGCCCTGAGCCACTGGCTGTCCCGGAGCGGGAAGCACTGGAGTTCTATCATAAGGGAATTCATCGTGATGTCCGCAGTAAACATGGGTCTGGTCCTGCTTGCTAACTACTTCCTGCCCAGATATAACGGTTCGATCAACCTGGGAATCACGCTTTTCTTCATCCTGCTCCTGACTCTGAACATTACCCTCTACGACCGCTACTGGCATCTCCATGTGAATAACAATTCGGAAGGCGGGGATTCCGGGGCAGAGGGAGACAAAAATTCTTGAGATCCTCTCATAAATGAAAAGTAATATCAAGAAATATAAATTATTTCATACAGTTAAACATTCATATATTTTCATAATCATTCATTTTTTTACAACAGGTTCCCATATCTTAAAAATGGCTCACCCGACAAGATAGTCTCTAGATTATGATAATAGATCTCTAAAGTAAAAAGGGAAATTTTTTGTTAAGACTGAATAACAGTTACATATTCGAAAACAAACAAAAAAAATTATATATGAATAGGGCATTTTTAAATACATGGAGACAAAATTCAGAAATAATTTGCTCTCAGCTATTGTATGGCTTATTATCTGGATTGTTGTAAGGGCGTATTTGAATATTTAAGTTCCTTAACTTCATTCTCAGCACAATAAAATTCCGGGAAGCTCCGGAATATGGGTTCTAAGCGAAAATTATGTGTTTTCCGCGCCTTCCATGTTTCCGTATTTTATCTCTTCTTTACTAAGCTTTCATTTGCTCTCTTTCCGTCTGACTGCAGCCGATGGTGCTTTTGAAACCTTACCTGGAACCGGTCTTTCTGTATTTCTTGCTGTATTTCTTGCTGTACTTCTTGCAGTACTTCCAGCTTCCGGTCTCGATGCCGAATCTCCAGAAGTCTTTGCCTTACCTCTGAACTCACTTTTGTGGCCTGTTTTTTTTCCAGTATTTTATGCCTTCCGTGCAGCGCCGGTTTACGCAGAAATCCTCTTCCGGGCTTTCACCCTCTTCTTTTAACCTGAACAGCTTCCAGCCGCATGTCCCACAGGTTTTATCAAGCAGGGTCAGTTTTCCGGTTTTCGGGACTGAATGCGTGTATCCGCAGCGCTTTGTGCAGCCCAGGAAACGGTTGTCTTTAAAAGAGATCAGGAACATGCTCCCGTCACATTGTGGGCAGGGACCTACGGTTTCGGGAGGGTAGCATTCCTTTTCAAGCTCGCATTTGAAGCAGGGGCCAATGCCGACCGCCCAGTTGTATTTGTTGCCTACCTTCAGGACGGCCGCTCCTCCCTTTTTGCATTCTTTGCTCCTGAGCACATTCAGGGCTCCCGTTTTCGGAAGAGGGAACGAGTTTCTGCAGTCAGGATAGCCTGTACAGCCTACAAAACGCCCCGTATCCGTCTGCACAATCTTGAGCACATGCCCACAAGCCTTGCAGGTCCCAATATAGTTTTTCTTGTCTTCAAGGGCAGCTTCGTCCTTGATCGTACCTGCAATGCTTGAAGTCAGCTCCTTTTTGTTTGCTTCAAGCTGGGCATACATTTCCCGGATAAGAGCCGTGCCCTCGGCAAGGGCAGCTTCAAACTCTTTTTTCCCATCTTCTACTTCCTGAATAAGGGCTTCGATCTTTGAGCGAATGTCCGGCCTGACGAGGATTGGCACAGTCAGGGAGAGCCCTTCCATCAGGGTAAAGCCTGTGTCAAGGATCGAGACTGTCTTCCCCTTGGTCTCAAAATACCCTCGCTTCTTGTTTGTTTCTATATGGGATGGAGCTGTTGCTTTTGTTCCTATCCCGTGCTTGTCCATAAGGGTAAGAAGTTCGGCTTCTGTAAGCTTCTTGGGAGGGCTGGTTTTGGACTTGGTGTTTCTCAGCTTTTTTATGCCCACTTTCTCTTTTTCCTCTACAAACGGGAGGAGTTTATCTTTTTTATTTTCAAAAGGATAAACTTCGAGCCAGCCTGCATCTTTAAGCACGGTCCCTGAGGAGTCGAAAGGTTCTTCCTGAACCTGCAGGTGAAGGTGAGTTTTTTCAAAAACAGCTGCAGGCATCAGGTTTGCCAAGAAATGCCTTGCAATAAGGTCATAGACCTCTGCCGCCTGCGGGATATTTACTGCAGCATTGATTTCTCTCCTTGCAGCTGCTCGGATGGGGTGGATAGGGGGGTGGTCGTGTGCGTCTTTTTCCCCGTTTTTTGGCACTATCGGGGCAGAGAGGATTGACTCGGCAAAGGGCTTATACTCGTTCTGCCTTGCAAAATCAAAGACCAGAGACTTAAAATCAAAATCATCTGCGTATTTGTTTGTCTCTGTCCTCGGGTAGCTTGTAAACCCTGCAAGGTAGAGCTGTTCTGCAACTTCAAGGGCAGCTTCCGGACTGATTCCCAGGAATTTTGAAGCCCGCTTCAGATACTCTGTGGTGTTAAGCGGGTTTGGAGGGCTGGTCTTTGTTTCCTTTACCGTTTTCTTTACGACAAGACCTTCTTTTGCCCCTTTTAACCTTTTGAAGATCTCAGATGCTTTTTCTTTGTCGTGGATGTTTCCTGCCCTGTGGATACCCTCAAATTCCCCGCCCTTTGCAACAAAAATTGCAGTAATCTTCCAGAAGTCCTTTGTCTCAAAAGCCCGGATGGTCTTTTCCCGCTCATACACAAAACCGCAGGTGGGCGTCTGGCAGGGCCCTATTGAAAGGATGTCTTTTGTCCTTGCTTTTTCCCTGACCGAAAGCGTGACAAAACGGGTAAAAGCTGCCCCCATCTTCAGGTCAAGGATCTGTCTGGCTTCCGCAGCCATTGCCATGTTGTAGTCAGGGTCTACAGGGTTTTCAAAAGCTTTTTTGACTTCTTTTGGGGAAAGGGCTGAAAAACGTGCCCTTGAGACCGGTACGTTTGTAACCTCCTCTGAAAGAGTCTTGGCCTCAAAACCTATGTTTTCTCCTTCCCTGTCATAGTCGCATGCAAGGATAATTTTGTCTGCCCTTTTTGCCAGGTTTTTCACTGCAGCTGCATACTCTGCCCTTGTTACGAACTTTTCAGGGTAAACTCCAAGGAGGACACCGGGATCAACCTCATTCCATTTGTTATATTTTTCAGGAAAATCATAGCTCATAATGTGCCCGGATAACCCCATCACGAACCACTCTTCTCCTTTCCACTTAAACTCGTAAGCTGGCAGCCCTTCTACTGAGATTTTATCTACTTCCCCATCGCCCAGAATTCTGGCAATCTGGGCCGCTGCCTTATTCTTTTCTGCAAATGTGACAACTGTCATGATGAAAAACCTGAACTCCTGTGATACGGATAAGAAATGAAATGCGGAAAGATCTTTGGGTTTCTTTCTTACAGAGTTTGTTGTTTCTTTCTTACAGGGATTATTTATACGCACTCCCGTAAAACCCCAGATCTTTATAATACAATTCTAATAAAATTCCTGCAGGTGTTTTTCTTCGCTTTTTGCGGCAAACATGTAATAATATACAGGTAAGGTGCACGTAATATAAACATCACATATGTAACGTACAAATATAATGTACAGATAAAAACACAATATGCACATTGGACATCCATGTAATGGATCTACACATGATTTATATATTTCGCCATTTATAGATTATTGGGTGGCTTTCCATAGAATGAAAAGTTATATATCAGTATACTGTTTGTTCTACTTTGTAACCCAGGACCTTAGTGATTAATCCTTATAATCACAGAGATTAATCCTTATAATCACAGAGATTAATCCTTATAATCACGAGGATCAATCGTTTTAGTTAATCATTATATCTGGATCGTTTTGTACAACTGATATATTCTTATACTTACCCCCATTTCCCCTCATCATACGGAGTAACAATGACGCTGATGGAAGACGCTAAAAAGGGAATCGTCACCCCCTCAATAGAAGCCGTGGCAAAAGCCGAAGGAATCGACCCCGAAATTGTCCGCTCCTGCGTGGCAAAAGGGCTGATAACCATTCCCAGAAACAATAGGCGAGAAACTCTCCCTGTTGGGATTGGCAAATACATGAGCACAAAAATCAATGCCAACATAGGCACATCAAGGGACTGCATCGACATCGATGCCGAAATCGAGAAAGCAAAAGCTGCAGAAGCCTTCGGGGCTCATGCAGTAATGGACCTCTCCACAGGTGGGGACCTGAATGAAATCCGCACCCGTATCATCAAAGCCGTAAACATCCCCGTAGGTACTGTTCCGATCTACCAGGCTGCAGCTTCCCAGAATATTGTCGTGGAAATGACTTCTGACGACATGTTCAACGCTGTCAGAAAGCATGCAGAACAGGGTGTGGACTTTGTAACCGTGCATGCCGGGGTCAACTTAAATTCCCTCGAACGCCTGCGCCAGAGCGATCGGATAATGAACGTGGTCAGCCGCGGAGGCTCTTTTACCCTTGCCTGGATGCTCCACAATGGGGAGGATAATCCCTTCTATGTCGAATTTGACTATCTTCTTGAAATCGCAAAAGAATACGACATGACCCTGAGCCTTGGAGACGGCATGCGCCCGGGCTGTATTGCCGATGCGTCGGACCGCCCCAAATTCATGGAGTTCATAACCCTCGGAGAGCTTGTAAAACGTGCAAGGGCAGTCGATGTCCAGACTTTCGTGGAAGGCCCGGGCCACGTCCCTTTAAACGAGATTGAACTCAGTGTCAGGGGTATGAAAGAGCTCTGCGACGGAGCCCCCCTTTACCTCCTCGGACCCCTTGTTACTGACATCACTCCTGGCTTTGACCACATCACCGGGGCAATCGGGGGTGCAGTTGCCGGGATGTACGGCACGGATTTCCTGTGCATGGTAACTCCTTCCGAACACCTTGCCCTTCCCTCTCTCGAGGATATCAAAGAAGGTCTACTCGTAACAAAGCTTGCAGCCCACACCATCGACCTTATAAAAGAAGGCCAAAGGGAACGCGCCTGGAAACAGGACACAGCCATGGCCTATGCTCGCAGGGACCTTGACTGGGAAAAGCAGTTCGAACTTGCAATCGACGGCGCCCGCGCCCGCAAAATCCGGGACACCCGCAAAACGGAAAGTGATGCCTGTTCCATGTGCGGCGAACTCTGCGCAGTTAAGATTGTAAAGGAAGCCTTCGAGAAAAAGAAGAAAGAAGAATGAAGACGGGAGAGTGAATTCTTTCAATTTTTTTTCTTTTTATTTATTTTTTCCTTCTCTAAAGGACTGGTGGTTCTTTATTTGTCGGTTACTTCTCTGAGGCCGCCGACACCGAGATCGATCTCCCTGTTGATGTACTCCACCTCGCCGATAAGAACCGCTGCAGTTTCCTCATTGATAGTTTTATAGATCCCTTCCTTCAGGAATTCCATCATCTCTCCCTGGTTTTGGGATGTTATCTGTTCGACCGTGTTCAGGCAATTTTTTCGGAACCTGTTGAGATGACTGCGGATTTTGAGGGATTTCTTCCCCGGGAGTTCCACAAGGTCGGAAGCCATGTACACATATTCAAAATTGTTTCGGTCCGGCACCAGCATGAGTCCGGGATCAAGCTCCTGCATCCACTGCGCCGTATCCGGATCAATGAGCACATGGGCTATCGCCGCTCACGTCCAGCGCCAGCCGTATAAGCGCACGCATAAGCGCAGGGTCCCTGGAACCGATTGGTGGGTGGAACCGGGTAATCCCTGCGGTGGTGCAAAAAATAATCCCATTCCCGTTCACGTACGCGTACTGGTACGGTAAAATGGCTCCAGCATATCATATTCGTGAACGTATTGCTACTATGGGTTTGCGGGTAAAGCGCATAATGACGCTCGAAAAAACCCTGTCGGCAAGTGTTACCGGTTTGAAATCTTCTTGACCGAGCATTTTACACAAGACTTTGATTTGGTTTTTAATTTATTTGAATTGACAAAAACCATGTACATTCAGTCAATTACTCTCCAAATAATAAAATTTTACTAAATAATCGTTTATCCATCAGGATTTACATGGATGAGATTGGGATTATATTAATTGATAAATTTTAAAAAAAGAAATATAAATAGAAGGTATAAAAATAGCTGAAACTGAGAAAAAAACCGGTTTAAATATCCGTTTTGCACAAAAAGAAGATGTTTCCCTTATTCTTGAATTTGTCAAAGGCATTGCTGAATTTGAAAAACTCTCCCATCTGGTCAAAGCCACTGAAGAATCTCTGATGGAGTCCATGTTCGGGGAAAGACCCTATGCCGAGGTTTTCTTCGCCGAACTCGAGGGGGAACCTGCGGGATTTACGGTATTTTTCCACAACTTCTCCACTTTTGTAGGAAGGCAGGGACTCTATATTGAAGATATTTTTGTAAAACCAGAGTTCCGAGGAAAGGGGATAGGAAAGGCAATGTTCCTCCACTGTGCAAAGCTTGCGATAGAAAGGAATTGCGGGAGGATGGAGTGGACAGTGCTTGACTGGAACCCTGCAAGGGAATTCTACGAATACTTCGGGGCCGTGCCTGTCGACGGCTGGCACATTTACAGGATGGGCGCGGACAAATTCGAAGACGTGCTTGAAAAATAAGCTTGAAAAATAAATTCGAGAGGGTTGACTTATTTTCCTCTCTTCATTCCCTGCTATTGAAATCCGGCTTTTTCCCTGATTGCGCATCCGGGATTCAGGTTGTGTCTTCTTGCTGGATAAAAGAGTGGTGTTCCAAGCGGTATATTCTTTTTTCAAGGCTCTCTATTTGCGTCAGGATTTCTTTTCCTGAGGCTCCTTTGCCAGGGGCTGCAGCTTCAACCCCCTTTTCTCCGTTTTTTCCTGCAAGTTCCTGGACCATCTGCATGTACTTTTCTGCCTTCATGACCGGGAAGGTCTCAAACCTGCAAAGCCCTATAAATGGAAGGTTTGCAGCTGCAGAAGCCTTCTCGTCGTCAGTCTCATAAATCAGGAACATGCGGTATCCCGTAAGGTCTATCCAATCGTTGATTACTTTCAAGACTTTCGGGTATTCATAATTCATGTAGCAGTTCTTGACCTTTTCGGAGTCTTTCGGCTCCCAGGTGATGATATCCATTAATAACACTTGCCTGACACCCCCAATATTAAAAATAGATCCAAATTCTGTTCAACTGAACCTGAATCCGATTCAAAAATATATTTAGCAAAGTTTAGTATTGTTTCTCTTCAAAAGGGCATAAACTTTCAGGAAGAAATGTTCAGAAAAAAAGGTTCGGAAAAAGACCTGAAACAGGACATATCCTGAAAAATCACGTAATTAACTGGCTAATTTCATCTTCCTGATCTAAAAGATAATCTTTTATGATACGGAGGTAATCTATTTTACAGAATTTTCGGTACATCGCCGACCTGTTGATGGGGGAAAATAGTATGCAAATAACTCCATTTTTTGTGAAAGGCATAGCACACAGTTCGTATATTCTTGCAGGAAAGCAAGGCTGTGCGGTCATTGACCCGCAAAGGGATGTAGATGTCTATATCAAAGAGGCAAAATCCAGGGGCCTGAAAATTACTCACATCCTGGAGACACATCTGCATGCAGATTTTGTCTCCGGACATATGGATCTCGCTGAGCTTACGGGAGCACCTATCTATACCCCTAAAGCTGCTAACTGTGAGTTTGAACATATTGGGCTCGTTGAAGGGAATACGTTCGAAATCGAGGACATGATTGTAAGGATACTGGAAACTCCAGGGCACACTCCTGAACATATCTCCTATGTGGTTTCGGACACTTCCAGAGGTCCTGATCCGGCTGCTGTTTTTTGCGGGGATGCACTTTTTGTCGGGGATGTGGGTAGACCAGACCTGTTCCCTGGAAAAGCCAGAGAACTGGCTTCCATGCTTTACGACAGCCTGCACAAAAAACTGCTTTCCCTTCCTGATTCTTGCGAGGTCTATCCTGCGCATGGGGAAGGCTCGCTCTGCGGAAGGGCTATGGGAGCTAAACGTTCAAGTACAATCGGATATGAACGCAAATACAACTATGCTCTCCAGATCCCTGATAGGGAAGGGTTTATAGAAAACCTCACAACAAATATGCCTCCTGCACCTGATCATTTTAGCCGTTGCACCGAAATCAATCGGAAAGGTCCCACAAAACTCAAAGAAATTCCGCCACTGAAAGAGATCTCTCCCGAGGAGTTTTTCAAATTTGCCGGAAGGGAGGATACAGCAATTCTTGACAGCCGCCATTACGAAAGTTTCGGAGGAGAGCATGTTCCTGGTTCCTGGTGTATCGACCTTAGGGGTAACTTTGCTACCTATGCAGGCTGGCTCTTGCCTCCGGATAAGCAGATCCTGCTCGTTTCAGATAATGAGGAAGATGCAAGGAAATCTGCGGTCTGGATGCACAGGGTTGGGCTTGACAGTATTGTCGGTTTTCTGGTAGGGGAAATGTTTGCCTGGGTAACAGCTGGATTCAGGGCTTCCCATGTGCCACAGCTATCGATTCCTGAGCTATATGAATGGGTTAGAAGTAAAAAACCTCCTTTAGTTTTAGATGTTAGGGCTTCTTCCGAGTTTGAGAGTTTCCATATAGAACATGCAGTAAATATTCCGGTCCAGGAACTGAGGGAAAGGTACAGGGAACTTGACCCTGAAGCTGAGTATGCAGTAATTTGCAGCACAGGGCACAGGTCAGGTATGGGGTGCAGTATTCTCAAAAAACACGGATTTTTCAGGGTGAATAACGCTGCAGGTGGAATGACCGGATACAACGCAGCGGGTTTTGGACCTGAATGTCCGATGTGCGCTCTTTCCTGGGCTGGAAATGCAGGCAGAAAAGAGGTAGAGATCTTCCAGAAAATGAAATGAAGATATAAATTAAAACATGAGCGTTATTTCCTTTAATTTTTGAGGGCAGGGCAGCTGTTGAACTGTATCGTAAGTTAAAGGGCAAGCTCCTGAAAATAGTAGATTATGGGTTCCAGATTTTACCGAATGGTTTTAATTAATTATCCAATTACATTTTCTCTTATTTTTCTTCTTCGGGGAGGCTCATTAGAAGGGTTGAAGATCCCTTGATTCCGAATACTTCAGTTCTGTTTTTATTACCTTTCCGAGATTTTTCTGTCACTTTTAGGGTTATGAGACTGGACTGAAAATGCAGTAAACTATCTAAAAATTAACGGGCGTGGTAGACAAATATTTATAATAAGTATAAGTAGTTTATAATGAGGTAAAAACGTAAAAGAACTTTAAAGTGGGGGAAGACATAATGAAAATTAGAGTAGTTAGTTCCAGGGAAGAGATTTTTACACTTAACCCTAATGAACGTGTTGTTCACCTGGCCTTCAGGCCTTCGAACAAGGACATCTTTGCACTGGTAGAAACCTGTCCGAAGATTGAGGTCATTCAGTTACCTAAATCTTACAGACGCACGGTCTCAAAGTCCATAGAAATGTTCCTTGAGATGCAGAGAATCCAGCTTATTGAAGGAGATGTCTGGGGCCACAGGAAAGACATTAATGAATATTACAGTATCCCGTCCTCGGTGATTGAGAAGATCAGAGAACTGAAGATGGAGGGTACACCTGCTGAGAGAATCGAAGAAAAGGTTTCAAGGGAAAGCAAGTTGAACCCTGAAATGGTCGCTTATATCCTGACCAAGGAAGCTTCTGCCTGAAAGCTTGTCGGGACAGGATTTTCCTTATATTTTTCAATGCAGATAAGATAATGTTGAAAGATTAAAAATCTTTCAAGAACCCTTATTTGTTATAAAATCTCCAGCTTGAAACTTTAAGTTTAAGGAATCTGGAAGGTACCCTGACTTGAGATGATAATAAACACCTATCTAGCGGAAGCTATCAGGTCAGGGAAATTCCATCAGATTTTTCATGATATTAATTCTCAAAAATCTTTTTTAGTAGTTTTGTATAGTCTCCCATAATCAAGTTTATACTTCTCAAGTTTTGACTTTTTTATACTTCTCAAGTTTTGACTTTTTTATACTTCTCAAGTTTTGACTTTTTTATACTTCTCAAGTTTTGACTTTTTTATACTTCTCAAGTTTTGACTTTTTTATACTTCTCAAGTTTAAACTTATTGTCAGGATTTAATCTGGTAATCCGGATTTATTAAAAGGCTCTGCTTTTTCTTCAGGTAAGAATAGAGGGAAAAAGTAATAACTTATATATTTTTAGCGGTTGTAATATTTTCAGTCTTATCTGTAATCTTTTTAGCCTTATAACACTTATAGGAGACTGAAGGGTGAAACTGGAACTTATAGAGCTGATTTTTCTTTCCGATAAACGAAAACAGTTATTGCTTTTTCTGAAAAGCGGGCCCAAAAATATGGATGAAATTACGGAAGCCCTTCAGGTAACTTCAACTTCTATCCTTCCCCAGATTAAAAAATTAAAAGATATGTCCCTTGTCGTTCAGGAGGACAAAACCTATATTCTTTCTCTCATCGGAAAGGTTCTCGTTGAAAAAATGAAGCCCCTTGTCAGCACTATAGAACTTTTTGAAGATAACTTTGAGTATTGGTCGGAAAAGGACCTGCAGGGGGCACCTCCCTCTTTTCGGAAGAGACTGGGAGAACTTAGAAAATGTGAACTGATTCAGCCTGACCTGGACCGCATGTTCGAAGTCGACCCTAAAGTTGTGGAAAACCTTTCAAAGTCCAGCTATGTTCTTGAAGCTATAGCCTACTTTCACCAGCCTCTGATTTCTCTTTGCCAGGAGCTTGCAATAAAGGGAGTTAAATTCTCTTTTCTAATGTCGGAGTCTGTTTTTCAGCGGTACTACCAGGACTATACGAAGGACTTCCGAATTATGATGTCTCTTGATAATGTGAAATTTTTCCGGTATTCAGGCGAACTGAAGATTGCAAATCTTGTCGTTAGTGATAAGTTTTTCCTGGTATCCCTTTTCCCGAAGAATCAGAGGCACTTTGACAGAGAGAGCCTTATAAGCTATGAGCTTTCTGCCCGGCAGCTGGGCACTGAAATATTCAATGAGCTGCTGCTGGATTCAACCCCAGTTACCGAAATTCCTCAGGAATGATTAAACCCGGAATGAAAAAATTGAAAATCCCTCAACAGGAGGTAATGCTATGATAGGCTTTTACGAACAGAAGGCAACCTACAGTAAACAAATAAGATTGCTTATGGTTACAGGTCTGCTGCTGATCCTGGCATTTTACATCTTTTCTCTTACTGAACTTTTTGGCTTTGGGACTGATCCTGAGGAAAGGTACTTTCTGCCTCTTATCCTCCTCATTTACCTTGCTGCAATGTGGAGCTTTTTTGGCATGAAATTCCTGATAACTTCCGATCGCGTGGTTGCAGTTTTTCCACCATTCAGGTACAGCATTCCCTTTTCCGATATCAGCTCGGTAGATATCATGGACGAATTTCCGTGGTATATGGGGTGGGGTGTCAGAATATGGGGCCGCAAACTAATTTTTGTGGGAAAGCACGCAAAAGCTGTGGCAATCAGAAAAGATAAGGGTTTTTTCAGGACTGTTGTCCTGGTTTCCGAAAAACCTGGTGAATTCAGGAAACGAGTGGAAATGGCACTGGAATAATCCAGGCCACTCGTTTTAAAACAATCCGGGCTGCTTTTATTACTCTGCCTTTTTGCTTTTATGCTTCAGTTTTTCTGCAATGTCAATGCCGAGCCGCTTGCATTCCTGCAGGTCCTTGTCCGTGGGTTTGTGAAGAATCCGGAGTACGGGGTCCACCACGCTCATTTCCATTTCCCGCATTTTTTCGGCTATCAATATGGGTGCTTCTCCGCTCCACCCGTAAGATCCGAATGCAGCACCTATCTTGCCCTGTGGGTTTGTGGAAATAAGGGTTTCATTCATGAATTTTTCCATGGGCAGCAGCATTTTGTAGTAAAAAGTCGAAGAGCCAACTGCAATTGCTTCTGCTTCATTGAGTTCTTCGGGCTTTACATCATAGAAACTGACAACCTTTACATCCACATTCTTTGACTCGATTCCGTTTCCTATTGCCTCGGCCATAGCCTTTGTATTCCCTGAGGTACTTAGATAGACTACTATTGCTTTCAACCTGTATCCCTCTAGCGATATAATAAAGTATGATTATTCAAACCCCGGAAAAAGGAGAGCAAAAACCGGCAGTTGCATATCTAAAGCTCAGAGCTTGATGGTATAACCCTGGGGCTTTTCTCGCTCCCCAATTCAACATTATTTATAAAAATTATTTTAAATAAGGGTTTCGTCGTCCGGATATAGTTCGAGCTTCAGATTGGCTGTCTTTATAAAAGATCCGCCTCTATACGAATAGGGGCTATATAGTTGACTACCTGGAGGGCAATGCTCTCAAGGAAATCGCGGACGTTCTGGGGAATCCGGTCTACATTACGGGAAGCGAGGTTCAGGCTGCCTACTATCTCTCCTCTATGCTTCATAGGGATTACTGCAACTGCAGTGATCTTTTCTTTACTTAGCAGGTCTTTCATCTCTTCAGCATAAAAATCCAGTTTGTAAATGGGTTTCTCGGTCCAGACCTTCTTTGCTTCCGGGGAGTCCGCCCTGTATGCAGAAACACTTTTCACAAATTCGGAGGAAAGCCCTCTGTGCGCCACCAGGTTAATCTGGTCCAGAAGTTCGTCTTTCAGGTATATGCCCCCAGCATCTATATCTTTTATTTGCAGGCAGGCATCAAGGATATGGGAGAGCATGGTCTGGAGGTTCCAGGTGCCGTTCAGGAACATTCCGAGTTCCCGCTGAATCTCGAGCATTTTCTGTGCTTCTTTTCTTTCGGTAATGTCAATAACTACTCCTTGAAAGTGAGCTGGGGTGCCTTCACGATCTCGCTGGATATACGCCCTTTCTTCAACCCAGCGAATATTGCCATCTCCTGTGGAAATTCGGTATTCCATCTCAAAAGAATCATAACCCTCTCGAATGGAGCGTTTAAGGGTTTCAGAAATCGAATTGATGTCCTTTTTGTGAACTATGTCTCCGTAAAGGATTCTACCCGAAGTGAAGTCAGCTACAGTATATCCAAACTGCGTTATATTTTCTGAAACGAACTCGACAGGCCAGTTTTCCATATTTTTCCACAGGAAAACTACTGCTGAGCTATTATTGATTATCGTTTTCAGCATTTTCTGCATTTTGAGGGATTTTTTCAGGGCTTCTTCAACCTTTTTCCGGGGAGTTATGTCCAGCACTATCCCCTGAAAGCTGGTCACGTTCCCATCTCCTTCTCTCTGGATAAAGGTCCGTTCGTTTACCCAGCGCAGGTCTCCGGCTTTTGTAAAAATCCTGTATTCTGAATTGAAGCTTACTTCTCCTTTCTGAATGCGTCTCTCGAGTACTTCTTCAACCCTTTTCAGGTCATCGGGATGCATTATCTTTCCATACAGGATTTTCTGTGATGTAAAATCGTCAACTGTATATCCAAACTGTACAACATTATCTGAGACAAAAGTTGCAGGCCAGTATTTTTCATCCCTCCAAAGGAAGACCACTGCAGGGCTGTTGTTGATTATTGTGGTCAGTACCTTCTGCATCCTCAGGACTTTTTTCAGTTTTTCTTCACTTCTCTTCCGCTCGGTGATGTCGAGCACCACTCCCTGAAAATGGGTTACCTCTCCTTCCGAATCTCTCTGGATGAAGGTCCTTTCATTTACCCAGTTAATTTTACGGGCTTTTGTAAAAATCCTGTATTCCATATTGAAATCTGGAGTTCCATTCCTTATTCTTTTTTCAAGCTCCTTTTCAACCTTTCCAAGGTCATCAGGGTGTATAATGTCCCCGTAAAGTATCCTGCCTGATATAAAATCTTCTACCGTATATCCAAAGTTCACCACATTTTCGGAAACAAACTCTGCAGGCCATTTTTCTTCGTTTTTCCAGAGGAATACAACTACATGACTGTTATTGATTATAGTTTTCAGGGCTTTTTCCCTTTCCAGAACTGCATGGAGGGCTTTTCCCCTTTTGTTATCCACAGCATCTGCTACTTGAGGAAAAGTGTTTAGTTCGCCTCTGTTTTCTGAAGTCTTACTGTCCATTTTCTTCTAACCACCTGCACAGGGATGTTTCAATAGTCACTTCCGGGATAATCCTTTGGAAACTGTATATATGCCGAATCGCAAATTCTCCTGTGTGTGAATTTACCGGTCTGCATATTTGCCATCAACAGGTTTGCCTGTAATTTTCGGTTCGCTTTGTTTTATATAATTATGTTTTTATTGAATATCAGTTTTTTTGATCCCGGGATCTCTTTTCCCAATAAAGCTGAATTCCGTAGAGCCGAAAACTATTTATTGGTAAATTTTTGGGCTCTCTCATAATGGTCTATACCAGCCGTATTCTTTTTTAAAACTCAATAGATATCTATATATACAATGTAAGAGGTACTAAGATTCCGTACTCCGTATTTGTGATACGGTTCTACCAGTCAGGAGAACTCCATTATCATACCACCAAAAAAATTAGCTGGAGAACACTGTGAACCCGCATGATCTTTCATGAACTCTTCACGAACCCCAACAGAAAAATGGATCTCCAAATCTGGAAGCTAACCGACCAAATCTTAATCTAAAGCGGGTTTCAGGAAACCATGTACAGTACCTTCAAGATTCACAAATACGGAATACATAAAATGGCAAAACTAAATGGCTGAAGTCTAAAATGGCAAAACTAAATGGCTGAAGTCTAAAATGGCAAAACTAAATGGCTGAAGTCTAAAATGGCAAAACTAAATGGCTGAAGTCTAAAATGGCAAAACTAAATGGCAAAAAGCCTGAAAAATGGCAAACATCTAAAAAAGGCTAGAGTGGCAAAATAGTCCAAAAAACATAACACCTCCATTAAAGGATCTGCGGTAAGGCTTTGAGGGAAACTTTACTGCGATTCCTTTGCTTCTCAAACCATTTTGTCCGATTAGCTTACTTATTTCTGTTTTTCTCGAGGCTTCTTCTGAATTCTTTTATTTTTTCAAGTATCCTTTCATTTCCTGTGAGAATATGAATTTGTAAGAAAAAGAATTTGTAAGAAAAAGAATTTGTAAGAAAAAGAATTTGTAAGAAAAAGAATTTGTAAGAAAAAGAATTCGTAAGAAAAAGAATTTGTAAGAAAAAGAATTTGTAAGAAAAAGAATTTGTAAGAAAAAGAATTCGTAAGAAAAAGAATTTGTAAGAAAAAAATTTGGTGAAAGGGACAACCCTGTGATGGTTGAAATTTTTGTGGTGTGTTGCTTGGGTGTGATTTTGTAGATGTAGTCCAGGGTAGGTCCGTTCACTATGCTAAAACCAAAATCCTTGATGGGCTATATAAATATTTGGATATTATTATAATAAATTGCCTTTTTGTGATATTTGATGCTGGTATTAATGGCTCATTCGGATATTTTTTCCGGTTTTTAACCGTTGTTGTCAGAAGGCAGGTGCCATTCTTTCCAGATAATACTTTTACCGATATTTTTGACCTGCCATTTTTTTTGGTCGCTCTATTTTTTTGATCTGTACCTCTCCAGCTGCCTTTTTCTGTATCTTTTCAGCTAACCTTTCGATAAGTTTTTTTAGATTTTCAGTATTTTTCTCTGTGACTTTTTTACAGCTTTTTCTTCCCCAACCTGTTTATACTATGAAGTTTTTTCCTATCTATACATTAATAGCGAATTACACTGATAGTTTTCAATATCGAGATCATAAGGAGATTTGCAATGAGAAGCAACATCATCAAAGAGGGGCCTGAACGTGCCGCCAACCGTTCCCTCCTGAAAGCAACCGGGGTTACGGATTCGGAAATGAAGAAGCCGTTCATAGCAGTTGTCAATTCCTGGAATGACATAATCCCTGGCCATATTCACCTGAATAAACTTGCTGAGGCTGTGAAAGCCGGAATCAGGAACGCTGGGGGAGTTCCTTTTGAGTTCCATACCATAGGGGTTTGTGATGGGATTGCAATGGGGCATGAGGGCATGAAATATTCCCTCCCAAGCAGGGAGGTTATAGAGGACACGATCGAACTGATGGTCAGAGCCCACCAGTTTGATGGTATGGTCCTTATCCCTACATGTGATAAGATTGTACCTGCACACCTTATGGCAGCAGGCAGGCTTGATATCCCTGCCATTGTTGTGACAGGAGGGCCAATGCTTCCAGGCTATGTGGACGATAAATACACTGACCTTATCTCAGTCTTTGAAGGGGTCGGAGCCCACAGGGCAGGCAAAATTTCTGAAACCGAGCTTAAAAGGCTTGAAAATCTTTCCTGTGCAGGAGCAGGGTCATGTGCCGGAATGTTTACTGCAAACACAATGGCATGCATGACTGAAGCCCTCGGGCTGAGCCTTCCTGGCTGTGCAACCGCCCACGCTGTGGATGCAAAAAAGACGCGCATTGCCAAGGAATCCGGAGAGCGCATTGTGGAGCTTGTTAAAGAAAACATCACTCCAAGGCAGATTGTCACTCGCAGGTCCTTTGAGAACGCCATAATGGTCGATATGGCAGTCGGTGGAAGCACAAATACTACCCTGCACCTTCCTGCCCTTGCCCATGAATTCGGGCTTGAGCTGCCCCTTGAAGTCTTCGATGAATTGAGCAGGACAACACCCCATCTGATTTCCCTCAGACCTGGTGGCCCGAATTTTATGCTGCACTTTGATAGGGCAGGCGGAGTTGAGGCAGTTATGCAGAGGCTTGTTTCAAAACTCCACCTTGACCAGCTTACAGTTAATGGCAAAACTATCGGGGAAAACCTGAATGAGTTTGAAATAGTTAACCCGAAACTGAATAAGGAGATCATTGCAACCCTTGAAAAGCCAATCCATGCTGAAGGAGGAATTGCAGTTCTCAAAGGAAGCCTTGCCCCTGATGGCTCAGTTGTAAAGCAGGTTGCGGTTGACCCGAAAATGCGTGTCCATACAGGCCCTGCAAAGGTTTATGACTGTGAAGAAGACGCTATGCAGAGCATTCTTGCAGGAGATGTGAAGCCTGGGGACGTTGTCATTATCCGCTATGAAGGTCCCAAAGGCGGTCCGGGAATGCGTGAAATGCTTGCATCCACAGCTGCAATTGCAGGCATGGGTTTGCTCGAGTCCGTGGCTCTGATAACTGATGGGCGCTTTTCCGGAGGGACCCGCGGACCATGTATAGGACACGTCTCTCCTGAGGCCAGTGAAGGGGGGCCAATAGGCCTCGTAAAGGCTGGGGATATTATAGAAATCAACATTCCTGAAAGGGTCCTGAACCTGAAGGTTTCCGCAGAAGAGCTCCAGAAGCGGAAAGCTGCTTTTGTGCCCCTGAAAAAAGATGTCACAGGTTACCTTGCCAGGTACCAGCGTTCCGTCCATTCCGCAAACACTGGCGGGATAGTGGACTGAAACTGTTTAATACTCTATTTTCAAGGAGGTCTTTTCCTCCTTTTTCTTCTTTTTTTGGATTCGGGTATATTCTTTAAGGATTTCATTGCTTTTCCTGTATCTGACCGGCACTTGCTAGAAGAGACATTCCCGGAGGTATCCAGATACAGATTCCAGGAAATGCTTATAGTGGCACAAAACTATCTTTTATGCAGCTCTATTATTCAAAACCATTTATTCAAAACCATTTTTTATTGGGAATATTCAGGAGACCGAAATTATGGAAGTAGAGGGGTTATGTTCAATCTGCGGGCGCTCGGCTAAACTTCATACCTGTCATTTATGCGGAAAACTAGTATGCAGCCAGTGCATGGACCTTAGAAAAGGTATCTGTATCAGGTGTGCAGGTGGGAGGGAAGGTTCTGCACCCGGCTCAAGAGACTCCGGGACATTTAAGTAAAAAACCAAAAGAAAATCAAAAGTAAACCAAAAGTAAACCAGTCAAAAAACGAAAAAGATTTTAGAAATGATTAGCCTGAAATCTTGAAGTTTTTCCGGCTTACAAGCATACTCATATTATCTTTACTTACCAGCCCTGGATTTCTCCTTCAGGCTCTTCCTCATCATGGTAAAAACGGAATTCTTTTTTTTCGGTATCTTCTATAAACACAAATTTCTCGTCAATTCCTATTTTTGCAAATGTAAGCGCATCATCCCCATCTCTCACAGCCGGTAAGATGTCCAGGTCTACATGATCTCTGATATTGCTCTCTGGAAGAAAAGCCGTTATGATAAACCAGTCAATTCCCCCCGAGTGGTCCTCACTTACATATCGGCTATTGTCTGGCGGAATCTTTGTAGCTTTCTGAGGCATTTCGGACCCATCAGCTCGATAAGCTACAAACCGGATAGTATAGTCAGTTTTATTCTTTATTATAGCCATTTAGCTCATCCCTCTATCTTAATCCACTGGTAATCTCCCATTTCAAGAAATTTTATACCTAAATCTATTTCTGGAGAGTAAATACTTTTGGATTCAAAGTTTCTGAAAGGCTTCATGTGGCTTAAAAACACGCCACTATTTGATCTTGATCGCTGTTTATTTGATCTTGATCGCTGCTTTTATTTGATCTTGACCGCTGCTTTTTAACAATAATGGCTATTTTTTGACATCTGTATTGTGCCTCGCCCGAATTGCGTTTCGGGACCACAGGAATCAAAGATTTTCTTCTGACCTGTACAACCTTATTCGCTGTGCTGTGTCGTTTTTATCACGCTCGACGCAGGAGAACGGCTTTCAGACAAAAAAGAGATCGAAAAAAACCAATAAATAAAAGCCAGAAAGTAAAATTGAACCTGCTTTCGGCAGGTGCGACATTGAAATTTTGACTATTTTCCACGATGCTGTTTTAGAACTTTAGCTAACTATATGTTATATTAAAAACTGGTTAACGTGTGTCTCAACTCCCACGACATATATAATCAATGAACAATTTTTTTGTTAAAATATAATATGAGAGATTCTTTTTGGACCATATGTAAACCTAACAACTATACACAATTAGGGAGTATTATTTCAAAATCACCTTCAATAAAAATAATTAATAATTAAACGTCGACCTGCCGAATGTAATATTGAAGTAAAAGCCTGTGAGAATGAAATCAAAACAAAATTAAATTGTATCTGAAAATACTCCTTTCACATCTGTTTAATAATCTCTGAAGTAGAAACCTATTTTCGGGATCAAGAGAAGAATTTCTTGGGCAAGATGGATATCTTGCTATAGAATTCCTGTTCTCCTAGTAGAAGTATTCAAACAAGTTAAACCAGCAGGTTAATCGGATGTCTGTTTGCAGGTTCGATATCCAGGTCAGCCACGGCTTCGGCAATCATGATGTCGCTCATTGCAGCCATAGGGAAAACATACTGGGCATACTCTATCGGACCATAAAGGATGAAGTCTCCACATGCTGCCTGTTGTAGGCAGGTAGAGCCCACATCGCAGATTTTGTACAGGACCGGGTCTTTTTCCTTTTGCCTGTTCAGCCAGTTCCAGGCTGAGGGAGCATTATGAATTCCCGAGCCTGCAGGATGTCCCCATTTTGCTTTTGCGGTAATGGTCATTCTGAGAGCTATTCCGGCTCCGTTTCCCATAGGGGTGATGCTAGGGTCAATAAGCTTGTTAACTATTCCACACCTGTCTGCAACTGAGAGGAGACCTTCTTCTAACAGCCCTGCCCCCGTTTCGAGCAGTTCCATCCTGCCCTGGAGGGAGGAGTCCGTTGCATTGAACCCAAGGATAATAGAACTGTCAATATCGGACTGTGCAAGAGCCTCGATTTCAGACGCAGTTATGCTCATGTTTATGGAGTTATAGACTGCTCTGTCTGCAAGCCCTATTTCACTCACATATTGTGCTGCATGGGCACGCACGTTCCCTTCGGGAGAATCGATAAGAAACGGAGAATCCGAGATCTCTGCAATAAAATCAATATAATGCGTGATACTCTCGAAGGTTGTACCAAAGATATGTACTATATGGGGATTTCCGGTAGTATCCGAACCCACCTCCTGCAGGTTTACGAGTTTTTCGGCAGCGGCTCTATCAAAAAGTCCTTTTGCTGCGTCTTGTACGATTTCGTGTTTATTGTAAAAAATAGTCCCTGCAAGTACTGTAGGTAGTTCTCCAGGCTGTCCACCTACCTTTACCCCAGCAATGTTAGCAATTTCCTGTTCTTTCTGGAACTTAAACATCTTTACGCCCTCAAAATCCACACTTCTCAAAATTCACTTACTTCGATGATTAATTCGCTTCTGCCAGGTAGATAATTCCTGCCATTGAATCCATTACGAATTCTTCTGAGACTATCACATCCCCTGAAGTGGGGCCTGTAAAAGAGGACTGCCTCTTTTTCGGGGTGCAGACAACCATGGGCTCTTCAGGGTATGCTTCGCCCTTATCTTTATAAGCCTCCACAATCTTCCGGATCTCTTCAGGGTCGTTTAATCCTATTCTGTCCAAGAGTGTAACCTGCTGCTGGAAACGTTCGACTGCATCTCTGGAGATATTTTCTATGAAAGGAATTGCACCCTGAGAACCTGTAATTCTGCCTTTTTCGTCAATCCCATTTGCATGGATTGCAAGCAGGGTATGGCCTGCCAGATGACCCCTTGACTCAGTCCCACAGACCAGGATATAACGGATATTGGAGTTTGAAATTACGTTTACAATTATTTTTTCGACACCCAGGTTTTCAGTCTTTGAACTCCCCCAGATGGCGGCACCAGGGCAGGCGTCAAAGTTGCTTGCAAGGGTTACGACTGCAATCCTGGAGTCCGGTTTTTCTGTGACGTAGTCCCCTTTTACAGGGGGCCAGCTCTCTACAATTGTCTTCAGTGAATCACCTTTTTTCTTTCCTTGTGAAGGTGGGATAGTGCACTTGCAAGCATAATGGCTTTTGTGAAATGCCCACCTACCCTTGATGTGTCCACAAACACATAATCGTCCATTAATACCGGAGCTCCGAGTCCGTCGCCTCCGCCAAGGAAAGCAATGGTCCGGAATATAAGGTTACCCGAGATCCCGTCAGGGGCAACAATGAAGTTCGATTCCTTTATGGCGTCTTCAATAAGAATGGTGTAGTGCCTGGCATTAATCCCGAGTTCCAGAGCTTGTCCGGTTACAAATTCTCCATCCGCAAGGGTTCTGTCCACGCGCCTGTCCCTCCCTATATCTCCTATCCTGCCTCCGGAAAGTACTCCTACTACAGGCTCGACCCCTAACCTCTTTATATGTTCTGCACCAAGGGTAATCATACGTAGCTTATCTTTGATAGTGTTTCCTTCATCTATTCCAACAGGGGCAAGGAAGAACGGTGTTCCATCCGCCGTCAGAAGCAGGGCAAGTCTGCAAACCCTTTTCATTCCAAGGGCTTCTTTCAGATTTGAAATAGCTCCGGATGCCTTTGCAGTGCCTCTTATAACCGCATCCACCTTTCTTGAAACCAGGAGTTCTGAAAGGACTTTTTCGGGGTTATCGGTATCCACAATTTCAAGTGCTGTCCCTATCTCGTCAATTTCTTTTTTGTTCCCTACAAGGACAACATGTGCGTATCCCAGTTCCTGGGCTTTCCATGCACTTTCAAGAGTTTTGGGGTTTGGATCCCTTATTCCCATAGCCACCCTTGCCCTGTTCGACCGGGCTCGTGATTCGATAGCCTCAAGGAGGGCATACATGCCGTTATTTTCCATATCCATCCAGACTTTTATGTAAGATTTGAAGTAGTCCTAAGAAACACAAACACAATCATTAATTAATTTTGCCCCACCCGAGTTGCGCCTCGGGAGTACGCGGTCCTTTTCGCTGCGCTCAAGAGGACTACTTTATAGATTATAGTAGTAAACTTCACTAGCTCAAACAGGCTAATATTATGGGTAATTAACATTGAGCTTATCCCAAAACTCAGAATTTGCTTCTCGAATCTTATATCCCGAATAATCGACCAGGTTTCTGATCTTGAAAATAATTTTAAAAATTGTAAATGAGTATAAGTTAAATGGCTTTTGGGATAGGCTAATTGTTTAGGTAGGAGGACTGAGTTATAGTTATGTTTTATAGTTATGTTTTCTTCTAAAAAGAGGGCTGGGAAAATTGTAGAAGTACAGGCGCTGGACTGTATGAACAAATTGAAACATATAAAGTTAATAATGAGTTCCTTTTTTATTGGTATGGTTTAAGA
The DNA here is from genome assembly GCF_000969965.1 of Methanosarcina sp. WWM596. Taxonomy (GTDB): domain Archaea; phylum Halobacteriota; class Methanosarcinia; order Methanosarcinales; family Methanosarcinaceae; genus Methanosarcina. The sequence continues at coordinate 1,499,333 of NZ_CP009503.1, forward strand.
TGATGTCGGCAATCGAATGGGCTGAAAAATACCGACCCCGGACCCTCGGAGATGTCGTGGGGAACAAGAAGGCAGTGCAGGATTTCAGGGTATGGGCTGAGGAATGGCAATCCGGGATTCCTGAGAGAAGGGCAGTGATACTCTATGGGCCTGCTGGGATAGGGAAGACTTCAAGTGCTCATGCGCTTGGCAGGGATCTGGACTGGGAGGTCATTGAACTCAATGCAAGTGACCAGAGGACTGCAGGTGTTATTGAGAAGGTCGCTGGTTCTGCAGCGTCAATGAATACTTTTTTTGGTGGAAAACGTCTTATTATCCTTGATGAGGCGGACAATATCCATGGGACTTCGGATAGGGGTGGAATGAGGGCTATTGCCGGGATCATAAAAGCCACACTCCAGCCTATCGTGCTTATTGCGAATGACATTTATGGGTTAACCCCTACAATCAGGAATCTATGCCTGGAAATAAAGTTCGGGTCTTTGCAGAGCCGTTCCATGGTCCCTGCTTTGAAGAAAGTTTGTGAGGCTGAGGGAGTTTATTGCAGCCAGGAAGCTGTCCTGCAGATCGCGGAAAACGCGGGTGGAGATTTCAGGAGTGCCATGAATGACCTCCAGGCTGCAGCGAACGGGAAGCAAGCGCTCGAAGTTGAGGATATCGGGACTGCAGGCAGGGACGTCAAGGAGAATATCTTTAAGGTGATGCAGAAGATCTTTAAAAGTACTGACTGTAAAAAAGCTCTTGAATCTGCACGCGGGCTTGATGAAAGTCCTGAGGACCTCGTGCACTGGATTGATGAAAATTTGCCTATCCAGTATGCCCGCAAGGACGGGGGCCTCGAAGATATAAGGATGGGTTTTGGTTATCTTTCAAAGGCTGACCTTTATCTGGGGCGTGTAAAAAAACGCCAGAATTACAGGATGTGGAGGTATGCCAGCATGCTTATGGTCTGCGGAGCTGCTCTTTCAAAGACAAGGTCGTATCCGGGCTTTATCAAATACCAGCAGCCTTCACTCTGGAGAAGGCTCGGGCAGACACGTTCGAAGCGGGATATGCGAGACAATATCGCTTCAAAAATCGGGGAGCACAGCTTTGAGTCAATGCATTATTCGAGGAACAACCTTCTAGGGTTTTACTCGCGAATGTTGAAGGATGAGAAATCTGCAGTTGAAGTTACTGCAAACCTCGGGCTTGAGCTTGAAGAGCTAATGTACCTTACAGGAAGTGCAAAGGCAAGTAAAAAGCTGCAGAAAATTTACGACGAGGCGCAGAAACTTCTCGATGAAAGCAAGGATAAGACCGAAGAGCCGAATTTTTTTAAAGTTTCTGCCCCTGCAGTAGACAATAAACAGAGAACTCTCAGCTGCCCTGCAGTAATTCTGGAGGACGAAAAGGGGACTCAAAAGAGGGTCCAGGCCGGTAAATCTGAAGCTTCTGATTCTCAGCCTTCGGAAGCCGGGCAGAAAACCCTTCTTATGGGATTTGACACACCTTCGGAGATTCACGAAAAAAAAGAGACTTCAGGGAATATGCTGCCTGAGGGTCCGAAACCTGCAGAAAATAATTTCTTCTCTTTTTCCACTCCCCTTCCAGAAAAGAAACCTGTTTCTAAATCTGTAGAGAAGAATATCTCTTCTATATCTTCAAAAAAGAAGGCTCTAGCTAACAGTGACCCATCAAAACAAAGGATATCTGATGAAGCTTCAACCTCCGCAGGTATGCAGGATAGCACAGGAAAAGTTTTGAAAAAAGCTGAGCCTAAAAACCAGAAAACACTTTTCGACTTTTAAATATGTCTGGAGTGTTAATAGTTCACTATTTTTTTTTCTGGAATCCTCAATCCAGAAAAGTTCTTCTTTATATTCCCTACACTTTTTTTACATTTATATTTCTTCAGATAGCTGGTTTATGCATGCCTCATAAACTTTCAGCAGGAACTCCCCGAATCTTTAGCTCAGGGGTAGTTGACTTTATTACTTTACTCCGGTTCAATTTTAAAAAAAGTTCATTGTCCTGATTTTTAGTGGGCTTGGCATTCCAGACATATTTGAAACCCAAATCATCTTTAACGATAAAAAATCCTAACTGCCGCAAAAAATGACCTGAAGTATTATATGAGCGGAACTGATAAAGTTGATTTTGAATTAATAAAAGTGTTGGGGTGTTTGGGAAATTTGGACTGAAATTTCAGAATGCTTCTATTATTTTGGACTAGAATTTCAGAATGTTTCTATTGTAACTGTACTCCGTACGAGGACATTTTTAATAAGTTATGGCTGTTTGGGATAAGTTAATAGAAGTTAAGAAAAGTTAAGAGGGGTTAAGAAGGGTTAAGAGAAGTTAAGAAAAGTTAAGAGGGGTTAAGAAGGGTTAAGAAAAGTTAAGAGAAGTTAAGATTAGTTGGAATACTGCAGGTGTAATTGAGATTATATAAGTAAAGTGGCTCTTCGTCATTTTCTATGGATAAGATGATTTTCAATTCAAGATCACGTTGGTTATGATAAAGCTATTCACACAAAACAACGAAGAGCTGGCAAAGTTGAGAATGGTTTGAACAAAGTTACAAAATGTTGAGATAATAATATTATTTTGAAATAAAGTTGAGAAAAAAAAGCCATGAGAATAGTTTGTGAGCGGGTTTGGGGAGTTGGGGGGAATAGTTGGGGAATAGTTGGGGGATATGGGTTTGGGGTTATACTATGGAAAAGAGACCCGCTCACTATGCATGAGTAATATTACATACTATAAATACCTTCCTATATAATTCATCACAATATATAATTACAGTTTTATAGTTACTATATTCTCAAAATGTTCTTAAAAATAATATTTTTCTGGAACACGTGCAGTCAGATAATGGATTAATAACACTGGAATAAGAACGGATAAGAAAGGATGACACTCATTTGAGTATCAGCTAACCTTTGTAGATATATAATAAGTTGTGGGCAATTAACAATGCTTTTTGAATAAGTAGTGCATAGATTCTAATATAAATTCCTAAACTAATTATATTAATCATTCAATAAATTGCCTTATGCCTTGTGTAAGCCGTCGCCCCAAATTATCATTCATTCAAAAAATTTAGATTGTCTTATCAAGCTCAACCATTCTAGAAATCAAGCAGCAAGCATTGTTGAAAGATCTTAAATCATACTTTTAAGCTATCATGGAAAAAACGACACTAAGATATCCAGAAAGTTAAAAGTAGATTACAAAACTGTAAGATAATGGATCAAAGGGGTTTTAAATTTAGGGGTTAAAGAAGGCTTAATAGATAAATCCAGAAGTGGAAGGCCTCAAAACATTAGTCCCAAATCACGGGCTGTTGTAATGTCATTTGCATGTATGAAGCTAATAAATCTTGGTTATCCTAATGAAATCTGGACGTAGAGACTTCTTGCCAAACATATCCTTAAGAACATATCCTTAAGAATTGTATCATAGAAGGACATTCTGATTTATCTTCGATAAATCAGGGGACAATTTCAAAAATTCTCAATGCAAGTAACATAAAACCACATAAGATCAGATTTTATATTGTTAAAGTTGATCCGGAGTTTGATCAAAAAGCAGCCAGGGTATTAGTTACATATAAAAGAAGCTAATGAATTAAGTGATAATATCTAAAAAAAAGAAGTTGAATCAGTGATTATTTCCTACGATGAAAAAAATATCTAAATTTTGATGGATTATCACAAAATACATACATCAATAGAAACTCGAGAATACCTGAAAACTGTTCCTGATAAATTTGAATTTGTATTCACACCCAAATATGCTTCATGGCTAAATATAATTGAAAGTTTTTTCAGTAAAATGACAAGAAGCATATTGAGAGGAATAAAAGTTGACTCAATAAAGGAGTTAGGGGGACGAATTGATCTATATATCGACCATGTTAACGAAAAGCCAGTCATTTTTACATGGAAATATAATATGGAAAAAAGGGCTGAAATGCCTGGTGGAATTATAATTTAAAAGAAAGGGGAATTAAAAAGAAAGAGGGATTAAAAAGAAAGAGAGATTAAAAAGAAAGAGGAATTAATTAGGAATTGATGCAGTAGTAATAAAATTAGTGTGAGATTTTAATAGAATTAGTATGAGCGGGTTGGGGAGTATGAATTGGGGTGTTGGGGGGTTGGGGTTATCTTACAAAAGAGAGGCCCGCTCACACATTAGATCATGTTAATCTCGTATAAATATATTTTGCTTGTATTTATCCTGATTATAATAATTGTGAAAGAATGCCCGCAAATGGCAAGTATTTTCATACTTTTAGAGTAGTAAACTTTCTATTTCTTTTCAGTTGTTTTCAGTTCTCTATCCGAAAGATACAGGTGAAAGTATGTGTTATGTGAACTATCGCTAAACTAAAGATTCAGCGGCTTCCTGAGTCATCTTTCCTTCTTCTGAGGACAAGCCATACAGACTTTACCCCGCATACCACAGGTGAAATGGAATATGCCACAGGTGAAATAGGGTATATGAGCGTGAGGTTACTTGAGATGCTTAGAATTTCCGGTCTTCTCCGGCTTAATGTTCCCGATCTCTTCAGGTATGCGATACTCTGTTATCCAACTTCCTTAGCTTGGTTTTCGCATTTTGGGTTGTGGTGACAGTATCTACTATTAAATTAACTTAATACAAAAAATAGTTTAGCAGAATCAACAATTGAAAAATATATGAAAGCTGACGCTTATATCCCGCGGAACTAAAAACTTTGGGGTTTTACGCTTCTTCCTATAAAAACCATCAGTATCAATAATATTTTAAAAAATTCTCCGAACAAAAGACATATATATAACTAGTGACATGTTGGATTTGCATTTCAAGCAATTGCTTGTAAAACAATTATATGGTAAATATGACTTATATGTGACTAATAACAAACTGGGCTCGTGGTCTAGTCGGTCATGACATCGCCTTTACACGGCGGGGATCCTGAGTTCGAATCTCAGCGGGCCCACTAATCTTTTTTGAGTTTAACCAGCGTTTAAAACTGAGTAGTTTTTTTATCTAGAAGCAATCCATATATGTATTATTGTGTATCATTGTGTATCATTGTGTATCAAGTGCAGGTTAAATTTTCCTTTTAAAACTTAATACTTTATATAATACTGATATTGTTATATAGAAAGGGGAACGATAAAGACTTAGAATCTTTGTTACCTACAAAAAGATACGCTTTAATATATTTTGAAAGCGTTGATCTTACAAAGATTATTTCAATCTACAGTGGGGGAGGAGTAAGTATTGAAAAGAAGAAGCAGGACAGATATAGCAGTAGATATTTTAAGAGTGGCGATGAACGGGGCAAAGAAAACACATATCGTTTATGAGGTAAATCTTAACTTTAACATTGCTCAGAAGTATCTGGAAATGTTGAAAGAGAAAGAGCTTATAAGGCACGAAAACGGTATTTTCATCACGACTGATAAAGGAAAAGTTTTTCAGGAAATGGCTAAAGAACTTAAACTCTAATAATTTTCCTTTTTTCATTTTAGATGTTTCTATTTTGTTTTCATCTACTCTCTTTGCATTTCTCTTTGCATTTTCTATTTTTTCGGGCTTTCCATTTTTTTATTTTCATTAAACTCATAGTGAAATTTAGTTAAGCAATAATCTTTCTGAATATTTATGCGCTCCCGTATATATAACGGTATTTAGAAACATATCTATTATGGCGATAAAGGCTCTTTTTTTGAATTGCACACTGAAAAAATCACCTCAGATATCGAACACCCGGGCTCTTATTGACAAGGCTATGATTATTTTTAGAGACCTTGGTGTTGAGAGTGAGGTCATAAGGGCGGTTGACTACAATATAGCTTTCGGGGTTTCCTCAGATGAAGGGAATGAAGACGAATGGCCCTTTATACTTGAAAAAATAAAAACCTGCGATATCCTGATAATAGCTTCTCCTATCTGGTTCGGCGTCCGCTCTTCGGTGGCCCAGATGGTCCTCGAAAGGCTGGACGGGACGTATATGGAAGGGAATCCCGTAACAGGCCAGTATCCTCTTTATGGGAAGGTAGCAGGGGTTATAGTCACCGGCAATGAAGATGGAGCACACAATGTTGCTGCAACCACGCTCTTCAACCTGACCCATCTCGGATGTACTGTGCCTCCCAATGTTGACTGTTACTGGGTTGGTGATGCAGGTCCGGGACCCAGTTACATCGAAGCCGGAGGGGAAAAGCACCTTTATACGAATCGGACAGTCAGATACATGGCACATAATCTTGTGTACTTCGCAAAGCTTCTCAAAGAAAACCCTATCCCTACAAACTTAAAAAAGCTTGATGGAGAGGCAAAGAGAGTAAGTGAGTAAAGCCAAACAAGCCCGACAAGCCACATATTGCTTTTATTTTTTCAAAAAGCTGTATACTTTTACAGAGGGGACTATTTTACTGATGGAGATGGAGATGGAGGGTGTCATTTGATTGAGGGGGATAAATCGATTGTAAAACTTAAGGTTGCAGAAGCCGATCAACGGGATGTCGGAAAAGGAATTGTCCGAATTGATGAAATATTCAGGGAGAAACTAGGTCTGAAACCCTTTGATGTTGTGGAAATCAAAGGCGGAAAATCAACTTCTGCACTTATAGGACGTCCTTATCCCAGTGATTCCGGGCTTGATATTGTCCGCATGGACGGGCTTATCCGTACCAATGCAAAGACCAGTATAGGGGAATATGTGGAGATCTGGAAAGCCGAATGGAAAGAAGCAAAGCAAGTGACCCTGTCTCCCGTTACAAAGGGCATGCAGATCTATGCTCCCAGTGAGACGCTCAGTGCGGTCTTCATGAACCGTACGGTTTCAAAAGGGGACTTTATCTCCACCACTAGCTTAAGGAAGTCCAGGGAGAGAGACAGTTCTAGCAAGGGGCTCATGTTCGATGACTTTTTCCAGGACTTTTTCGGGCAGGGTTTTGGCCCCTCCTTCGGGCTTGGGGAAATTAAGCTGCAGGTTGTTTCTACCTCCCCGTCGGGGATCGTAAAGATCACGGACATGACCGAAATTGAACTCCTCCCCAAAGCCGTGGAAATTCCTCCGGAACAGACTATTCCTACCGTTATGTACGAAGATCTGGGCGGGCTCAAGGATGCCATTACAAAAGTCAGGGAAATGATAGAACTCCCTCTGAAACACCCTGAACTTTTTGACCGGCTTGGGATTGACGCCCCGAAAGGGGTGCTGCTTCATGGGCCTCCCGGGACAGGCAAGACCATGCTTGCAAAGGCGGTTGCAAATGAGTCTGATGCCTATTTCATTTCCATCAACGGTCCGGAAATTATGTCCAAATACTATGGGGAATCTGAAAAAGCGATCCGTGATATCTTCGATGATGCCGAAAAGAATGCCCCTGCAATCATCTTTCTGGACGAGATCGATTCCATTGCCCCAAAAAGAGCGGAGGTCACAGGAGAAGTAGAGAGAAGGGTGGTCGCCCAGCTCCTTTCCCTTATGGACGGCTTAAAAAGCCGCAAGAACGTGATCGTGATAGGTGCAACAAACCGCCCCGAAGCCCTGGATCTTGCACTGCGCCGCCCGGGCCGATTTGACAGGGAAATAGAACTCCGGGTTCCAGATACAGAAGGAAGGCTTGAGATTTTCCAGATCCATACCAGGGGGATGCCTCTTACCGAGGACGTAAACCTCAGGGACCTTTCCCAGATTACCTATGGGTTTGTGGGGGCTGACATTGCGGCTCTCTGCCGGGAAGCTGCTATGAGTGCTCTTCGGCGTATCCTTCCGAAGCTCAACCTGAAAGAACCCCAGATCCCAGCAGAAATCCTGGATGCCCTGCAGGTTACAAGAGAAGACTTCGAAGAGGCCATGAAAGAAGTCCAGCCCTCAGCCGTCCGGGAAATCCTTATTGAGATCCCCAATGTCAGCTGGGACGATGTGGGCGGTCTGGAAGATGTAAAGTGCCTCCTGAAAGAAACCGTGGAATGGCCGCTTAAAAACCCCGAGTCTTACCGGGACATAGGAGTTGAAGCTCCAAAAGGTGTGCTTCTCTACGGTCCTCCTGGTACTGGAAAGACTCTTCTTGCAAAAGCCATTGCCCATGAATCCGACGCCAACTTCATCACAGCCAAAGGAAGTGACCTCCTCTCCAAGTGGTACGGGGAGTCAGAAAAAAGGATTGCTGAGGTCTTCATGCGGGCAAGGCAGGTTGCTCCTTCCATTGTATTTCTGGATGAACTTGACTCTCTTGCCCCCATCCGTGGGATCTCTGCAGGGGAGCCGCAGGTTACGGCCCGGATCCTTAATCAGCTCCTTTCCGAAATGGACGGACTCGAAGAGCTCCGGGGTGTTGTGGTGATTGGCGCAACTAACCGCCCTGACATCATTGATCCGGCTCTGATACGGCCAGGGCGCTTTGATGAGCTTATTCTGGTGCCTATCCCGGATAAAGGGGCCAGGAGAGAAATCCTCAAGGTCCACATAAAGAAAATGGCTCTTGCGGAGGATGTGAATATTGAGGAACTTGTTGACCTGACTGACCAGTATACAGGTGCAGATCTCGCAGCCATATGCAAAAAGGCAGGGAGGTATGCCCTGCGCGAAGAACTCCATGCAAAAAAGGTCAAACAGAAACATTTTCTTAAAGCGATTGAAGAGACAGGACCTTCAGTTACCCCGGATACCATGAAATATTATGAAGCTATTAAAGGCGAACTGAGGACCAAGAAGTCCAAGGAAATAGAAAACCCCTCTTATATTTAAAACCCCTTTTATATTTAATAATGAAAATATAAATTATTTTTTCTTTTTTTCGTTTTTATTTTTTTTTTGTGTTTTTAATTTTTAATTTTTTTGTACTGTATCTGCATTGATCAATGTTTAAAGTTAACTATTTTTAGATTTTATTCTTTGTTGGAAAAATATTTTGCAGGTTATTTCTAATTGGGATTTCGTGTTCTTGAAAGCAATTTATATATCTACCTTTCAAATAATGTTAACCAATGACATTAAATATCATAATTACTATCGGTAATATATATGCAGCTTCCAACACCCGAAGATCTTAAAAAAAGACGGAATGAACTAGGGCTTACCCAGAGCGATCTGGCTAAAAGGGCAGGTGTAAGTCAGCCCCTTATAGCCCGTATCGAATCGGGAGATGTAGACCCCAGACTTTCGACGGTCAGGAAAATCCTTGATGCTTTTGAGGAGGCTGAGAAGGAGCAGCAGATCATCATAAGGGACCTGATGCACTCCCCTGCCATTCATGTTTCTCCTGAAGACTCGGTAGAAGAGGTGGTAAACCTTATGCACATTCATGGTTTTTCACAGATTCCCGTGCTTGATAGGGGCATTCCGGTTGGAAGTGTTTCGGAAGATATGATCGTAAAACTGATGGGTGAGAACAAGAAAAAATCCATATCTCAGTTGAAAGTTTCAGGTATAATGGGGGAGTCGTTCCCAACAGTAGCTCCCGGAATATCAATCTCAGTAGTTTCGCATATACTGGAAGGAAACCCTGCCATACTTGTTGTAGAAAAAGGAACAGTCATAGGCGTTGTAACGAAACATGACGTGATGAAGCTCCTTCAGGACCAATAACCTGAACCTTTTTTCCTTAATGCCGAAATCTGAGACTGAACATGGAAAGCACATGAATTATATACTAGGATTCAATTAAACCTGAATCCTTATTGTAAATCATAGGGTTTACATAAATTACCTTAATAAAAGAAAAAGGAACAGTCATAGACATTGTAACGAAACATGACGTGATGAAACTCCTTCAGGACAAATTACCTGAACCCTTTTTCCTTAAATGTCAAAATCTGAGACTGAACATGGAAAGCACATGAATTATATACTAGGATTCAATTAAACCTGAATCCTTATTGAAAATCATAGGGTTTACATAAATTACCTTAATAAATTAAAATGAAACCGATTAAATCTTTGAAAATGTGTGGAGTATAAACATACATGGATCTGGAAGATACCCTTCTCATGATGCCTGGTCCCGTACCTGTTGCACCCAGAGTCCTCAGAGCAATGTCAAAACCGATGATCAATCACCGGAGTGCTGAATTTGCCGAAATTTATACCGATTGCAGGGGAATTCTTGCAGATGTTTTTCAGACAAAAAATGATATATTTTTGCTCAGCGGTTCTGGGACTGCTGGAATGGAAGCCGCAGTCGGGTCTGTGGCTGGAAGAGGGGATAAAGTTATCTCTATAGAGAACGGAAAGTTCGGAGAGCGCTTCAAAGACCTTGCAACTCTCTATGCTGAAGTGGTGCCCCTGGAGTTTGGATGGGGGCTTCCTGTTGATCTTGAACAGGTAAAAGAAAAGCTCGAGGAAGGAGCAAAAGCCATTACCCTTGTTCACAACGAGACCTCTGCAGGTATCATGAATCCTGCTGCAGAAATTGGCAAACTTGCAAAAAAACACGATGCTCTTTTTATTATGGACGGCGTAACCTCCCTTGGAGGAGATGAAGTCAAAGTCGATGAATGGGGTGTTGACATTGCAATAGTGGGTTCACAAGAATGCCTTGCAGCTCCGCCAGGAATGGCAGCTGTATCCGTAAGCGAAAAAGCCTTTGAGGCCATAAACGGCATGAAGAAGGGGCCTTACTATAATGACCTTAAGGCATATAAAAAGAGCGGGGATAAACCCAGACCGGAAACACCTTACACTCCTGCTATTCCTCTATTTTATGCATTTCAGGAAGCCCTCCACATCGTTAAAGAAGAGGGCATGGATGCAAGGATCAGAAGGCACAGGGTTTTTTCCGAAGCAGTAAGGGCAGCAGCTGGCGCAATGAACATAGAAATTTTCCCTCAGCTTAACGAGTACAGCCAGTATTCCAATACCATAACTGCAATGAAATCTCCTGCAGGGATTGATGGGGAAAACATTAAAAACGATATGAAGAAAAGGAGAGTAATTATAGCTGGCGGGCAGGAACGCCTGAAGAGCAAGATTTTCAGGATTGGAAGTATGGGGAATGTAACTGCAAGAGATGTGTTCTCCACTATCCAGCAGCTGGAAATCGTGCTGAAGAAGCGGGGTTACATTGACAACGTGGGAGCAGGCACGGAAGCTGCAACACGTGTTATTGACAGGTCATGAGGGGATTTCAAAAAATCTTCATAACCAAAGTTTATAAATGTTTCAGGAAAACCAGAAGAATATTAACCTTTAAATTCCGATTGGATTCACATGCCCACAATAGGAATTGCAGATACCACGTTTGCGCGCTATAATATGGGGCGTGCAGCAATCGATGAGATACAGAAAAATGTATCCGTACAGATTAAAAGGATAACCGTGCCCGGGATAAAGGACCTTCCGGTAGCAGCCAAAAAACTGATCGAAGAAGAAGGCTGCGATATCGTAATGGCTCTTGGAATGCCCGGTGCTCAGCAAAAAGACAAAATGTGCGCTCATGAAGCTTCTCAGGGCCTTATCATGGCCCAGCTTATGACCAACACCCATATTATCGAGGTCTTTGTCCACGAGGACGAAGGAAAAGATGAGAAAGAACTTGCTTTTCTCATGGACAGACGGACTCGGGAACACGCCCTAAACGTGATAAAGCTGCTCTTTAAGCCGGAAAAACTGGTTAGGGAAGCCGGTACCGGTCAGAGGCAGGGTTTTGAGGACGCAGGTCCTTTGAGAATGTGAAGTGACTTTAAGTTAAAAACAATACTGGAGACCTTACCAAATGACTATCAGCCTAGGATTTGTTGTAGCTGAATTTAACAGGGATCTGACCTACCAGATGGAGCTGCTTGGAAGAGAGCATGCAGAATTCCTGGGGGCAACAGTTAAAGAGACCATTCTTGTACCCGGGGTCTTTGACATGCCTCTTGCAATCAAGAAGCTTTGCCAGAGAGAAGACATTGATGCAGTGGTAACCATTGGGTCGGTAATCGAAGGTGAGACCGACCACGATCAGGTGGTTATGCAGCATGCCGCAAGGAAGATCATGGATCTTTCCCTTGAGTTCGACAAGCCAGTAGCTCTCGGAATTCCGGGTCCGGGTATGACCAGGATGGCTGCTCATGAACGTGTCGACTATGCTAAAAGAGCAGTCGAAGCTGCAGTAAAGCTGGTGCGGCGGCTGTGAAGCTCCTTGAAGCTTCAATAAGCTAGTAAAAATGTAACAAACCAGGACCATCCCTATGACATCCGCAAGGCTCAAGCGTGTAGAAGAATCTGCAACGATCAGAATCTCTAACATCGCGACCAGAATGATAAAAGAGGGTACGGACGTAATCAATTTCAGCCTTGGCGAACCTGATTTCGACACCCCTAAAAACATCTGCGATGCTGCATCAAAGGCTATGTATGAGGGAAAAACCCACTACGCCCCTTCTGGAGGTGTTCCCGAGCTAAGGGCAGCCATTGCCGAAAAACTGAGGACTGAAAATCGTCTGGATGTGACTGAAAAAGATGTTCTGGTCACCCCGGGCGCAAAGCAGGGGATTTTCGAAATAATGATGGGAGCCCTCGACGACGGGGATCAGGCCCTCCTCTTTGACCCGGCCTGGGTAACTTATGACGCCTGCATCCGTTTTGCAGGAGCAGATACGGTCTGGGTACCCACAGTCCCTGAAAAAGGTTTCCTGCCTGATAATTTCGCCGATTACATAAACGATAAAACAAAGCTCATTGTTGTAAACAGCCCTGGAAATCCGACAGGCGGAGTATTCGGAAAAAAGACTCTACAGTGCATTGCCGACCTCGCAATTGACCACGACCTTCTGGTAGTTTCAGATGAGATCTATGAGAAAATCATCTATGACCGGGAACATATCAGTATTGGCAGTTTTGACGGGATGCAGGAGAGAACCATCACTGTAAATGGTTTTTCCAAGGCATACGCAATGACTGGCTGGAGGCTTGGATACCTTACCGCTCCCCCTGAGATCTTTAAGCTTCTACAGAAAATCCAGTCCCACTCCGTAAGCAGCGCCACCACCTTTGTTCAGTACGGCGGGCTCGAAGCCCTTCAGGGCCCTCAGGATGGGGTTAAGGCAATGGTTGACCGCTTTAAAATGCGCAGAGATATCCTCATCGACGGGTTGAATAAAATAGGGCTTGATTGCAAGAAGCCAGACGGGGCCTTTTATGCCTTTGCCAATGTGAGCGAGTATGGAAACGGGACCAGGGTTGCTGAAAGGCTCCTGAAGGAAGCTCATGTGGCAGTGACCCCGGGAATTGCTTTCGGGTATTCCGGAGAGGACTTTATCAGGATTTCCTATGCAACATCCGTTGATAGAATCCGGGAAGCTCTTGACAGGCTTGAAAAAGTATTTGCATAAAATACTATTCCGAAGCGATCTTTTTAAAAAGAGGTCAAAAAAGTATTTTCTTAATATAAATACGGTAGAGGTGAGTTTACCCATATCGTTTAATGACCTCTTTTATGATTGCGCCGGTACTGCAGAGGGGGCACTCCTTTGAAAATGGAACCCTAACTACTTTTGCAGGGAGCCCTCTTTTAGTAAGTTCTTTTTCCAGAGTCTCAATTTCAAAATACTGATCGTAACCCAGGGCAATGATGTCCGGTTTTATTACTTTAAGGGGTTCGAAAATGTCTATTTCACTGCCAAGAAGGGCTTTGTCTACCGTTCCAAGTGCGTTTACCATTTCAAGCCGCTGCTCCTCGGGAACTATTGGTTTTGGCTTATGAGTCACATTGGAATCCCTGGCAATAATGACGAAGAGCTCATCTCCAAGAGCTCGCGCCTGGGCCAGGAAATAAACATGTCCCGGATGCAGAATGTCAAAAGTTCCGGTAGCAAGTACACGCGTCAATAAATCACCTGGTCTCGGGTAATATCCTGTAAGCATAAGAAACTTACTGAAAAGAACCCCACTCCCTGACTTCTTAAAATTCCATGTGGCAGGACAGTATTCAACCTGTGTATTCTGTTAACAATTATTGCCAACTTAAGAAATAACCTTTGTGGAAACATGCTCTAAATTATCGCAAGTAATATATATGGTTCATAAATATGATTATAGGTCATTGATATGAAGCTCTGACAGCGGAAGTCTTAAAATAAATTATGCAAAGCCAGAAATTTTTCCCTCTTCCGGAAGTGGCTGTTAACCTCGGGATTATCACAAGTAATATATAATTCTGGCAAAAATTACCATTTAGATAAATTTATGATAAGAGGAAACCCGCATGATTAAAAAATCGGTTCATGAGATAAATAAAAAAATTGAAGATGGAAGCGTCAATGTAGTCACAGCCGAGGAAATGGTCGGGATTGTTGAAAACCTTGGTGTGGAAGGTGCTGCAAGAGAAGTAGATGTGGTAACTACAGGCACTTTTGGAGCCATGTGCTCTTCAGGTTTGATGCTTAATCTGGGTCATTCGGAACCCCCAATTAAAATTCAAAAATTATGGTTCAATAATGTTGAGGCATACAGCGGGCTTGCTGCTGTTGACGCTTACCTTGGAGCTGCCCAGACATCGGACACAAGGGGGATGCAGTATGGTGGGGCACATGTTATTGAAGACCTGCTGAGAGGAAAAGAAATTAATGTGCATGCAACCTCCTATGGGACAGATTGCTATCCCAGGAAAGTGCTTGATACAGCAATTACCCTTGAAGACTTAAACGAAGCTGTCCTCCTCAACCCCAGAAACGCCTACCAGAAATATGCGGCTGCAACAAACAGTTCAAAAAGGATTCTGAATACTTATATGGGAGAGCTTCTACCCAACTTCGGAAACGTAACCTATTCCGGAGCTGGAGTGTTGTCTCCTCTCTCAAATGATCCTGGCTATGAGACTATAGGGACAGGCACAAGGATTTTTATGGGTGGAGCCCAGGGCTATATTATCGGAAACGGGACCCAGCACTCTCCCTCCAGTGGTTTTGGGACTCTCATGCTTAAAGGGAACCTGAAAGAGATGAACCCTGATTACTTAAGGGCTGCTTCTTTTACGGGCTACGGAACAACCCTTTACATGGGAATTGGAATTCCGATCCCTATTCTTAATGAAAAACTCGCAGCTTCAACTGCAGTGCGTGATGAGGACATTATGACCGATATCCTCGACTATGCGGTGGGCAGCAGGGATAAGCCAGTGATCAAGCAGGTAAACTATGCCGAACTCAAGTCAGGCTCGGTGCAGATTGAAGAAAAGGATGTTCTAACCTCCTCCCTCTCAAGCTTCAAGAACGCAAGAAAGATTGCAAATGAACTTAAGGAATGGGTAAAGCACGGGAAATTCTTTGTCAGCATGCCTGTGGAAAAACTTTGCTGTGAAGGCTCAGCAAAATCCATGAAACAGACTCAGGCAGTACCTCTTGTAAAAGACGTCATGTCTGATTTTATTGTAACAATCAAAAAGGACCAGACGGTTCAGGACGCTGCAAAGAAGATATGGGAGAACTCCTTCAACCACCTTGCTGTGATTTCGGATACAGGTGAACTGTTAGGAATCCTTACCGCTTGGGATATCTCAAAAGCCGTCGCTGAAAACATATTTGACTCCGTTGAAAGCGTCATGACGAAAAAAGTCCTTACCTGTGCCCCAAACGAACCTGTGGATCTTGCAGCTCGCAGGTTGGACCGCTACGGGGTTTCTGCAATGCCCGTAATCGATGCACAGAGACGAGTCCTTGGAATAATCACCAGTGACAACATAAGCAAACTCCTTGCAAGGAGGTACTGAGCATGAAAATAAAGATCAGCATCCCTACAGAAAGGATCCATAATCCCATTATCTCCGAGTCCATTATCGATACAGGAATCATGCTTAATATCATGGTCGCTAATATTGACTCGACTTACGGAGAACTGATCGCAGACGTGAATGATTCCAGGTTCAACGGAATTAAAAAAGCTCTCGAGTCAAGAGGAGCAATAGTTGCAATTCTGGACCGTCCCATTCACAGGGATGAGGAAGAATGTGTTGACTGCGGAGCCTGTATCTCCGTCTGCCCGATGAATGTTTACTCTTTTGATGAGACCTGGAGCCTCTGCGTGGACGAAAAGAAGTGTATCCAGTGCGGCATGTGCATCAAGATGTGCCCGCACGGGGCTTTAAAACTTGGAGAATGAAAGAAAACCGAGCCACGGATTTTTCTTCTTTTTTCCTTTCTCTTCTCTTCTTTTCCTATCTTTTCCCTTTTTACCTTACATTTTCTTTCTTTACATTATATTTCCCCCTTTCCCGGTACTTCAGTGGTTACTGATCAATGATTTGATCTATTTCGGCACCCGGATCTGGAAGTTTTCAGTTCTCTCTTCCTGCACCACACAGGGTCTGAACCCGTCCGTCAGCCAGAAAAAAGCGTCCGACAAAACGACACCGCAATTAAGAGAAACAATACATTGGAGAAATATTCCAGGGCTGAGAGAATTTATCCTTAACATCGAAAACCGGTATTTAATTCACAGGTAAATATAAGCGCCTCCGCCAGCTTGTCTGGAGGCCCTGGAAAAAAAGACCGAAAACAGAAGAAAAAAAAGATTAAAAAACGACATATCAAAGAGTCTTTTTCAGATAAAACTTAATTCTGTTCCGTTTGGTATACTTACAGGTTTTTTGTTGCTTTCCTATGCTAGTTTTATTGATTTTTTTGTTGATCTCTTATAGGCTTCCCCGGTCATTTTTATCTATTAGTTTCTTACAACGTTTTCAGTAGTTTTCACTTTCAGGCTCTTATTTTCTCTTCTTATTTTGTCTGAAAGCCGCTCTCCTGCGTCGAGCGTGACAAAAATGGTTCTGTAGAACGGTCATAAGAGAGTATAGGTGTGGATACTGATTTCTACTATGAAACTCCCATTATTTATAGATTGAAACAAATAATTATAATGTATAGTAAGACGATTACAGGTGAAAGTCATCTGCTGTCTGAATTGTATGCTTTCTAAAGCACCTTCTATCAACTGCATTTTAAAAGCATATAAGCAATTCCCGCAAAAACAGATTCTTTCTCTGTATTTTTCATTCGGAGAGGCAAAACAGGCAGGGAAATCATTACAAAGCAAAGAAAATGAATTTGCATAGTGACTTTGGAATCCTTGAAAAAGGAGGAGCAAAAATATGAGAATCCTCGTACTTTATACAGGCGAACTCGGAAAAAAAGTTATCCAGAATCTGATAAATTCATCAAATTTCTGTGTGTCGTGCGGTGAGCTCTGCAATCACTGCCGTCAGGCAAGGAAATCTTATGCAAACCTGATTGTGGGAATTCATGATTTTCCGGAAGACCTGCCTCCATTTATTGAAGAGCCCTCACAATTCCTGCCTCCAAAGCTGCCAGAATGTGATCTGATCCTTGCTATAGGGATCCACCCAGATCTCCTTGCAGCCATTCCCGAAGTCGTGAAGAACACAGGTGCAAAAGCCGTAATTGCACCCGTTGAAGACTCAAAGAAGACTCCTGCTGGCGTCCTTGAGCAGCTCAGAAAAGAACTCGAAACCACAGGTATTGAATTCGAGGCTCCAAAACCCTTCTGTGCCCTTGAAAAGACTGGAAAGCCAATCATAGATGCTTTCGTGGACCTTGGCTTCGGAAGACCGGTGCTCAGGGTCGAGATGAGCCCTGACGGGAAAATGTTCATAGGAGCAGGTGTAATCCGGGATGCCCCCTGCGGCTCAACCTGGTTTGTCGCAAAGAAGCTCGGCTGGACCGATCTATCGGAATACAAAGAAACCATCTCAGGAGCTCACCATTCCTACCCCTGTACCGGAAGCATGGACAAAGACCCTCAGATTGGGGATACTATCCTGCACAAAGCTGGATATATCATCAGGGAGGCTGTGGAAGACGCAATGGAATGTTCTAAAAAGGAAAAGTCCCGGTTTTCGGTAGCTTCCGGGGATGAAGGCCAGGCAATAACTTCTGAAAATTGAGTTCCTGAAAGAATTACTCCCAAAAAAGGAAGGAAAATCTTCCAAAAAAGGGCTTATTTTCAGGTCTGGGTCTGGAAATAAACCTCTTCATAGGGCTGAATTACTACAAATCCCTCTCCCTTAAAAGCCATCTGGACGGATTCTCCGCTGCTTCTTCCTACGAAGGTTTTGAGGGAAACATCGGTTTTTATCTCCGGTTCCAGGTCTCCTGACCAGGCAACAGTGGCGTTGGGGTCGGTAAAGACCGGATGTCCTGCGGTTACCCGCAGAGTCAGAGGGTCGTAGTGGGTGGTGATTGCTATCATCCCTGTCCCTTCCAGTTTTACGTTAAAAAGCCCTCCGGCCATCATGCCTGCAATTTTTTTCATCATTCTGATATCCCAGCTGATTGAGTCTTCGAATGCAAGGAGGTCGTTGCCATTTACGAAGATGGATTCGTTTTCAAGTTTCAGGACCGAGACCTTCTTGCCATCATCTGCAAGGTACAGTTTTCCCTAGCCTTCGGCTTTTGTCAGGCTTACTCCTTCTCCTGTCAGGGATTTTTTCACGAGCTTTCCAAGTCCGTGTTCCAGGACTCCTTCCCGGATAAACCTTATGTCTCCAGTGTATGCGACCATTGAGCCCCTTTTTGTCCAGACCATGCCGTTAAGATTTACCTCAAGCAAGCGGTCGCGTTCAAGTTCAAAAACCCCCTGTCCAAGGTCTTTTTCTCCTGTGTTTTTTATAAAGTCTTCTATCGAATAAAGTCCAGTTATTTCGCTGTCCATTGTGTCCCATCTCCGGTTATTTTTTTGTATTTAATCTGTTTCAAAGTTTAATTGTTTTCACTGGAATATAAATTAATACTCACATGCTCCTTATTGCCCCATAATTGTGTGGAGTTATGCATTTTCGGGAATTTTCTGTTACTTATATGAAGTATGCGTCACAATTAAAGAATATGAGATATCTTCAGTTATCTGTTTCAGTTTTTATTTCAGGAGGTAGACCATGAAACCAAAGATTGATTCCACAAGTTTTGGTTCTATAACTGTAGAAGGAGAGACTTTTGATTACGATATTCTCATCCGCCTCGACGGCAGGGTAGAAAATCGGGAAAAAATGCTTTCAAAAGAAAAATACGGGACTTCCCACAAAATATCTCTTGAAGAAGCAGAGCATATCTACGAGGAAGGGACTGAAAAAATCATCATCGGTACCGGACAGACCGGTTTTGTGCAACTTTCTGAGGAGGCGGAAGACTATTTCACGGGAAAGAAATGCGGGATCGAGCTTTTCCCGACTCCCTGGGCTGTTGAACGCTGGAATGAAATTGAAGGCAGAGTTTCTGCAATGTTCCATATAACCTGCTAAGAAGCAAAGACAGCTGGTTGACAGACAATTGACAGACAATTGACAGATAATTGACAGACAATTTATGTAAATGGGGCAGAGTTGATGAGGCAGAGCTGTCGGGATTTCTTCTTAAACAGCTCTGCTTTGCGGTTAACTCATGGAACTGTCTTTTTTCTGCATATTATCCATTTTTCTGCATTTTTCTATTTTATCCAGTTTTATTTATTCAAATTCTTTTATTCCAATCCTTTTGCCTTAATTTCCTTTACCTTTGTTTCCTTTATCTCTTGGTACATAAAAGATCAAAAAGGGCAGTGTCACAAATTTGCTGTAAATTCGAAGCCACGTTTTTGTGCAATCCCTTTGGCGGGCAGATTTAATGATGTCTGTCCGGGATTGGTAACCCAGGATTATATTGGTTAAATTGCATTCGGTATAAAATATATTAAATTAATTTTATAAACAACTTATCGAAGGTAACTTATCGAAGGTAACTTATCGAAGGTAACTTATCGAAGGTAACTTATCGAAGGTAACTTATCGAAGGTAACTTATCGAAGGTAACTTATCGAAGGTAACTTATCGAAGGTAACTTATCGAAGGTAACTTATCGAAGATAGCTTTCTGGCCTGCCTTCTCACTCAGGAAGAGAATTACATAGAACAAACTTTAACATATGCTGAGACTAAAGGAGACTAAAGAAGTATACCTCAAAAAACAAATCAAAGGATTAACTTTACCAAATTATTTATCTTATTAGATTATTAATGGATTTAAGCGTTAAACCTGAAGGGTTAGACTCATAATAAGATTATTAATCTGTAGATTTATTGCCCCTTAGTCCTTTACCACACTATATACAGACCACAACAAATTCAGGAAGTTCTAAATTGAAGTGGATCAAAAAGCTCTTAGGAAAACAGGAAAGTTCCAGCGAGAAAACTGCTTCAAATGAAGTTGGTTTTGAGAAATTGCCCGCATGGTTGGAGGAGAATTCTCAAAAAATATCTTCCGATATAGAAAAGGATGTCTCAGGCTTTTTCAGAGAGCTTGAGGTTGCGATTTCTGAGCTTAAAGAAAGCAATTCCAGGCTTCTGGAAGCAAAAGTTGAGGGAAATTTTGACATAAGGGCTGTAAAACGGGCGAAAAGCAACCGGGAAAATGTAACAAAGCAGGTGGGAGTTTTCATAGATAAAGTCGGAGTTCTTGAGAGTACGGATTTCAGGGCCCTTAAAGTGTATCATGAATCAGCTGTGCAGAATCTGGACACCTGCCTTGAACATATGAGCCAGAGTTTCCGATACACAAGAGCGGTCTTTCCTCAAGAGTCAAAAGATGTAACTGAAAGCCTTGGAAAGTTGGGCAAGGTCCTTAATAAACTAAGGGAAACGATTAGGGGTTATAAACAGGAAATGGATGCTATTGAAGCAATTTCTACAGGTATGAATGGAATACAGGAGCTTTCTGCCTCAATAAAGGCTGAAAACCTGGAATTAGAATCTAAAAAACGAAAAATCCAGGCTTTAAGAGATGAAATTGCCAGAACAGGCCAGGCTCTTGAAGAGTTCAAAAAGGGAGAAGCCTGGCAAAATTTGCAGAACCTTCAGAGAGAAGTAGATATAGCAAGGGACAGGCTCAAAAAAGCCGAAACAGGCCTGAACTACCTTTTCCTTCCTTTATCAGGCAACCTTTCAAAGATAAAAAAACTCCATGAATGCAGTAGGTATACCTTAAAGCCAGAGGTAAAACAGCAGCTTGACACCTGCCTCGAATCCCCTGCAAATCTTGACCCTTCTTTTTTCCCGGCGCTTCAAAAGGTTTTTGAAGACCCTGCCCTTGATATACAGGCTCAGAAGAAAGAAAAAGCCCTGACACAGGTCAGATCTGCGTTTTCGGGCTTTGAAGAGAAGAAAAAAGAATATATCGAAGCTCAAAAGGCATTTGAAGTAAAAAAAGCCGAATTCTCAAGTTCAGATACTGGAAAACTTGCCGAACTTGAACATAAGGAAACAGAACTGCTGGCAAGAGCCCGCCTGCTTGAAGAAGAAGTCGAAAGTTCTGAAAAGAAACTGGCTGCTTTAAACGAAGAGCTAAGAAGTAAAGAAGTCGAACTTCAAGCCAGTGTGGCTGTAATTGACAGCAGTGTAAAAATTAATTTCCTGCCCTGAAATTACAGACTTCACTTCCTTTTAATCCACAGTGTGCCTGCGAGCAAAAGGGCGATACATATCACAAAATCGGGGGCTGGCATATCCCTGTTATCTTCGCTGTCTTCTTCTGTGGAGTTGTGAGGATTTTCGCGCGTGATCCGGATTTCCGGAGCTCCGTCCGGGCCTGTTTCAGGGGAGTTATTCTGCATGGCTGTATTGGAAGAAGACTGTAAAGATTCACTCTGCTGGCCGGCAACTGCAAAAGATTCAAACCCCGGAGTTTCGGATTCAAAATAGAAGAATGTCTCATCTTCTCCTGTAATCCCGGAAGAAAGTTCTGTCCAGTTTGAGGTAGAGTACCTGTAGAGAGAAACTGAAACCGGATCAATTCTATTTTCGGAAAGCCAGTCTTTTTCTACCCTGAAACTGATTTTAGGGCCCTGAATGTTTTCCGGGGATGCAAACCCACTGTTGCCAGCCCAGATATTGAAGTGTCTGTAAACCTCTCCTTCCGGCAGGCCTGAAACCAGAACTGATTGGTTTTTTAGCATTTCTACGGTGACTGTAACTTTTCCGGCGTTTTTCCTGGCATCAAATTCCACAGCTGTTACAGGGGTTGCGTTTCTGGTAAAACCAAACAGAATATGCCTTCCACTGGTAACAAAACTCTGCGCCAGTTCCTTGCTTTCAACATTACTTGCAGGTTCAGGGGAACCGCCAGTACCGCTTCCTCCACTTCCTTTACTTCCACTGTCTTCTGAAATCTTTACGTTCCCTCCCCCCGGACTGCCGCCCATGCTTACATTATTATCTTCATTTATGTCCTCAGGCGTGTCAGTCTCTTCTTCTACAGGATAGGGGTTCAGGTTCCAGCTGTGCTGCAGGGTTGAAGAACCGTTTGCGGCAATAACTGTCAGGGTATATTTGGCCGGGATAGGAGTGGAAGTTTTGCTCTCTGTTATCCTGCCTGCAAGTTCTTCAGTCCCAATTGAAAGAATCGCAGAAGAAGCAGATTCGTTTGTCTGCAACAGGACTCCGTTTAGCAACCAGCTGAAGGTGCAGTTTCTTGTAGATCGAATCCCAAATTCCAGGGTATCCCCGTCAATTGAAACTGAACCCCGGGCAGGAACTACATTCCCTACCTCAAAACCCCTGGAATATGCTGCCAATCTGGAAATAAGGGGCGAGGAGTCACTGCCATAAGGATTGTCTCCTATCCCACTGCCGTCTGTGTCCGGGCCCTTATAATCAGAGTAAAAGTTTCCAAATCGGCTCTCGTAAACCCCGCCATTATACAGGTAGCGTACCTCTGCAGCCGTGTTCCAGGTGTTTGAAAGTCCTGTTTCTCCTGAAGATCTTTCATTGATATTAATACTGTTCTCAAACTCGTTTTCAAGGATCCTGTTCTGGAAAGAGTCTGTTAACCTGAATCCCTCTGCATTATTCGAGATGTTGTTTCTTGTAAAGGTATTGTTAGATGACTCTTCGAGCAGGACTCCCGGACTACAGTTTGATACCTTATTGTTCGTAAGCATGCATGCAGCTGCACTTTCAAGATATACGCCAGTTCCTCCAGAGCCGCTTATGCCAAACCCGCTTATCTTTGCAGCATTTGCAGTTACATGAAAAACAGGTTCCTCGGGATTTTCAGCTTCGAGAACAGTGTCCTCGGGCTTTCCGGAAGCAGAGCTTATATTCAGATCCCAGGGTACATCCACGTTTTCCCTGTACGTTCCCGGATATACAAGAATGGAATCTCCAGGTCTGCTGTTGTTTATGGCATCCGAAATTGAGGCAAAATCCCCGCTTCCGTCTGTTTTCACAGTAAATGTGGAAGGATTTGCTGATGCCTGTTCATGCATTTTGAGGGCGTTTACAAGCCCGTATCCAAAAACAGTATCATATCCGGGTTCTCCGAGGTCGGTTGATGAAGTGTAAAGCAGCCTTCTTATGTCCATAGCCGACTTTTCCGGGGACGCACTCCAGACCAGCGCTGCAATGGCTGCAACATGAGGAGCAGAGGCGCTTGTACCGTAAAACTTTTCTGAAACCCCACCTGTACCTGTGACATTTACACCGTCAATCCCTGAGATATCTGTCTTAGGACGAATTTCCTGCGAAGGATAGTGGAGCGTAACCGGTCCAATGGAAGAGAAGTACTCTATATAATAATCTCCGGATTCCTCTGTCCCAACTGCTCCCACTGTAATCACTTCAGACAGGGCAGGGTGCCCGAAAATAGAGTCTTTGGAAACGATATTTGCAGCCTTGAGTTTTGTCCCTTTTCGGCAATAAATGTAGAGCTCGAGTTCCCTGGATTCCCCGGAGGTTTTTCGGACCTCGATAGAAGCGCTAAGGGCGTTTTTTCCACTATTTGTATACATTATATATTCAAGGGGCAGATTGTCCCCATCCTGATAAACTTTACTGGACGCAAGGGTCTCTAAAGTATTTCTGTCTTTAAGGTAAAGGTCATAGTTATTTCCCGAATGTTCCCACATGTCGTCCCACTGGAGAAAAACCCATACCTCTCCTGAGGGCTGGATCTCAAACTGCAGGTTCTCTACGTCTCCTTTTCCACTGCTGAAATCATGCCATCCACTCCCTTTGTCATAGAAAACCCCCTGGTAATGGCTGTTTCCGGAATTTCCAGCAGAGCTTACGTAAAGGATGTCGTGCTCTTTTACAACCTCTTTTACATGGTCTGCCACTATCCCGTCTTCAAAGAAAGGTTCAGCAAGCCAACCTATATCGTCACAGATAACAGTACACCCTTCGTTAACAAGGGCATCGACAGCCCCGTTGAATTCGAGCCTGTTGTTTCCGCAGTCGTGGAAATATAGTTCTGCCCCGGGAGCAATATCATGGATGATTTCAAGCATATTCGTGCCTTCATTTCCCCCGACCTTATTGCTCAGGACATGCACATCCGAAGAAATATCGCCCGTAGCCTGTGCGTCCTTAAGGCTGTCCACGCCGTCAGATATGATTCCAATTTTTATTCCTGTCCCGTTTATTCCGTAAAGTCCCCTGAGGCTGGAAGCGTTAAGAATCGAATCCCCTTTCGAAACCGTATTTCCCTGCCTGACAAAAGGAGGCAGGACAGTTTGAATATTCTTTACCTCAGAAAGGGCAGCCAGTGTCTCAAGGGATTCGAGCGGAACCCACGCTACTACAATATGATTTTCTTTGTCCCTGTCTTCAACCTCACAGTATCCGGCAAGTATGCTGCTATTTGCAAAAGGCTCAAGATAAACGTACACGTAAACTTTTTCATCCGGATAAGAAGAAGCTTTGCTGGCATTTTCCCCTGAACCCGCAGCAATTTCCGGGTTTTCTCCTGAAGGAACCGCCCTTCTCGAAACAGGCTCTGCCTGGCTCAACTGTCCCAGCTTAACCATACGGGCTCGCAGAGTTTCAGCCGACTCTTTCCCGGAAAGATAGCGCTCGTCACTCAGCTGCAGCAGGTCGCTTGAGAGCTTCTTCTGTGCAGGGCTTAAGGTCTCTCCGGATGAACTATCCTGCCATCCTGCATCTGTGGAAATACTGCTGTTTACACTGTCATTTTCAGCCTGGATGAATTCAACTGCCGAAGTTCTCTGCATGTCTGAAAAGCAGAATATCAGAGCCCCTGACAGAAAAACAGAGACCAGAAAGGCACTAACAAATAAACGCAACAATACTTTGCTCATAATGACCAGCGCATCAATTTTTTAAAATACCCGAAAAGCTCCCAGTAGCTACACAAAAAACACAGGTAGCAGGTAAACTCTCTAAAAAAGCTCCCAGCCCCTGTGAAATTTTGCTCCCCGAATAAAATTAATGAGCCGATAAGTTATAAATTCATAAGATTGACTGATTAGATTAACTGATTAGATTGACTGATAAGATTGACTGATTAGATTAACTGATTAGATTAACTGATTAGATTGACTGATTAGATTGACTGATTAGATTGACTGATTAGATTGACTGATTAGATTGACTGATAAGATAATCTGTTAAGGTAAACTGTTCGGTAGTCTCCCATAAGTGGTCAACGTTTTAGAAATCTTGCAGTTTAAAATACACAAAGGTTATAGGGTTAAAAGCTTTTTTTATCTCTTCACCTTTACTTTTATGAGTTGTTGGTGACCTTCGATCTGTTGAATTTAAATGGATAAAAATTATGACCGAACTTAAAAAAACAGTTACTCTGGGGCGTGGCGTTGTTCTGGGCATCCTCATGGTTATAGGTTCTGGGCTTCTCGGCCTTCCCGGGTTGGTAGCGGATGTAGGGACAGTGCAGGAAGTGGTTTTCGGCTGGCTTCTGATCATTCTGGCAGCAATTCCTCTTATTCAGATTTGCGCAAGGCTCGGAAAGAAATTCCCCTGTTCAGGAGGTCTTTTCCATTATTCCCGCGAGGCTGTGGGAGAGTGGGGAGGGTACGCAGTAACCGCCCTTGTCTGCGGGTCCTTTATTCTGGGGGAACCTGCGGTTGCCCTCATTGGTGGCGAATATTTGCAGCATCTCTTTGATCTGCCTGATTTTGGGGTTCATTTGCTGGCTATCTTTATCATCACAACCATGACCCTTATAACGGTTGCCGGGGTCAGGCTGGTCTCCTTTTTCAACTACGCAGCCGTGGCTGTATTGCTGATCCTGATTGTAGCTCTTACCTTTTATAACTTCAATTTCTTTTCTTCAGGGCTTGTGTTTTCAATACAGGCTCTTGGGAGCGGTGTATCCGCTATTCTGGGGATGGATTTTGAAGCTTTTGACCCTTATAGTATCTGGAAAATTTCTGCTCTTCTTTTCTGGGCTTTCCTGGGCTGGGAAAATATGTCCTTTGGTCTTGGAGAACTCCAGAATCCGGAAAAAAATGTCAGGAGGGTTTTCTGGCTCAGTTTCGGCCTGGTAATCTTCATTTACCTGATGCTGGCAATCACAAGTATAGGGGCCGATGCAGCTGGAGTTCCTCTCTCCGGGGCGTCCGGTCTTGTGGAACTCGTTAAGTTTACCCCTCCGGGAAATCTGCTCATCTGGCTGATGGCAGTGGTTATTGTGGCTAATGTAACCTGCTGGAACTTTGCTTCAAGCCGCCTTGTCTACTCATCCGGAAAAGAAAAAGTGCTCCCGGCTTACCTGGGGAAACTTTCAAAAAAAGGACAGCCCATTGCAAGCATCCTGAGTATATATACGGTTTTCGTACTGGTGCTCCTGGGGACTTATGTGTTTAAGGTCCCGGTTTCTTCCCTGCTCATGCTCGTAAACCAGAACTTTCTCTTCCTTTACGGTTTTATCCTGCTCTCCTACTGGAAGACCGAAACCGGCTGGAGGCGCTGGGTTTACTCAGGGCTTTCCCTCCTCTCACTCTCCTTTCTGGTTTCAGGGTTCACCTGGAAAATTCTCTATTCCATTGCCCTTATGGGGCTTGGGTATTACGGGTTTGTGAGAAAAACAAGAAAGAACAAGAAAGAGGGAAAAGCAGCTTCTTTGACTCATTCGGAGCTGTAATTTTCAGAGCTGTAATTCTCAGACATTTAATTCAGAGCTGTAATTCTCAGACATTTAATTCAGAGCTGTAATTCTCAGACATTTAATTTTCTGCTGGTCCGGGGAGAAATAACCTGGACAAACTGCTGGCATATAGATATATATTACAAAATATATCTACTGATTTACTGATCTACTGATCTACTGATCTACTTAAGGGGAAAAATGACCGAACTTGGAAAAACAATTACCCTCAGGCGGGGGCTGGGGCTTGCAGCCTACATGCTCATAGGGACAGGAATCCTGGCACTACCGGGACTGGTACTTGATGTGGGATACTTATGAGGCAGTCCTCGGCTGATTCCTTATAGCCCTGGTCGCAGCCCATAAAAGTTTTCGGACGGAAACTTATAAATTCATTGCCTTCTCAAAATAATGCAATAGTTTTCCAGGCAATTTATAAAATAAATAAAGGAGCCTGATCAAATGTCATTGGTAAGTGTTAAAGACGCACCTGGAAAAGGTAGAGGCGTATTTGCACAGAGAAATTTCAAAAAAGATGAAGTAATAGAAACCTGCCCAGTTATCGTTCTTCCTTCGGAAGAAGTAACTACTCTTGAGCTTACCCAGCTTTATAACTACTACTTCGCATGGGGAACTGATTCAAGAGCAGCAGCGATTGCTCTGGGCTACGGGTCTCTTTACAACCACTCTTATACCCCAAATGCAAAGTACCAGAAAGACTTCGACAACGGTCTTTTAAAATACGTCTGTATAAAAGAGATCCGGAAAAATGAGGAAATCACCATAAACTATAACTGTGACCCTGAAGACAAAACCCCTGTCTGGTTTGATGTTTCGAGCCGGAGCTGATTTTCCAATTTTTAGCTTAGGGAGATAATTTTTTCTTTTTCTATGCCAATTTATTTTTTACTTTTTTTGTCTCTGAATTTGGTCTGCAATTAAAGGTTTTTTTCTTCGGTTTGTGAAACCATTTGTTTCATCCTCTGGTGTTATATAGCCCCTTTTGTTTTATTATTTGCCCGTAGATTTTGATTACGCATACTGGCTTCTTAAGGTTCACTGCCTTACAATGCCGGTGCTGAGCAGTACCAGCGCTGCCTTTACAGCCCCTTTCGGACCTATGTTCTTCTTTGTGTAATCTTTTTGTGTAACCTTCAAAAGGCTGCCTGAATAGCTATCTCTTAATATCCCTTTTTAACTGAAAGCTTTTAATAAAAGTTATTCAGATTACAGCTTGAACCGATAATGATCAAACCGAAAAAAAATAACTTAGATGTGATTTTATGATCACAGTAAATTTTTTTGTTCTTTTACTTGGCCTGGTCTTTCTGGTCAAGGGTTCAGATTACTTCGTAAAGGCTGCCTCAACGATTGCAAAAAAGCTTGGCGTTTCGGAATTTGTTATAGGGCTGACCCTTGTGGCAGTAGGGACATCAATCCCGGAACTTGCTTCTTCTATCGCCGCTTCTATCCAGCAGGCAAGTGGTATAGTTATAGGAAACATTGTAGGCTCAAACATTGTTAACATAGGCCTGATTGTCGGGGTTGCTGCATTTCTTTCCCCTATGAAAACCGAAGTTGAGATGCTTAAAAGAGATGGCTATATCATGCTCTTTTCAGCTGTGCTTTTCTTTGTTTTTGCACTCAACAGGGAACTGTCAATGATTGAGTCAGGTTTTTTTGTATTGCTGTATATCGCTTATGTATTTTTCCTGTTTGAAGAAGCGGAAAAATATGAAGGAAAACTCCATTTCAAAGAGTTTATAACATATTTTTTCAAATTTAAGTATATAAATAGTGCAAGGCAAAAACTCAATGGTGCAAACCGCAACAGAAACTCCGAATCAGGAAATGGAAATGGACGGCTGGATGGAGGCTTTGCAAAAGATATCCTTACCCTCGTGTTAAGCTGTACAGCAATTGTAATAGGGGCAAATTATTTTGTGGAAGAGTCAATCTTCTTTGCAGAACTCTTCGGGGTTCCGGATACCATTATAGGTACGACTCTGGTTGCAGTCGGGACTTCCCTCCCGGAACTTGTGGTAACGGTATCTGCAGCAAGGAAGGGTTATGGAAGTATAGCCCTTGGGAACGTGATAGGTTCGAACATCACAAACATATTTTTGATCCTTGGACTTTCCGGACTTCTCTATCCCATATCCGTTGCAGAAATAAGTCTCTTTTTCACGACCCCTGTCATGATAGTCATAAGCCTGATCCTTTTGATCTTTATCAGCACAGGCTGGGAAATCAAAAGATGGGAAGGAGTAGCGTTGATGGTATTTTATGCAGCTTTTCTTATCCTGCTCTTCTGGATGAATCGATAGCTTTCAGGCGAAAAACTTCCTTAAACGATGCCCAATGGATAAACTTCTAATCTTCCAGGGCTTCCTTACTTATTTTGCTTTTTTGGCTTACTATCATGTGTTTTATTAAACAGTAATACGTAAATCAAAGTAGGCTTAATTAGAGTTCTGTTTTTCCAGGTTTGAACATAATACAAGAGTACATTCTGTACCGGTGTAGAAGCTAACACAATTGTCCGTCATTTCAAGCATATCGACACGCTGGTAATACATCTTATCAGCTAGTTTATACTTATCTGTCCATAGAGTATTCAATAGGAATGTATATACTCCGGCAGGATCCTTATGGTTGACAAAGTAAGCTTGTACTGCATCGAAATATTCTTTTGATTGTATCCTTTGCACTGTTTATCCCTATCTGTCTAAATGTGAACTACCGCTAAACTAAAGATTTAGCGGCTTCCTGAGTCATCCTTCCCTTTACTGAGGACAAGTCATACAGGCTCTACCCCGCATACCACAGGTGAAATGGAATATATAATCGTGAGATTACTTGAGATGCTTAAAGCTTCCGGTTTTCTCCGGTTTAATGTTCCCGATCTCTTCAGGTATGTGATACCCTATTATCCAACTCCCTCATCTTGGTTTTCACATTTTGGGTTGTGGTGACAGTCTCTATTATTAAATAAACTTGATACGAAAAACAGTTTAGCAGAATCAACAATTGGAAAATGTATGAAAGTTGACGCGTATATCCCATGAAATTAAGATTTCATGGGTTTTACGCTTCTTCCTACAAATCATTTATGCAACTTGTTGTTCCGAAAGATTTTTTAAGCTCTTATAATACTTGTTAAGCTCTTATAATACTTGTTAAGTCTACAACTGCTATCTTTTTTGAACTTTGAACATCCCATCCCCTGGCAGTTAAATTATTTGCATGTTTCATTCCTACAATTGATGGTGCAGCATTTCCAGTTAAATCTAAAGACCCGCCACTGGTATTATAAGAATCCAGTGTTTGGAGTATACCATCTACTGCTGTTTGATTTAGTGAATTATAACTTGCATTTAAATCAAGTAAACCAGGGTCATTGGAAATATCTAAACTTGTGAGGCTATTATTCCCAATATTCACAGCACATTTTTTTCCAGCAGGGAAACAACCAGAAAAATTAGCAGCATTATAATGATTATTGAATGATAGGACGCTTGTCAAATTTGTTGAAGTTAGGTGTAGAGTACCGCTTTGATTACTGTTCCATACATAATATTCTTTAAGAAGTGGGAACTGATTGACCGGGAACGTGCTGATCATCTGTGGGTTATCCCTAACACATATATGCCATATATGAGTCCCTGTAGTACCCCAATTTATTGTATATGTTGAACTTCTCTGAGATGCTCCACGAAAATCAGCCAGAAAAGGAGCTTCTGATAGATCAAGATAAGAAATCTTGCAACGTTCGAGGCAAAGCCTGTTCAGAGATGGAACGTTTTGGAGTTTGATGGTAGTCAATGATTTACACAAAAAACACTCAATAGTATGCAGTTCCTTGAAGTTACTGAAATCCAGTTCAGTTATTGGATTATAACTTGAAGCCCATACCTGGAGGTATGGTGCAACATTTTCTAAACCAGTAACAGCTACTACATTCTGTTGTTTTAAATGTTCTATTGTACTGGAACCTGGAGTTACTCCACCATCTGAACCATCATAACCTATATTGATTTTAGTTACTGCACTCCATGGTGTTACTACCAGAGTATTTGCTCTTGATCCTTCTGAACCAAAATTTACAGTAGGAGATGCAGAATCAGATGTTGAACCGTCACCAAATACCCATTGAATTTTAGGATCACCTGTAACTGTGATGATTGGTGAAAATGATGAACCAGTAGTAACAAACGTAATATTTGCTTCAGGTGTTGAAGATGTCACCTTTGCATCTGGACTGGAGCTTGAATTATTCTTATCCGAGTCTGAACTCATAAATCCCAGAGTAAAAGCAACTAAAATAATAATGGCTAATAATCTTACATATTTAATCCTAGAACTTCTATTGGGGAACCGCATAACAGATCTCCTGATAGTATTTACTTCGACAGACTGTCTCAAAACCCACTTTCTGCAGATGTATACAAAAATACCATCTCATTGGTCATCGGTTAAGGAATTTTTTGCCCGAAAGCTATTGATTTTGAACCAGAAACCTACCTTCGTTTTGGCCTATTTATATGAAATTGACACCCTGTTCCAGCCTACAATAAAATCAAATATTTGACAACTGTTGTGGAAATGGAAGCAATTTGTCACGATTCTTCACTTAACTGAAGACGCATGAATACTATCTATTTTCTCAATAGGGAAGTAGGTTAAAGCTGAACTCTCATTTAACAGGATAATTGTGGACAAATTGACAAATAAATTCTACATCTGTGTACATCTTCGGAATGTAGGTTCCAATATAGAAGATGCTCTGCTTACTGTTAAACATTATTAAATCGTAATGTCCCACCATATTGGACTTTCATATATATTAAATTTTTGAATGTTTATGTTAATATATAAAATACGTTTTAAATTAAAGCCCCAGCGTTTTCCTGGCAATTTCCAGTTTTGTTTTCAATTTCTGGTTATCAAAAGGTTTCTTGAGGTAATCATCCGCACCTGCCTTAAAGCCTGTCTCAATGTCCTCATTCAGGTCTCTACCGGTTATCAAAATTATATAAGTATGACTTATCCGGGGGTCTTTCCTTACTTTTTCACAGACCTCTATGCCTTTCATTTTTGGCATCTCCCAGTCAAGAATTACAACTTCTGGAGGATCACTTCCTTTCAAAACCTCCCAGGCTTCGCATCCATTGCGTGTGGAAATGATTTTGTAACCCCATCTGGTTAACGTATTTTTAAGCCACAAATTGGAAATCGGTTCATCTTCGGCAATCAGAACTTTCACAAGCCTTCCTCCCGTTGAAAGCCGGAAACTTAAATGCTACCAGCCGAACTAACAGATCTGGCTTTCCAGAAACCTGATAAGAACCGGCTCAAGCTCTTCAAGCCGGATTTTAATTTCTTCAAATTTTTTGTAGGCTAAATCCATTTTGTTTTCTCTTCCTATCTGCTCAAGGTAATAAGCAGCTCTGAAAACCCTTTTTGCCCCTATGCTTCCGGCTGCGCTTTTTAAATTGTGTGCACTTTGTCTGAGTTCTTCAGCCTCTCCTTTTCTTATAGCTTTATTTAGGGAATCCAGTAGCTCCGGCGACATCCCCAGGAAAATTCTAACCATTTCCCTTAAGAGTTCCTCATCCCCCTCTGTCCTTTCAAGCACTTCTTCGAGGTTAAAGATCCGGTCCTCCGGAAAATCAAAAGCCATAGTTTCCTGGTCAGGGGGTGTTGATACTCTTTCCTGAATAATTCCTTCCTGAACAATTCTGTCTTGAATGATTTTTTTCTGAGCAATTCTTTCTTTAGTAGTTTTTTCCGGAGTGTTTTTTCCGGACCTGATATCTTCCAATATATCAAAGAGTTTTTCTCTATTAAGAGGCTTTGATACATAGTAGTTCATACCTGCTTCAATACATTTTTCTTCATCTTCTTTCAGAGCCCGGGCAGTAAAGGCTATTATCGGAATGTTATGCAGCCTCACCCTGGAAGAAGGGTCCCTTATCTTTCGAGTGGCTTCCAGCCCGTCCATGCCAGGCATCTGGACGTCCATCAGCACAGCGTCAAAATTCCTTCTGGAGAGGGCGTCAAGTGCATCTCTCCCGTTAGTAACCAGGGTAAGTTTATGCCCTTTTTTCTCAAGAAGACATAAAATTAGTTTTTGATTTATCAGGTGGTCCTCGACAAGAAGTATATTCAGGCTTTTTCCGGAAGATATCCCGTTTCCATCCTGTTCTTTATTTTCCGGGTATGGTAACAGTTTTTCCTCCGGAAGGCTATTTTTTTGCTCAGAATTTTCCGCATTTGCCCCTCTTTTTACCTTGACCGTAAAATAGAAAGTGCTTCCTTTCCCAACCTCGCTCTCCACCCATATCCTGCCGCCCATAAGCTCGACAAGCTGTGAGGAAATTGCAAGCCCGAGTCCGGTTCCCCCGTACTCCCTTGTGACAGAGGCATCAGCCTGGATGAAGGCATCGAATATTTTACATAGATTTTCCGGAGGGATACCAATTCCCGTATCTTTGACTTTGAAAAGGAGTGTCAATTCTTCATTGAGACCTGACTCGCCTGATTCGCAGATTTCAACGGAAAGGATAATTTCTCCTTCTTTCGTGAACTTTATCGCATTGCCAATGAGGTTAAAAAGAACCTGTTTCAGGCGGATAGGATCGCCGATAAAGGTAGAGGGCAAACCATCTTCCAGAGAAGATACCAATTTTATTCCTCTGGAATTTGCTTTCCCGGACAGCAAATTTATAAAATGGGATATCAGGCTTTTGAGGTCGAATTCGACCTGCTCAACCTCCATTTTATTTTGTTCTATCCTTGAGAAGTCAAGGACATCGTTAATTATGGAAAGCAGGGATTCTGCAGAGATATGAGCCAGCTGGAGGTATTCCCTCTGCTCGTCATTAGGGCTGGTATCCAGCAGGAGTTCCAGCATCCCTAAAACTGCATTCATTGGGGTTCGGATTTCGTGGCTCACATTGGCCAGGAATTCACCCTTTGCCCGGTTTGCAGCTTCTGCTGCTTCTTTAGCACTACGAAACTGTTCTTCCATACGTTTTCTTTTTGTAATATCGAGAGTTGTCCCAAACATCCGGATAGGATTTCCGGCCTTATCGAGGGTAATCTCTCCCTGGTCGTGGAGGCACCGCATCGAGCCATCAGGACGAATAATGCGGTACTCAAGATTGAAGGGACGGTTCTCTTCCCGCATCAAACGTGCGGCCTCAAGGAAAAGATCCAGATCGTCGGGATGAACCCGTGAAATTACCTCTTCAAATGAAGGTTCTTCGTCAGGCCTGCACCCCCAGATAGATTTCAGCTCCTCTGACCAGGAAACCTCCCCAGTCCTGATATTCCAGGAGTAGTTCCCCAGATGTGCAATTGCCTGTGCCCGGGAAAGATTGGACTCACTTTTCCGCAGGGCATCTTCAGCAATTTTTCGATCCGTAACATCCATAGTTGTGCCAATTACACGTACCAGCTTCCCCTCCGGATTCCGGTATGCATGGCCTTTCACTGAAAAATGCCGGACAGTGCCGTCGGGACGAAGGACGTCGTGTTCAAACTCACAATTATCGGTCTTTCCATCCACAACCTGCTGTATTGCTTCCTGCATCTGTTTGTTGTCTTCAGGGGGCAGAATTTTATCGGAAAGTTCGAGTAAGCTCTCATGTGTCTGGAGAAATTCCTCCCTGGATACGCCCACCAGACGAAATAGGTTGTCGTCCCAGGTCATGGTATTTTTGAGGACATCCCAGTCCCAGGTCCCCATCCCTGTAGCCTCAAGCGCCAGGTCGAGACGTTCTTTTGCTAGCAAGAGCTCCTGAGTCCGCTGCTTCAGTTCTTCTTCTACCTGCTTGCAAGGAGTGATGTCAATACAGGAGCCAACAATCCCGAGGGGATGTCCATAATCATCCTTGATCAAATTTAACGAAGCCTGTACATAAAATAGTGTTCCATCCTTTCTTTTAGCCAGTAGTTCCCCGGTCCATTCTCCTTTTTCCCGGCATTCCTTTCCGGCTTGCAGTATCTCTGAAGGAGAATTCCAAAACTCTGAGGCATTCCTTTCCAAAAAGTCTTCAGCTTTTTCGTATCCCCACATCTTGATGCAGGAAGGATTCACATACTTCAACATACCTTTAAAATCCGTAGTAATAAAGCCAATAATTGAAGAATCAGCTGCCCAGTTAAGAATATGCAGTTTTTCCTGCAAATACAGCTTACCCTGAGCTTCAATTATTTTTTCTTCGGTTATTTTCCTTTTAGTGATATCTCCTGGATTTTTTTTCATAGTAACCAATATCGCCTTTTTTTCAAAACAGCATGCAACTTATATATTCAGGAAAGAACACATTTCATGAGAACTTGACTCTGAATTCAAGCTCCATATCATATAACATCCGATTTATAGTTCAGATTGGATATTTTATTTATAACTCAGATTGATAGTTTAGATTGATAGTTTAGATTGATAGTTTAGATTGATAGTTTAGATTGATAGTTTAGATTGATAGTTTAGATTGATAGTTTAGATTGATAGTTTAGATTGATAGTTTAGATTGATAGTTTAGATTGATAGTTTAGATTGACAGTTAGAATGATGTACAAAATATATGATTATTTAGTATATATAAAACTGATTTACTAATTATATAGTTTAGGAAATATTATATTTTAAATGTTATTCCTTCGAAAAGCCTGAATTAAAAAACCTACAGGTTATGAAAAGAAAAAAGGAAAGGCTTAAGCTCAAACTTCACGCGTAATTTTAATACTAAGGCGGAAAGTCCCCTTCCTCGGAGCGTAAGCGGCAGGTGGGGATGAAAGCCGTCAACTTCTACAAAACAACAGTAGCATAATTATTTATACTTATAGTTATATCAATATAGTTGTAACTATGCAGTATAAACTGGGTCTTAGAATCCATTCTATGTATTCACTCCATTATTATTTCACGAAGGGAGCTCCGTCCTCGTTTTCATCAGAAAGCAGGGCGGGGTAGTTCACGTCAATCCAAAAGTGTAAAGTACATTCTCCTGTTGCTTTTCCCTTTGTTCTGAAGTTTCTCGATCTTTATCCCCTTTATTTCCCCTGTGTTTTTCAGGTGTGACCCACCACAGGCTTCAATCGTCACGCTTTCGATTTCTACAAGGCGGACTTCGCGGATCTCTTCTGAAAACCCTTTGGCAAGCGTGGTAAGCCTGGAAAGTTTTTCTTCGGCTTCTTCGCGGCTGACCAGATAGAAATTGACTGGATGGTTCTGAGCGATCACTTCATTTGCAATTTTCTCGTATTCGGAGAATTTGTCCCTGTCAAAGGCTTCAAGGCTAAAATCCACACGGCTCTGGTCAAACCCGAGCTGGTTCCCTGTGATCTGGGCTCCTGCTTCTTTTTCGATCACATTTGCGATCACGTGGGTTGCCGTATGCATTCGCATGTGCCTGTAGCGCCGGTCCCAGTCAATGACTCCTTTTACCCTGTCCCCGGCTTTCAGGCCTGAAGCTTCGGTTTCGCCTGCCGGGGCGATTTCATGACTTATGTCTCCGTTGAACTTTCCGACATAAACAACCTCAAACTCAACTCCGTCTTCTTCGCGAACAAGCTTCCCCGTATCACTGGGCTGGCCTCCGCTTTCGGGGTAGAAAGCCGTGCGGTCAAGGATGACATACTTATCATCCATCACTTTTTCAACGGTTGCTTCAAATTCTCTCAGGTAACAGTCAAGGAAGTACAGCGCTTCTGTCATTGGCAAACCTCTCATCTTAAAAATATATTATCAGGTAAATGGATATTCCTTTAAAAGAGTTTCCAAATATTGCGTTAAAGGAATTCTTATTCATCGGTTGGTATTATTCGGAATATCCGAAAATGGAACCTTTTGTTTTTCTCTTCTGCGCCGCAGAGGGGTTGGGCAGGCTCGCCATCCAGATAAAACGCATATGAAATTCTTCGAATAACAGGCACAAAGAAATGAAAGTACTTTTTTTTCCTTACCTTTTTTACCTATCAACCTCATCATTCTCTTGGGCAGTAAGGTTGTACTTATTTTGGTTCTTTGAAGCCGTGATAAAACTAACCAGTGAATTGCCATCGAAGGCTCAAATGTGACTTTGATCACGGATGCTAAATTGGCCTTTGAGGCAATTCTACTGCCCAAATTAATTTGGTGATCTAATTTGGTGATCTAAATTGGTTGAAGTCATTAACAAAGCTTGTGGTTTAGACATTCACAAACTCTTTTTCATTGCTACAATCCTCAGTAGATCTGGTGAAAAACAGCAACAATATTTCTCTAGAACCCCTGACGAAATTTTAGCTTTTAAAAACTGGGTTATATCAGATAAATGTGACGTTGTTGCCTGTGAATCAACGAGTGACTTTTGGGTTCCGATTTATGATGCGTTGATAAAACATCTACCTGTTATAGTTGGAAATGCCCGAGATATGAAGGCGTTTACACACAAAAAAACAGATAAGATCGATTCCGAATTCATCGCACAACTTGCATTGAATAATATGATTCAACCATCAAGAGTTTTCCCAAAAAACCATAGAACATTTCGTTCATGTATCCGGCTTCGCCATAACCTTGTACAAAAAAGAACAGATATAAAAAATGAAGCTCACGCCATACTCGCACCTGAAATGTTTAATCTGAAGAATGTGCTAACAGATATTTTTGGTAAGAGTGGTAGAGCAATTCTATCAGGAATTTGTTCAGGTAAAAGCGTTGACCAGATTATAGCAAGCCTTTCCCCAAATGTTCGTAAAAAAAGTGATCAGATAAGGGAAACTCTGGACAGAGAAATCTCTCAAGGTGCTGCATTCAGGCTTCAGATCTGTCTGGATATCATAAAGCATCTTGACAATGAAATCAAAATTTTGGAAAAAGAAATATTCAATTATGCTTATAAAAATCATAAGCAAGAAATGGAAATTTTAATGTCTGTTCCAGGAATAGGAGAACTTGGAGCGGCAACTCTTATTGCTGAAATAGGCGATTTCAAAGATTTTTCTTCAGGGGATAAGCTTGCTTCATGGCTTGGCATAGTTCCGAATGTGTACCAATCAGCGGATAAATACCATAACGGAAGAATCACTAAGAGAGGATCTAAGGAAGCAAGGTGGATTCTAACACAGATTGCTCAGGCAGCAGCAAGAACAAAAAATAGCAGGTTAAAAGAGTTTTTCAACAGAAAAAAGAAGTCGATTGGGCATTCAAAGGCAATTATTGCCCTGGCAAGAAAAATTGCAACAATTATATGGCATCTGATCACAAACGAGGAGATGTATGAAGATGAAACTGGATATAAAAAGGGGGAAATTCAAAAGAGAAAGATAGTGGAGACTGAGATATTCTCAGTTGATGAAAGGATCAAAATAATGAGTGAAATATATGTAATTGCGAGAAATGAAGAAAGAGAGAGTACGTGAGGAAGATCTCCTCATATACTTTCATGCTAAAATAACCAGAAAAAGCAGAAAAAGCAGAAAAAGCAGAAAAAGCAGAAAAAGCAGAAAAAGCAGAAAAAGCAGAAAAAGCAGAAAAAGCAGAAAAAGCAGAAAAAGCAAAAGAAACAGGAGTTATTGGTACCCACAGTCGCTTTTACATGTACATTTGTTACAGGTGTTATGAGTCGTTTTTAACTTTTGGCTTCATCTTTTTCCACGCAGATAAGTTCTTCAGCGTACGGGAGTTCCTTTTTCATCCAGTCGCAGAAATCCCGCCACTCATCAAGCTTGTGGTGGCGGCGCTGGAAGTAGATGTTCCGGAGTTCGGCGTAGTTGGTTATGACCGTCCGTTTCTGCATGTAAGCACTCGGGAGGTCCTGGACAAGTTCCCTGAAAACGGCTTTACGGTATGCATTGTCCTCTTCATTGTCTCCTTCGCGGGATTTGTAGGCTTTGATAAGGTCATTGAGGTGCCGTATCTGGGCGTTCCTGTAGTCCGTCATCGTATCAAAGGAAAAGTCGTGAGGAGCCAGGTCCCTGCTGGTCAGCTTATGCATTGTTGAGGTTGAGTTCTTTTCCGTAAATTTGTAAGTATCAAACTCTTTCCACCAGTAGAGGGGAGCAGAGAGGTCTAAGCAGACCGTAATGAACCGCAGAAATTTACCGTGTTCGTTTCCTGCAAGGGTCAGGCGTCTGGCCAGGTTCAGGTCCTTTTCCCCGATTTTGCAGTTTCCTGCCTGATCAGGCTCGCTGCTGTCTATCAGGTGCCAGGAATTCATGGGATTCCTCATGCCTTTGATTGCGAAGTAGATGTTGTATGTGCCGTGTAACTCGATTTTGATCATGAAAACGCCTCTTTAACCCGGTTTTGGTCAATCGATTCTAAATCCGGTCTGGTGAATAGATTGTAAACCTGCTTCTGGTTAATAAATAATAACTCATTTTAAATATTTGTTGCGCAGCATTTTCACTTTTTAACTTCACAGTTACTCGATGTCTCTCTTGAATATCCAGAAGGTAAGCCTGTGAAATTCAGGCTGAGTTAAAGGAAATCAGAAAGGAAGTAAGCATTATTCTCCGGGGGGAAATTATTTAAGAAAAACCGCCACCCTCTTACACCATGATTTATCCTTTTAAGTATAACCTTTCTGCAAGTTCCGGATTTTTCTATATTACCATCAGTGGCAACCCTGCATATTTTCAGTACGATACTGTTAACTTAAATAAACACGTATTTTCATGCAGAGAACAATCAGGAATATACGTTTAAATACGGAAAAATCCGAAAAAAAAATTCAGGAAAACGAAAACAATATGCTAAAATGGAAATGACTCCTACAGACCCCTTTTATTTTGGTATCCTCGTTCTCACAGGTGCTTTTACGGGCATTATCTCAGGTCTGCTGGGTGTGGGAGGAGGCTTTATTATGTCTCCTATCCAGTACTGGCTTTTACAGGAAACCGGAATAGAGCCAGACCTGGCTATAAGGGCAGCTCTCGGGACAAGCCTCTTCGTGATCCTGATAAACGCCATATTTGTTACCCTAAAGTATCATAGAAAGCAATCAGTTCTCTGGAAACAGGCTACTATTATGGGAGTCTCCGGATTAATTGCCAGTTTCATGGGAGCAGCAGTAGCTTCTTACCTGCCTGCCTCTACTCTGAGCACAATTTTCGGGGTCGTTATCATACTGGGAGCTCTGAAAACTTATACCACGCCGGCTGTAAAGGAAAGGAATGAAATTAGCTCCAATCCGGTATCTTATATTTTTGCCGGTATCCTCATAGGCTTTTTTTCAGGGCTTCTTGGAATCGGGGGAGGAGTAATTGGAATTCCAATTATGCTTGTGTTTCTGCACTTTGATATGAGGAAAGCCGTCGGAACTTCGGCTGCAATAATGATCTTTACCTCTTTTGGAGGGTCAGTCGGATACATAATCAACGGCTGGGGACAAGCCGGGCTTCCTCCATATTCTCTTGGATATATCAATCTCCTTAACTGGATTTTGCTTGTAGTTCCCGGGTTCCTTGCAGCAAGAAAAGGAGCAGATGTTGCCCATCTGGTAAACCCGGAATATTTAAAACATTTTTTCGTATTTCTGATGATCTACGTAGGGTTGGAAATGGTAGGAGTTATTTGAAAACAGAATATTATAAACAGAATTGACCGAAAAAACTGAAATGCTGAAAGGGATTTCAGAACCTGCTAAAAATAAGAATTGTCAAAAATAATTACTATTGAATATAAGGACCCACAAAATTCAGGTGCTTTCAATAGCTGTTACAGGGTCGAGTTTTGCAGCTTTCCTTGCGGGGTAGATTCCCGAGATGATATTGACTATGAAAGCAAAAAAAGCAGCATATACAAAATTAAGGGGCTTTACCTCAAGAGGCAGGGTCTGAAGCCCGAAATACATTTCCTGAGGAACTTCGATTTTATAGCTCTGCAGGGCAACGGTTGCAATGTAACCGAGAACAGTTCCCAGAACCAGACCTATGGCTCCGAGTACCAGGGATTGGAAAAGAAAAACAATCATTATGCTTTTTTGAGAAGCCCCCATCGCTTTCAGAATGCCGATTTCCCTGGTCCTCTGGGCAACGATGGTGATAAGGGTATTTGCGATCCCGAACCCGGCAATCCCGTAGATAAGAATGTAAAAAATATTTACAAAGACCATCTGGGTATCAAGGAGGCCGAGGATTTCGGCATTTGCTTCGCTCCAGCTTACGGCATCAAGCCCGGTTTCTCCTTCAATCGAAGCGGCAATGACGTCTGCCTTGTAGGGGTCTGTAACCCGGACACCGATGGTGCTCACAACTCCGGGTTCGTTAAAAAAGTCCTGCACTGAGTCCAGCCTTGCGTAGGCTGTTACCTCGTCCGCAGCAGTGCCGGTGTGGATCAGCCCCACGACCTTAAAAGAAGTTGTTTTCGAGTCAGGGAAAACGGCATCCACCCTGTCTCCAACATGGACCTCCAGATTTTCCGCAAGCTTATCCCCGAGCAGAATCCCGTACCTTGTGTGTACAAGGGTCATAAGGTCCCCCTCTACAACGTCCTTACTCACTCTCATGACATTTTCTTCAGCCATAGGGTCAACTCCCTGTAGAGAAGCCCCTTCGGCATTGTTCCTGTATTCCAGCGCTGCCTGACCCATGTATTTAGGGGATACGGCTATAACTCCTTCTTTTTCAGCAATTCGGGCCGATGTATACCTGTAAAGATGGATGAACTCTTCCTTTTCATCTTGAGAACTAATAACAATATGGGGATTATTTTCTATGCTTGAGGTTACAAGCTCATCCTGAAAACCCGAAAGCATTGCCATCATTACCGTGATCACGGCGACAGCCAGAGCAACAGCAAGTATGGCAAAATAAGTCTGTTTTTTTCTGGATAATACCTGCCTCAAAGCGATTTTCAGTTCATACATCTGGATAAACTCCTGTACCCGCCCGGAATTTAAGAATATTCAGGCAGCCTAAAACCTTCAAAGTTTCAGGAAAGTTCAACTTGCTCAGCGTTCTAAATCTTTAAGAGATTCGAACTTCAAGGGATAAAAAATATATGGATTTTTTGCAGGGCCCCAGACAGGCTGACGTAAGTGCTTATATCTATGTGAATCGAAAATAGGTTTTCGGTTAGGAGAAGTATTCTCTCGTCTCAGGGTTCATTTCTTCAGTATATTCTCTCAATTGCGATGCTGGTTTGCAGATTATTTTTTCCTACCTGACAGACCGGCTCAGGTCCCAGGCAGCTCAGGGAGAGAAAACTAAAAGGTTTCAGCTCCGAACACCAGAACAGATCAACCATTAATCAGGGCCTACCGATGTTTTAAATAATTTCCAGAAAAATTCTATAATGCAGGAAATATCCGGGGAATATAATCCATTCAAGGGGGTGACACGTATTCCCAGCGCATATGATAATCGAAGAGGTTCGGTAATAGTTGACACTGATAAAGGAGTTTTACTTGTAAGCAGTTCGGGAAGTTACTATCGGCTTCCCGGAGGAAAACCGAAACGAGGGGAAGCAAGTATCCAGGCAGCGATCAGGGAACTGAGGGAAGAAACGGGGCTGCGGGCGTATGAGGTGAAATATTTGTTTAAATTTCACGCGTCCAAGATTTTCTGGATCAAGGCGAAGGGAAAGCCGACACCGGGGAATGAGATCCATCATTTTGCATTTTTCAAGCCGGGCAAGGATATGGAAGTAAAGGTTTCTGACAACACACTAAAAATATTGAAGATTTATTATGAATTGAATTCATTAAGTTGATTTGATCACGAATCTTAATTAATCAATTTTCAGGGGAGCACAACTTTTTAATCTTCTTTCGTGTTTTTATATCTGTTGTCTCTATCGAATGATATATGACTTATAAATGATATCTGACTGATTTATGGTCGATTTATGACTGATTTACGAATGATTTACGAATGATTTACGAATGATTTACGAATGATTTACGAATGATTGAAATTTGACTTCCTGATAAGTGCCTTGATCATTGGCTTGCGGCTGGTTTTAGTGCCGCTAATATCGCCGCTAATATCCCCGCTGATCCTCACAAAAGACCTGAGCTGATTCACCATGCACCCAAAAACCCGGCAAATCCTTGAAATTTTCGAGGAAATCAATAAAATCCCGCGCTGTTCGAAACATGAAGAAAGGCTTGCCCTCTGGCTTCAGGAATGGGCAGGAACCAGCGGCTTTGAGGCAAAAACCGATTCAGTAAACAATGTCCTCATCAAGGTCCCGGCTACTTCCGGGTATGAGAATTCTCCTGTTTTTGTGCTGCAGGGGCACATGGACATGGTCTGCGAGAAGAGTAAGGGCTCCAGCCATGACTTTTCCAGGGACCCTATCAGATGTGTGTATGACGGGGACTGGTTGAGGGGAGATGGGACCTCAATCGGAGCGGACAACGGGATTGCACTTGCAATCGGGCTCGTGCTGGCAGAAGCTGGAAAAAAAGGAGAAATCGGGCACCCACCTCTTGAACTGCTCTTTACGGTTGATGAGGAAACCGGGCTGACAGGAGCAAACGGACTTGAAAAAGGTTTCTTTGAAGGCAGAATTCTGCTGAATCTGGATTCGGAAGATGAAGGAGTATTTATCGTCG
This sequence comes from Methanosarcina sp. WWM596, assembly GCF_000969965.1. Classification (GTDB taxonomy): domain Archaea; phylum Halobacteriota; class Methanosarcinia; order Methanosarcinales; family Methanosarcinaceae; genus Methanosarcina. The sequence goes on from NZ_CP009503.1 coordinate 1,542,744, forward strand.
GGTGTGCAGGGGGAAAGAATACGCGGGTTACCCTGCCTGTAGATTGGGAGCTTTTTGACTATGGGAAAAAAGGTGGCTTCGGGCTCTTTAGGCTCTCGGTTGAGGGACTTGAAGGAGGACATTCGGGGGTCGAGATACACAGGCAGAGGGCAAATGGAATCCAGTTGCTCGCCAGGTTGCTGGCAGGCTTGAGGGAGAAAATCGGAGCAGAAAACCTCAGGCTTGTCTTTTTAAGTGGTGGCAGTGTCCACAATGCGATTCCAAACCGTGCAGAGGCGTTTATTGCACTGAACAGGAGTAAAGGGTGGCAGGCAGAAGATTTTGTTTCCGGGTTTCTGCAAACACTCAGGGAAGAATATGCAAAATCAGATCCTGAAATTGTCCTTGATCTTAAAGAAGTTGAGAACAGGATTCTCTTTGAGACCTCCGAAGGTAAAGTCACCAGAAAAGAAGTGCCTTCAGATCGGGTCTTTTCGGCAGGGACGGAAGAGAGGCTTCTCGAGCTGCTCCTCGGATTTCCCCACGGGGTCTACAGGCTATCGGACAGGATCCCGGGACTTGTGGAGACTTCAAATAACCTTGCAATCGTGCGGACCGGGGAAACCGGGATAAATATCCTCTCAAGCCAGCGCAGTTCTGTCATGTCCAGGCTGGTTGAAATTTCCGGGAAAGTGGAAGCTGTGGCAAAGCTCGCCGGAGCCAGGGTCGAACACGAAGCCGGGTACCCTGCCTGGGAGCCTGACCTTGAATCAGTGCTGCTTTCGAAATGCAGGCAGGTTTACCTCTGGACCTTCGAAAAAGAGCCTGAGATTGAGGTCGTGCACGCCGGGCTAGAATGTGGGGTAATTGGCTCGAAATGTGAAAGCATGGAGATGATCTCTCTTGGGCCAACTATCAAAGAGCCTCATTCTCCGGCAGAAAGGATCTTTATCCCCTCGATTGAAAAAGTCTGGATTTTTCTGGAAAACCTGCTGAAGAGTTATCGCTGATCAAATTGAAACCGATTCCCCTGCAGGTTGACTTTGCCGTGCCGGTATTTTCGCAATAACCAGAGACCGTAAATGAATAGTACCAGAGCAAGGGAAAAAACAACCCCACCGGACGAGCCTGTCAGAAATATCAGGCAATCCCATAGCCAATGGATGACGATTAAAGGAATAATCGTATCGAGGCGGGCCCGCAAAACCGCTGTCCAGACCCCAAACATACCTGCAAAAAGAGCCTGAACTTCGCTCGCTCTGAAGTCTCCGGTGATTAAGCCGTTTAATATATGGACCGAACCGAAAAGAATCGCTGTGATCCACACTGCCCGCCAGGTCCCGAATGATGACGAAGCCCCGTGGAACAATATACCCCGAAACATCAACTCCTCGCTGATGCCTACCATCAGGGTATTGATGATCACAAGCATAAGCATCCGGGTTGGCGGCAGGCCTGTAGATAGAAAAATCAGCAGCAGGATTAGAAGTGCCAGGGCCGGTGGCAACAACAAACGCAAATCCTGTAAATTATCCGGGTTTTTCAACCCGACCTGAGTCCACCATTTCAAATAGGTAATAACCCCGGGCAAAAAGATCACTGCAACCAGCACCCCTAAGGCGATCCGGCTTTTAATCAATTTCTCAAGTTGCGTGGGCTGCCCCTCAACCTGCAACAACCCTACTCCCACTACGATAATCACCCAGATTGTAAATATTACCAGTGAAGTAGGCCAGGGTTTTCGTAATGCGTTCATCTTTGTCTTCTCCAATTCGATTCGACAATAAAAGATCCAGGTTCCTGGGCAGAAAGAACCCTCCTTCTTCTTATAGAAAATCTCTGGATTTTCCGGGGAAATCCGATGAAAAGTTCCCGATAATTTAATACAGTATTGAATGGGAAGAGCAAGCAGCAAAGAAGAGAAGTGGGATAATCAATGAATCCAGTTTCAATCTCCCTTTTCGTTTGATAGCCAGCTTTATTTGCTGTTTGTGGAATCCGCTTCGCTATTGTCTTTCAGATTTCCTCTCTGACCATCCTTTACGTATGAACGTACCTTAATAAAGTAAGCAAGGGCTGCGATGGGTAAAGAATAACCTATTCCATAGACAGCCAGGTTTGTTTCCGAGGGTTTAAAGATTACACTCAGGAAGTTAACCCCCGGCACGACAACTGTAAGCCCCACCAGGTTCAGCTCCAGTTCCTCAATGTCATTTATCTCCAGTCAACCAGGTAAAGCACAGTGTAGGAACGATCCGCCAGCAGGGCTTGATCTTAGGGAAGTTTTTAAGGTCCCGCCTGATGTCTGTTACCGCATGCTCAGCCGGTGAATGCATCATTCCGAAAGCTCAGAGGGCTCATTATTTGTTTCCCTTTGGTTTTACTTATATGTCTTCTTGAAGGGCATCCTTCGACTCAGTCCTTGAAGACGGCTTTCCAATCATCCTTCATGCTGACCATGATCCAGCCACGTTCCTTTGCCATCTGCAGCGCCTTCTCGCTTCCCCCGTTGTAGGCGTACTCGCGCTCTGCATCATCATGGCGGAGCAGCAACGATAGAGAGCGATAACCACTTTTCTGTGCCAGCCACAGCATATGCAGATCCCCATCCGAATTGCCGGCGGCCAGGATGGGCTTGCGGCCTATATGCAGCTCGATATTGACCGGCTTGCCTGCTCCGTCGTCGATGGGATCGACCAGACCTCTCCTGCGGAAAACCACTGGCCCTTCATCAGTCATCCGGGTTTCAAATGCAACGTTGCTGCCGATAACCCGCTCCCTGGGGATCTTATAGATCTCCTCCGAGACCGTACGTATAAAACTCATGCCACCGCCGGACGCCAGGAAGACCTTAACGCCGTTATCGCCAAGGTAGTGCACAAGCTCAACCATCGGCTTATATGTCAGGTCCCTGTACAGCATGCCAAAACGGGGATGTTTGGCAGTATCAAGGAACTCTTTTGCCATAAGCATGAAATCGTCCTGAGACATGCCGGCGTGAGAATCAAAGACGATCTTCATCAGCTTTTTAACATCGCCGCCAGCGTGGGGATCAAGCCTGGAAAAGTAGGTAAAGTCACCCATTGCCGCTGCCTTAAAGTGTGGCTGGCTCAGGAGCGTAGGGTCTGCCTCTGCCATCTGTTTCAGCCGGTCTATGATAAAGAAAACCTGAACATAGACTGGCTTCTCAACCCACATGGTTCCATCGTTGTCTAGGATGGCAATTCGCTCGGTCTCTGGCACAAAATTAGCGCTTTCAGGATTTGTGATGGAGTTTACGTAATCAATGATTGTTTTCTTAGCTGATGTTTCATTCCATAACGTAAGAATTTCGGACATTGTCAATTCCTCTGACTTTACCGTCTGGACGCCTGCGATGCGATTGACTGTCCAGAGTCCTGTACAGGCTCCGCTAATAACTAATTGCATCAATCCACAGGTCCTGCGTCCCATCACCGGGCCGCTGGTCGAGTACCTGCAAAGCAGCAACGTTCCCCTTGACTAATAACCCAGTCCGTCTATGCAGAGACCGTAACAAGGCTCAAATGATGGGGCCTTCCAGGAATTCGGATAGGCACTATCCAGTTTGAATTTCATCCTGAAAATTTGTTTTTGGTTCCATATAAGAACAGTTTACTCATGTTCCATATAAGAACAGTTTACTCATGTTCCATATAAGAACAGTTTACTCATATTACTGAGCATCACCTTGAAGGAGTAGAATATTCCAGACAGAGGACTTCAGCTTCAAGTGCTTCCGATTCCCTGTAAAAGCTTATCCATCACCTGATCGACGGTAAAACTTGCTGCTTTCTGGCGCGGAGGAAACTCTTTAAACGTTGCCAGAAATTCTCCCACTACACCCTGGGCAGGCACCAGCAGGAAGGCGTGGTCCAGCATCCAATCGTAGTAGGTGTTTGAGGTCTGATCAGCCCTTTCATAAGGATCGGTACGCAGGTTGAATATTTTTGGTATGCGTAGAGAGACGAAAGGTTCAGCCCAGACCTGTAATGTACCGATAGCGCGCTGCTCCATAAAGACCATTTTCCAGTTGTCGTACCTTAGAGCTACCAGGTCTCCGTCGTCGGAGAAGTAAAAGAACCCAATCCGGGGGGATTTCTTCTCTTTTCCGGTCAGGTAGGGAAGAAGGTTATAGCCATCAAGCTGCACCTTGAAAGTTTTGTCTCCTGCCTTGTGACTGTTTTTGAGCTTTTCCTTAATATCCGGCTCTCCGGCTGCTGCAAGCAAAGTGGGCAGCCAGTCAAGGTGGCTTACTATTTCGTTAGAAATTGTGCCTGCCGGGATCTCGCCAGGCCAGCGCACTAACTCAGGAACACGGAAAGCTCCTTCCCAGCAGGAGTTTTTCTCGTTGCGGAACGGAGTCATGGCTGCATCGGGCCAGGTATTCATATGGGGGCCGTTGTCCGTGCTGTAGATGACAATTGTGTTTTCTGTAATTCCAAGTTCGTCCAGCAAATTCAGAAGCAATCCCACATGCCGGTCGTGCTCGATCATAGCATCGTGGTACTCCGACTGCCAGCGTCCCGACTGTCCTCTTATCCTGTCAGGAACATGGACTCTGAAGTGCATCCAGGTGGTGTTGAACCAGACGAAGAAAGGCTTGCCGGTCTCATGCTGATGTTTGATAAAATCGGTAGCCGCTTCGAGAAACTCCAGATCTATGGTCTCCATGCGTTTCCTGGTCAGCGGGCCTGTGTCCTCTATGCGGCCGTCGGCGTAGCTGTGAATTACACCCCTTGGACCATAGTTTTTCCGGAAATTGGGAAAGTCCTCTTTCGGTGGATAGTCGCGGTTTTCCGGTTCTTCCTCAGCATTAAGGTGATAGAGGTTGCCGTAGAACTCGTCAAAACCGTGGTTTGTGGGCAGGTGTTCATCCCGGTCGCCAAGATGGTTCTTTCCAAACTGGCCCGTAGCATAACCCAGTGGTTTCAGCAGTTCGGCTATTGTTGGATCCTCTGACCTGATTCCCACCTTAGCCCCAGGCATGCCTACCTTGCTCATCCCGGTTCGGAAGGCGCTCTGCCCCGTGATAAAAGATGCCCTGCCGGCTGTGCAGCTCTGCTCTCCATAAGAGTCTGTAAACCTTATACCTTCGTTAGCGATCCGGTCAATGTTTGGTGTTCTGTAGCCCATCAAGCCGTCGCTGTAGCAACTGAGGTTGCTAAGGCCAATGTCATCTCCCCAGATGACCAGTATATTCGGTTTCTTTTCTGCCATTCTTAACCCCCTATGGTTATTGCTTGCTTTATTGGTTGTTTTATTGGTTGTTTTATTGGTTGATATTTTGAATTAGCACTTTCAAGCAGCTTTCAGATGCTGGATAAAACAAAATATGGATTTTTCTTCTCTACTCCCCACTTTACTTTTTTCAAAATCGCACAACAGGTCAAGACTTAAGTTGAGCCCTGTGTTTTATCTGCTTCCGGTCCTTCCTTTCAGGTCCGTTTTTCTTGAGACCGTGACAGCGTTTGAACTTGAGCCCGCTGCCGCAGGGACAGGGGTCGTTTCGTCCGGCCCTTGCAAAAGCATCTTCCAGAGCCAGGACCCGCATCACCTCTGGTGCCGGATAGCCCCTGCGTATCAGGCCCGCCATGATCTGCATCGGAAAGTCTATGTGCCGGAAGAAAGCTTTCCAGCCTTCACAGAGGTAGTTCAGTCCCTGTTCCCCGTCTCTGGTTGTCAGGAAGCGGTTTTTAGGGCATTCTCCCTGGCAGGCGAAGAGTACCTCACATTCCCGGCATGCCTGCGGGAGAGTTTCGCGTTTGTCCTGCCCGAACCTGTACTGTTTTTCCGAAGTGGCAAGCTCTACGATCTCTTTTTCCATGATATTGCCCAGAAGGTAGTCCGGCTCCACAAAATGGTCGCATGAGTAGAGGTCCCCATTATGCTCCAGAGCAAGCCCTATGCCGCATGTTTCCTCAAAAACACACATTCCAGAAGGCAGACCCAGCCATCTGCGCGCAGAAGCCTCAAAGGTCTGCACGAATACCCTCCCCACATCATTTCTTACCCACTCGTCGAAAATGCGGCTCAGGAAACTTCCAAACTGTTCTGGTTTCACCGAACGGTCCGAGACCTTGTCTCCCTTCTGGTAAAGGGTATGACCCCCCTCATTGATCCTCTCTACAACCGGAATAAACTGAATCCAGTCTGTCTTTGCTTCATCCCGAAGGAAGTGATAAACTTCCAGCGGATGATCGGCATTGGCCCTGTTTACTGTTGTCAGGACGTTATATTCCACGCCGTGTTTTTGCAGGAGGCGCAGTCCCCCCATTACCCGGTCGAAGCTTCCATTCCCCTTTTTATCCACCCGGTAAGCGTCGTGCAGTTCACGGGGGCCATCGATGCTGATCCCGATGAGAAAGTTGTTTTCCTTAAAGAACCGGCACCATTCATCGTTCAAAAGCGTGCCGTTGGTCTGCATCGTATTTTCAAACGTCATTCCCGGTTTTTTGTACTTTTCCTGCAGTTCGATGGCGCGCCGATAAAAGTCGATTCCCATCAGGGTAGGTTCCCCCCCCTGCCAGGCAACAGTCACCTGCGGGATCCGGTGAGCTTCGATAAGCTGCCGGATGTAGTTCTCCAGCACTTCGTCTGACATGCGAAATCTGCTGCCGGGATAAAGCAGTTCCTTGTCCAAAAAGAAGCAGTAGGAGCAAGCCAGGTTGCAGATTGCCCCGGTAGGCTTGGCCAGCACATGGATTCTGGGAGGTAGATTGTGTTGCGTCATTTAGAAGCTCCTCCCTACTCCGGGATTCTCCGGTTTGGATTTGAGCTCTATGGTTCGGTCTATGATCAGTATTTCGTAAAGTGTGCCAGTATTTTCTGTCATCTGAAATCCTCCTTACAGCATGTCTACCAGTGGCCGAAAGGCAATTCCTATCACTACCCGCAAAGAGCAGCAGGACGGTGATACTTCTCACTGTTGCAATGATGTTGAGGACTGTACTGGCGGCAAGCACGATGCCCAGGAAGAGCCAGCTAACCACACCTGCGCAGCGCAGCCAGTACGGTGCATTTCTGGAAAAGTTGCTTCGAAGTTGTTTGTCCGTAATGGTCCTCCCCCTGGGATAGGACCGGAACATCAGGGATGGATCGCCAGGTTGTCGTAATCAAGCATATTGTCCAGATCCCAACTGAAGCCCAGGAGCCGTGAGGACCTCAGTTCCAGTTGTGCAACAGGTTATTGCCGGGCCATCAGTATCTGCACTTCGGCTTCTTCGTCTTCTATTAATTCTCCGGAAAGGTCTACGGTGACCTGGTGAATCTTACCGGTGAAGGTAAAGGGGGCATGGTACTCGTGGGATACCACTTCACCGAAGTCATAGCCACAGCTCAATCCCTCTATGCCAAACGTAATTGGCACAGTTGTCGGAAACTCGGTATTGCCGACCAGTTTACCATCAATGTAAAGCTGGCCGCGTCCGGGAGCGCCACGCCCGTTACGTAGGTCAGGCTTTCCGGTAGGTTCGAATTCGTAGCGTAGTGTGACCGCTCCATCAGGAACATCTACTGTGGAGCTAACTTTCAGCTCTTCCAGCCCCAGGTAGTTGTGTATGTAGTGGAGTTTCCCACCCTTTAAGTAAAACACAAAGCCTCCAGCGATTCCGCCCTGTGCCAGCAGGACTCCCTCTGCACCGCCTGTGGGAATTTCAACCTCGGCAGTGATGCTGTGCGGCCGGTTGAACAGCATCGGTGTATTCCCAATTGGCACCACCGACAGGTTAGGGTAGAAGGTATAGTGGTTTTGAGTTTTGGAGAGACGTGGTCTTTCTGCGACAAGCCGTTGCATAACGGTGCCGTCAAGCGGCAGGACCTGGTATTTGCCGGCTTCCACATACCAGCGTGCAATCATTTCCTTCAGTTTTGCCGGATACCGGTCGGCCAGGTTATGACATTCGGCAGGGTCTTTTGCAATATGGTATAACTCCCAGCCGCTGGCATCCAGTTCATCCAGAATTTCAGGCGTGATTTCATCGCCGAATTTGTGCCCCTTTTCGGCTCCCTCGGTATAGCTAGGGCCAGGAAAACCGCACACTGCTCGCCAACCGTCGTGGTCAATAGCCCGGCAGGCAAACATTTCAAAGTACTGGGTATAATGATTGGTGGGCGCTTCGGCATCATCAAAGGTGTGGGCAAAACTGACCCCTTCGATGGGCGATTGGGTCACGCCCCGGATACTCTCCGGCGGCTCAATACCCAGTGCGTCCAGAACAGTAGGAAGCATATCTATGGCATGGGCATACTGGAAGCGGTTCTCCCCCCTGGCTTTGATTCCCCTGGGCCAGGAAACAATTAAATTATCAGTGCTTCCACCCCTGTAAACCTCTTTTTTCCAGCGGCGGAAGGGAGTATTGCCGGCCCAGGACCAACCCCATGGATAGTGGTTATAAGACATGGGACCGCCTAATTCCTCCATCCTTGGCAGGATCTCTTCTAGTTTTTCATAATAGTAATTAAAACTGCTCATTTCATTGAAAGCACCATTGACCCCACCCTCAGAGCTGGCTCCGTTATCGGGAATGAGCATAATTAAGGTGTTGTCCAGTTCGCCGATATCTTCCAGTGCCTTCAGGATACGCCCTAATTGATAGTCGCAATGCTCCAGGAACCCGGCAAAGACTTCCATAAAGCGGGAATAGAGCATCTTTTGCTCATCACTCAGGCTGTCCCATTCGGGTACGTCGGGGTCGTGGGGTGATAGTTCTGCGTCGGGAGGAAATATGCCAAGCTCTTTCTGGCGGGCGAAAACGATCTCGCGGTATTTATCCCAGCCCATATCAAATTTACCTTTATACTTATCGCTCCACTCCTTGCTCACCTGATGAGGTGCGTGGGCACAGCCGGGGGCATGGTAGAGAAAAAAGGGCTTTTCCGGCGCGTTAACGTGGGCATCCAGAATAAACTGGATGGCATGGTCGGCCAGGTCTTTATCCAGATGGTAGCCTTCCTCCAGGGACCCGGGCTGGGGTACCGAGTGGTTATCGTAAGTTAAATCAGGGAACCACTGGTTGGTCTCGCCGCCAAGGAAACCGTAAAAACGTTCAAAGCCCCGGCCCAGCGGCCAGCGGTGGAAGGGGCCTGCAGGGGTGCTTTCCTCGGCAGGTGAAAGGTGCCACTTGCCGGTGCAGAAGGTATTGTAACCGTGTGCCAGTAGCATTTCTGGCAGCATGCCGTTTTCAAAGGGCATACGCCCGTCATAACCTGGAAAACCGGTGGCTGTCTCCATAATAGCGGCCACGCCGTTGGAGTGATGGTTTCTGCCGGTCAGGATGCACGAGCGCGTGGGTGAGCACAGTGCCGTGGTGTGCATATTGGTGTAACGCAGGCCGTTTTTGGCCAGTCGTTCTATATTGGGTGTGTTTACCAGCCCGCCAAAGGCCGACATCTGGCCGTAGCCCACGTCGTCCAACACAAAGAAGATAACGTTGGGAGCATCGGCTCTGGCGCGCGTAGGTTCGGGCCAGGCTGAGGAGGATTCGGATACTGTCCGGCCAATCACGCCAGGGAACGATGTTCCTGGTTTGTATTCTTTTAATGACATTGTATCACTCTTTTCTGTCTACATATTTTCTTGCTATTTTGTGTTTAGGCAAGTTCGCCTTTCCGTGCATCCTGCAAATTTTTGCAGTCATACCAAGCCATGAAACCATATAGACTGATGTCGTATTCGGTGTCAGCCACAATGCCTTTGAGTCCATAAGGGTTTCGAACAGAAGCGCCGTCGTGTTAGTCGGACCGAACTCGAGAATCCCCTTACGCATCCCATACATCGATGCGATCTGGATACTGTTAAGATAGGCCTGTACCCCGCGCTGGAAATCAAGGTTATCATAGACCTTCTGCACGGTTTCTTGATTTATCCACTGGAGTTTTATTCTTCGCCAAAGGCTTCCCGAAGCTTGTCTTCTTCTTCTTTGGACAGGTTGGTAGCAATGATTTCAAACTTGAACTGTTTCATGGCTTCGATTACCCTATCCTCCACGGCACCACTTGTCATCAAAAAGAGGGCTGATGTACCTTCGGTTACTTTGCTGCGGACCGACTTTATGAAATCTTCATCAATACCCATATGGGTCATGGAACCGGTCAGTGCGCCCAACGTGGCTCCAACAACCATGCCAAATATAGGAACAAAGAAGAGCAGGCCAAATAGCATTCCCCAAAAAGCACCGCTCAACGTACCTGCACCGGTTAAATCAGTCAAATGCTTTGTTTTTGGCTTCTTTTTTCCCTCAGGCCAGGTGACTATGGCTGCATCGTACAGGTTAATCATTTGTTTCTTGCTTAAACCCTCGATCACTTCAAGTACATTTTCTGCACCCTGAGCGGTTTCAAACTTCAGAACTGTCAAAGTTGCCATTACTCAAACTCCTTTTCTACTTTCTGATTTTTTTTGGTTGATTTATTCTCGGTTGATTTATTCTCGGTTTATCGTACCAGCTCGCCGGTCAAGACAGAACTTTCCTGTAACTAGCATTTTGAAATTTTCAACCGGAAAGCTGTGACAATGCGGAAGGAGCCAAAATAAGTCGCCTCATCAGCTGGCAACACAGATTTTTGCTTACCAAAAATAGCAGCATGGATCCTTGTTTACCAAAAATTTTTGTAGCTATTTTTCAACAGACCATTCTGGAGTATTCTGGAGTAGCGTGCTTCAGATCCGGTATGCTTCAGATCCGGTATGCTTCAGATCCGGTATGCTTCAGATCCGGTATGCTTCAGATCCGGTATGCTTCAGATCCGGTATGCTTCAGATCTAGTGTGTTTCAGATCTAGTGTGCTTCAGGTCCACAGACTTTTTGCGGCAGGTAGCCTGGAGCTAATTTTTTTGTGACTGAAAAATGATATTCCAGGTTTGTACCTGATGATTTTTTATTTATTGGCCCTTCCTATTCCTTATTGAACTGCGATCTCTACCCCCGGAGTTCACAGTCCGATAATTGTAATAATATATTGTTATTTGTTATATATTATATTATACATATTATCCAATTTTATCTGGTTTCTTATATAGAGTTTATAGAGTTCATTGAAGCGGAATTATCTTTCTTGAAACCCTCCTTATCCTCTGGGAAATATTGACTCATTTTCCCGGTCAGCAAAATGAATTACATTATGTAAAGACGGTACCACGATACCTTCATTTGTCAGGGCTTTGTAAATTGCCGTGTTGAGCCGGTCCTCCGAAACTCTGGTTTCTACGAAGTTTTCTATCCAGCATCTGACTTTGAACTTCACCCCGAATTCTGTAAAATCGAATAAGAGTGCCTGTATTGGTTTATCATGCATGATCCAGTCTTCGTGCGCCAGAGACTCAAGAATCAGATCTCGCACATATTCGATATCAGGGCCGTAGGATACAGTGACAAAGGTCTCAATACGAAATATCCTGTCGGGTATGGAATAATTCGTGATGAGTTCCTTTCCGATTACAGAATTGGGAATTGCCACCTCACGGTTATCCCTGGTAAGAATACGAGTTGACCGCCAGCTTATCTCTATCACGTCCCCCCAGGTACCGAGCTTTTCTATTAGTATACGGTCTCCGGCCCTGAAGGGGCGATCTATGGATATTGCAATTCCGGTAATGATGTCAGCAAGCGTATTCTGGGCTGCAAGGCCAATTATAATGCCTCCGATACCGAGAGCAGTAAGTGATTGATGAAACACAGCTGTTGTGATCCCAAACCGATCAAGAAGTATGATTACGGCAAGAAAACTGAAAACCAGTTGAGAAGTATATTGTAAGGAACGAATTGCTCTATAGTCTATTTCTTCCCTATCCTTCAGGGGCACCCTGGATAAGTACCAATCTGAAACGATGGAAATCAAGCTAAGAACAATGTACGTTCCTATACCCCAGTAGAGAAGGAAAAAGAAATTATCTATAAGTTCTGCATAGAAACTGAAATATTTACTGAACAGCCTTACTGCGGCTTGTGTACCCTGCAGAATGATGATGCTCAACAGGATACTTTCTAAAAGGAGGAAAATCTTATCTGCAGTTTTTGTTTCTTTTTTTTTGATTATCGGCCAGATCCAGCGCTTCAAAATTGAGCGGCTGATTATTATGGTCCCGATCATAACTAACAGAATAATGACCAGCCTCAAGAGAACTATGCTTGTTGACAGCGTCCGTTCAATATAGACCACTTATATCCCCCGAGCTTTGGATCTGTCGATTCCACAAAATCATCAGGAATGCCCTTCTTACCTTCCCCTTTATAGACCAAACTCGCCTATCATTCGAAACTATACGGTCAAAAAAACAGTCACTTTGGATAAACCGGTATGAAGACATAAACAGGATTTATCGGCTCTTTCATCTATCCTGCTCCAGAGTACTTTCCTGCCCTTTCAGATAACCATTTTATTCTCTCTGCCTTCAGCTCCTGCACCCATTATCCTGGGAATTATGATAATTAAAGCAAATACAAAAATTACCGGAAGGACGTTCGGTCTATGGGGAATTCTTTTGCACTTGAACCGCCCGGTGATCGGTCCGATACCCGCGATTTCTGAATATTACCACCGGTTTCCATATCCTGTCCATCCGATACATCTAACTATCTGTAAATTGGAAGCATTCCTGTTCATCCCGCAGGAAAATACAAATAAGCCTTCTGAATTTCCTCTATCACCCCAAATAGGCTCACAACTATTCCACATTGGCATTCAACCAGAAAGAGTCTATAGAAGCCGTCCCGGAAAGGGAGTATTTACCCTAAACAAGACCGTTCTTTATTTCGAATCCCTCCAGAATGCTAAAAAATCTAGCCACAGACGACTTTTTACTCAGAGAACCGTTCCACCCCTCCCATTGGCGACGTCGCATACAAAACGGTACGCTCCAGGCCCTGTTCACGGTCCACATGTGCTTTTACGTGCTTCAAGTATCTTTGAGACGTTTTCCATGTAGTGATCGTATGCCCTGGTTCCTTCTTTACCCTTGAATTTTAGCAGGTTCAGCATAACGACTTTGCCCTCATCTGGATTAGATACCAGGGCGCGCAATGCTTCATCATTTGGTACAATCGAACTCATACAGGACTCCTCAAATCAATACTTCCTCAAATCAATACTTTTACTGCCGTGCCATGACCATACGCACTTCAGCTTCCTTATCCTCGATCAGCTCCCCGCTTACATCCACGGCCACGCGATATAACTTGCCGGTAAACTCAAAAGGCGGCTGGTATTCAGGCACAACTGGCGCTCCATGAGCTGCGCCGCAGCTTAACCCGGTTATCCCCCATGAAAGCGGAGTCGTCACAGGTACCTCAATTTGGCCGACCAGCTTTCCATCTATATAGAGTTGAGCTATTCCCGGTGCACCTTTGCCTTTAGCAGGATCTGGCTTACCTGTCACCTTGAACTCGAAACCGAGTTGATGTCGACCTTCTGGAACATTCTCAACGGACTCTACATGATAGAAGGCCTTGGTCACGTAGTTGTGTACCCAGTGCAGCTTTCCGTCTTTTACATAGAATATATAGCCAGCCTCAATATCACCTTGAGAGAGCAAGACCCCTTCCGCACCTCCTGCAGGGATTTCGACGTCAGCTATGATACTATGCGGGCGGTTGAGAACCCTGACTGCTGCGTTTGCAGGAATCGGCTGAGTTCCAGGATAATAAACGTAGTTAGTCCGATCGGCTGTAATCTGCGGCCTTTCATCGGCAAAGCGCATGACTCCTCGAGAATCTATGGGTAGCACATTATATTTTCCGGCTTCTGCATACCAGGCGGAAATCATCGCTATCAGTATGGATCGATTATCTGCAGCCACATTATAGTTCTCTGCCCAATCCTTCTCTACGTGATAAAGCTCCCAGCCTTTTGCATCCAGCTCGGTCAACACATCTGCCGTGATCGGTGCCCCGAAGAATTTTCCTGATTCTGTGAACGAAGGACCAGGCCACGGACATACGGCACGCCAGCCTTCGTGATACAGGGAGCGGTGCCCCATCATCTCGAAATACTGGGTGCGGTGCCTGGTAGGTGCACTGGCATTGTCCAGAGTATGTGCAAAGCTTACGCCTTCAATAGGTGATTGGGTTACACCTTTGATAGCAGTCGGAGGTTCAATTCCAAGGCAGTCCAGAACCGTAGGAACCATATCGATAATGTGGGCATACTGAGTTCTGATTTCGCCTCTGGCTTTTATTCCTTTGGGCCAGTGGACTATAAATGGGTCGCTGACACCGCCACGGTAGGTTTCACGTTTCCAGCGGCGGAAGGGTGTGTTTCCAGCAAAGGTCCAGCCCCAGGCATAATGGTTGAAAGTCTCAGGACCCCCGAGTTTATCCAGAGCTGCGAGATTTTCCTCCACAGATTCAGACACATTATTGAAAAACCTCATCTCGTTAGTCGATCCCGTAGGCCCGCCTTCTGAGCTTGCTCCGTTATCGGAAATCACCATAATCAACGTGTTTTCAAATTCACCAATATCTTTGAGGAACTGTAACAACCTGCCAATGTGGTAGTCGGTATGCTCCAGGAACCCGGCAAAGACCTCCATCATACGGGAATATACTTTTTTCTCCTCTGGAGAGCACTGGTCCCAGGGCTTGACATCCGGATCATGGCGAGATAGCTCGGTGTCTTTTGGGGAAATGCCCAGTTCTTTCTGTCGGGCTAATGTTTTCTCCCGGTAAACGTCCCAACCGTCATCGAATTTGCCTTTGTATTTGTCTACCCATTCTTTAGGAACATGATGAGGTGCATGCATGGCTCCTGGGCAGAAGTACATGAAAAAGGGCTTGTTGGGTGCTATCTGCTTGGAGTCGGCAATGAACTGGACGGCTCTGTCTACTATATCCTCATTCAAGGTGTAGCCTTCCTCGGGAGTTTTTGGAGGAGCTACTGAATGATTGTCATAGATCAGCTCAGGGTAATACTGGTTTGTGTCGCCTCCTAAAAAGCCATAGAAACGCTCAAAGCCCCGTCCCAGAGGCCAGCGGTCATACGGTCCGGCTGATGATGTCTGTTCTGCAGGTGTCAGGTGCCATTTGCCGATTGCATATGTGCTGTAACCATGCTGCAGAAGTATCTCTGAAAGAAAGCCGTTCTCAAAAGGTATATCACCGCTATAACCCGGATAACCGGTTGAGCCTTCAGTGATGCAGGCCATATTGTTCGAATGGTGATTTCGGCCGGTAATTATACATGAGCGGCTAGGAGAACACAGTGCAGTTGTATGCATGTTGTTGTAAGCAAGTCCTCCCGCAGCCAGGCTATCCAGGTTAGGTGTTTGTATAGGGCTGCCATAACACCCGAGTTGTCCAAATCCTGTGTCGTCAAGTACAATGAAAAGTATATTGGGAGCGCCTTCTTTGGCGCGCACCGGTTCTGGCCAGGCTGGTTCAGACTTGTCAAAAGTGCGCCCGATCACTCCTGGGAACGATGTTCCTAGTTTGTATTCATTTAATGACATTTAACCTCCCCTCAGTGTTGGGATTTTCTGATAAATTCACAAAAATAAAGTGGGGAAAGGAACTTACTTTTCGCTCCTCTCCATCAATTTTTTTATTCAAAAATGGGGGTTCCTGCTTTTCCAGCAATTTCCGGGAATATTTCAATTTCCGGGAATATTTTCATTTTTGGAAAGGCAGTTTTCCAGTAATAATTCAGTGTGCAGGAACTGCTTCTTCTTCGGCGAACATCTCACGCATCTTTTCTTCTTCTTCTTTGGAAAGGTTGGAAGCAATAAGTTCAAACTTCAGTTCCCTAGCAGCTTCTGCTACCTTATCCTGCACGGCACCGCTGGTAAGCAAAAAGAGTGCAGAAGTACCTTCGGTCACTTTACTGCGTATCGACTTGATGAAATCGTCATTTATCCCCACGTCGGCAAAAGAGCCTGACAGCGCACCCGCAGCTGCTCCGACTATCATCCCGAAAATCGGAACCAGGAAAATAAGGCCGAACAGCATGCCCCAGAATGCACCGCTCAGTGCACCTACCCCGGTCATGCTGGCTAATTGTTTCGTTTTTGGCTTCTTTTTTCCCATAGGCCAGGAAACGATTGCTGCGTCCTGCAGGGTGATCAGCTGCTTCTTGCTCAAATCCTCTATCACTTCAAGTGCATGTTCTGCACCGCTAGCAGTGTCAAATTTTAAAACGGTTAGAGTTGCTATAATCATGACCTCCTTTTATGTCACAGTATGTCACAGATTTTGCTGGTTCTTGTGTTTTGATGTCAGTTCACCAGTAGAAGTGAAACCATCATCTCCATTACCGTTTTGCGCCGGGGGTCGAGGTAGTATAGCTTCTGACAGAATCTGACTTCTGACAGGGATATCTACAGTATACTTTTTTTATCTGAAGGCTTGAGATTCGTCAGGTGTCTTTTATTATTCCTGAAAACCGCTTGCCAGGTATCTACCGTAAATTTTGATGTTGTTAACCCCCATGGAACCTTCGAGACCACTTCCCCCAAGCTCGATGTTCTATTTTCTGCTTTATATAATTCTTCTTTTATACATATTATCCTATGCATGTTGATTTATTTTATCGGGTCTGCTGAAATCTTTAAATACCGGTTTTCAAGGTTAAGAAAAGTATTTTCTCGGTTGGGGGACATTTTTTAAGTGTATTGTCTCTCTCAATTGTGATGGTGGCTTGAAGATTGTTTTTTCTTACATGACAGACCGGCCCAGGTCTCATACGGTGCAGGGAGTGAAAACTGAAAAGTTCCTTCATCGAGCGGAATAGATAAAAAAATTAACTCATGCAATAAACTCCAGCCTGAGCCTGCTGATAACTGAATTATTATATATCATGTCCCGGCTCTTAGTAAACAATGATCAAAATCAGCTTCAAGCAGGGAACTATTCTCATAAAGGGAAATGTAAGGGTCCCGAACTCCATATGGGATGAAAGGAGTGGAAGCTTCAGGGCTCCTGCAATGTATTACAGGGAAATTATCAACTACATGAGAGAGTCCAGAATTGATTTTGAAGATAGCGTCCTTGACTTCCTTCCCTGTCCTGATCTTGCAGCAGCTTATGAGGCATCGGGAAAGAAGTTGGAGTTGAGGGACTATCAGGCTGAAGCTCTTGTTTCCTGGGGTGAGAATGATAAATGGGGAGTTCTGGTCCTGCCTACAGGAAGTGGAAAGACCCTTGTTGGAATCAGGGCAATTGCCGGATGCAATACCCCTGCCCTTGTAGTTGTCCCGACCCTTGACCTGCTTGAACAATGGAAAAAGCAGCTTGAAGAAGCCTTTTCCATGGAAATCGGAAAGCTTGGGGGAGGTGAGAAGAAAATCCTTCCCATAACCGTTTCCACATATGACTCTGCCTATATTCATGCCGAAATCCTGGGTAACAGGTTCGGACTCCTTATTTTTGACGAAGTTCACCATCTACCTGCAGTAGGGTACAGGAGCATTGCCGAATTTTTCGCAGCCCCATGCAGGCTCGGGCTGACTGCCACATACGAAAGGGAAGACGGGCTGCATACGGAACTCAACCGGCTTGCAGGGGGAAAAGTCTACGAGAAAAAGGTCTCGGAACTTGCAGGAGGGCACCTTGCCCCTTATACGATAAAACGGACTTCTGTGACGCTCACTGCTGGGGAGCAGAGAGAATACGACCGGAATTATTCTGTATTCCTTAACTATCTCAAAAAAACCGGGTTGATAATGAGAGGACCGCAGGACTTCCGGAAATTGGTCATGAAAAGCGGCAGAGACCCTGAAGCCAGAAAAGCTCTCCTCGCAAGAAATGCAGCAAGAGACCTTGCCTTCAACAGTGATTCAAAAATTGAAAAACTGAGGGAGATCCTGGAGGAGCACAGAGAGGACAGGGTGTTTATCTTCACGGAACATAACCGGCTTGTGCACCGGATTTCAAATACCTTCTTTATCCCTGCTATCACCTACAGGACCCCTTCAAAAGAAAGGAACTCCATTCTCGAAAAGTTCAGGATAGGCAGCTACAGGGCTGTGGTCACCTCAAAAGTGCTCGATGAGGGAATCGACGTCCCCGAGGCAAACGTAGGGGTCATCGTAAGTGGGACCGGGAGCAAGCGGGCATATGTCCAGCGTCTTGGCAGGATCCTCAGGAAAAAAGAAGGAAAAAAAGCTGTGCTCTACGAAATCATAGCCTCGGAAACCTCGGAGACCGGAACTGCACAAAGGAGAAAAGAAGCCCTGGACAATGCAGGAAGCCAGTTAAAGAGCCAGTCAAAGAGCCAGTCAAAGAGCCAGTCAAAGAGCCGGTCAAAGATTCAATCAAAAGATCAGTCAAAGTCCAGGGGAGGTGAATGACCTGCTAACATCCGATCTCCTTGTAACCCGCATCACCCACGGAAAAATCAAACCCGCATACGCTTCTTTTAATACCGAAAACCTTGAGCTTGCAGGGCTCCTTATTGAAACCTTCGAGCAGCATGTAGGAAAAACCTACGGCGACCTCCTGGCAGAACTTGAAGGATATGAAGAGATGAATTACCGCTTTATCCGGGGGCTTTCCCAGCTCCTTGGCAGGCGGGCTGTGGTTGAAACATCTTCAGCTGTTGACCCTTCTAAAGCCAGAGAAGCGGTTTTTGAAGCCTGTGCCGGAATGGCGCTTTCTCCTGCCGAAAGAAAAGAGGCGCTTCAAAAAGCGGCAAAAAATCTCTCCATTTCAGTCCATGAACTCGAAAAATCTCTCTGGGCTGACCTTGAGGAAAACCAGATCCTTAAAGAATTCAATCCTCTTTCTCCTGCAGAACTCCTCAGGCAATATAATATCTCCCTGACCCAGACCCTCCTTTTCCGCGCTGTTGACCTGGATATCTGGATAGCAGGCGATTTTCAGAAAATCCTCTGGAAGATTCTCAGATCCGGGCTTATGTATTCCCTGGAAGACACTGAAGAGAAATCAGGCGAAAAAGAAGAAACTGAAAGGTTGAAAAGCGTTCACCTCCACCTTGATGGGCCTGCATCCCTTTTCAGGATGTCGGAACGATATGGTAACTCTTTTGCAAAACTTTTCCCTACCCTTCTGAAATCAAAGGGCTGGAGCCTGAAGGCAGGAATTCTCTATAAAAGTTACCAGGGGAAACGCATCCTTGATTTTGCCCTTGACAGCTCGGAAGAGGCTTTCAGGCTCATGCCGGAAGCAGTCGGATATCCTGAAAGAGTACCAGAAAGAGTTTCTCATGACTTGCAGTTTGCGGAAGGACAGGAAGGATACGGAACAGGAATCGAGAATGAGAACAGGCTTAAGGGAGAAAAAGCCGGATTTCAGGAGGCTGGAACTCAGGAAGCTGGAACTCAGGAAGCTGGAACCCAGGAAGCTGGAACTCAGGAAGCTGGAACCCAAGAAGCTAGAACTCAGGAAGCAGAAACAGATACTGAAAGTGAAGCCTATGACAGCACTTATGAACAGCAGTTTGCCAGCTTAAGTTTAGGGGGTTGGAAAGCAAAAAGGGAACCAACGATTCTGAAAGCAGGCAGGTACGCATTTGTTCCGGATTTTTCCCTTCAGAGAGACGGGATGAAAGTGTATGTCGAGGTTGTCGGTTTCTGGACACCTGAATATCTTAAAAAGAAGACCGAGAAACTGAAGGAAGTAAAGGAACCCGTTATTCTCCTGATTAACAGGAAACTCAAGTGCTCAGAAAAAGACTTTCCTGCACAGGACGTGATTTTCTTTGACAGGAAGATTCCGGCAAATGAAGTAACGCAGGTGCTTAGAAAATATGAGAGAAGAAGGCTTGAAAAAGACCTGTCAAAACTACAGGAAACGGAGCTTCCTCTTTCCGGGGAACTGATCAGCCTTGAAGAAATCGCAACTGAGAAGGAAGTAGTGCTTGATGCTTTAAAAAAAGAAATTGCAGGCAGGCTTACAAAATCAGGGGAAACCGAAGAATCCGGAGAATCTGAAGAATCTGAAGAATTCGGAGAATTCGAGAACTACAGAAACTATGTGCTCCTTGAGAATTATGTGCTCCACAGGCAGTTCCTTGAGAGGATCGACCTTGAACTTGAAAAACCAGGAATTGCAGAGACATATGCAGATGCAGTAAAGGTGTTTGAAGGCTTTGGGCTTGACAGCAGCCTCTATTACCCTGTACTCGAACACCTTGGGTATAAGGTTAGCTGGACCGGGCTCAGTGAAGAGAACGCAAAGGTTAAAAAAATGCGCTTTGCCTAAAATATATTTTTGCCAAAAAAATACTTCTATGCCCAGCAAATATTCGTTTTTGGTCGATTTTTCAGGCAAAGCGTTCTGGTAGAAATTTTATAGGAGGATATTGGTTTCTTGTTTCCATCGCTCGGAAGTTCAGACTTAAAATATGCAGTGAAATAACACAGGCAAAATTTAGGAATAATTAAATAACTTTCAATATCAAAATGACTGATTTAGCTTCAAATTAATTATTCTTTGCCGAAGTTATTTCGTTACAAATACTTAGAGTCTGTCCCAAGAGTTTTCGATTCTACATATCTTTTGTAATATCTTTTGTATATGCCCGGATCTGTAATCGTGAGCCCGAGCAGAACTACCCAACCCACAGGAAACATTATTAACAGCAGGCAATAAACTGCGATGGCTGCCATCACAGATTCACCTACAAACTTTTTCATAGTTTTCATTGGTATTCCACCCTCTGATGTGGTTGTCTGGTTTTGCTTGCGTTATTTTTACAATTTGACAATTATACCAGTCTGACCAATGTTTTTGAGATTGTGTATATTACACAATAGCATACAGTATTATGCATTCAATAACTTATATAGCTATTCTGAAAATTCGCTTTGCCTGCAAAAAGATTTTTCTTTAAAATACACTGTGAACCTGAAAAATAAGAGGTATACCTGAAAAATAAGAGGTATACCTGAAAAATCCCTATTATATCCAAAGAATACACATTTGAGCCATAAAATAGGTGCCTATTAAGGTACATATTAATAAAATCAGGAAGGTCATAAACCTTCCATATCTACAATTAAATAACTTTATACTTCAATTCCATCCATTTTTACTACAAAGTTTATCTCAACTTTCGAAACATTAAGGTTAGATTCAAGGTCCTTCTCATATTCTGCAAGTAAATTTTTAATGACTACTTCTAAAGAATGTTTGAAATCAGAAATGGTTTCATCCTTTAATATTGTTTTTTCAGCCTCAGTCAGGTTCGAAAGAATCATTTAGCACCACTCCCCAAAAATATATTTTTTTAGACTTATTTCAACGTTGTCTTAATCTCAACATTATTTTTCAACACAATTCCATAGCTATTTTTGTTTTAATTTAGACCTTATTTTTTATAAATTTGCGAGAATGTTCAAATATTTATTCCAATCATGAACAGGTATGAATTTTTTTGACCCGTTACATGTGTCCTCTTCTTCCCATCCCACCGTATCCAGTACTTGCTTCGAAAGCTGTACTATCAATTGAAGTTTTCTTTCGATTCTAAATGTCATATTACCCCATAATAACCCTTGTTCCATTTTTCCAATGGTATTATATTTTGTCAATAGTATAACCGATATAATTGTATAAATAATTAATCTGTCTAAAAAAGTAATCAAAAGCCATTATTTAAAGAGAATTTGTGGCATATGTTTATATAGTAGTATTTTTTTGATTTTTATAATGTAATAAAAAATATAGATTAGTAAAAAGGATAACTATTTTAAAAAAATATGAATACAAAATATGAATACAAAATATGAATACAAAATATGAATACAAAATATGAATAAAAAATGGAAAATGGTTATCGTGAACTACCCCACCCTGCTTTTTAATGAAAGCGAGGATGGAGCTTCCTTCGAGTGATTATGTCACCTGGATATTTGCATAATGCAAGTATCCATCTGTAATCCTGTTTGTCGAAGATTATCAGAATATTTCTGATAGCCTATCCACAAAGTATTTTGTGATAAGAATCGCTTCATGATGTTGATAGCACTGTTTCTATCTCTATCTTTCTTAAAATAACATTTCCACAATCACATTTCATAATTCTTTCCCAAAGAGGCATGTAGTGTCTTTTTTCATAGCTTTCAGCCCTGCCATGCGCTTCATCAAGACTCTTTTAAGCTGTGACTGTGGGTAAATAACGGTGTAGAGAAAGAAAACCACGAAAAAAAGAAAAGCAATATCTCATAGACTGATTGTTGTGCTGTCAACGGTAGCCAGAAAAACTTCCCCCTTTAACTTCCCGCGGGCACCGTCAAAGATAACCAGAATGTGTGATTTAAACCCCCAGGTTTAATCCCTTTATTGTTTAATCTCTTTATTAGCATTGTTCTGCCAGCTATTAATTGTTGGCTATCCGTACTGCAGAAAAAAGCGATTTTATAAGGAAATTGCAAAAATCCCGAAGAAAAAGGAGACGAAAAAAGGGGAAAGAGAAAGAAAAAGGAGACGAAAAAAGGAGAAAGAGAAAGAGAAAGAGAAAGGAGACGAAAAAAGGGGAAAGAGAAAGAAAAAGAAGACGAAAAAAGGAGAAAGAGAAAGAGAAAGGAGACGAAAAAAGAGAAAGAAAAAGAAAAAGGAGACGAAAAAAGGAGAAAGAAAAAGAAAAAGGAGACGAAAAAAGAGAAAGAAAAAGAGAATGGATTTGAGAACTTTATATGGTTTCATGGAGAATTCAGCTTGAGCCCCGCTATCCCTGAGAAACCTTCCGTATATTTCAGCCCGATTGCCCAGACTGTCTCAAAAAGACCAGCGATGAAAAGAAAGATCCATTCCATTTTTGTTCTACAATCTGCTTATGGAACTTTTATGGGGCTACAGTGAAAATATCAATTGAAAAATATTCTAAAGCCTCTTTCTTCTTATAAGCTTGCCTGAAAGAATCCATGGAAGAGCCTGTTAAATTTCTCAAAGGTAAAATCTCGAATATTTGAATCAGAGATAATAATCGGAAGAAACAAACAATAAGCCTTTAACTCTTGCAGGAGAATATTTCAATATGGCAGCCCCGAAGTATCTGAAACGCTACCTTGATGTGCAGAGAAACGAGATGCCAGCCTTTTTTAAGATAACCGAGAGAATTCCTGCAGGGTTTAAACCAGGAATGGAGCTTGAAGAACTCCGGAAAATCCATTCTGAGAGCATCAAAGAGTACCGAAAACTCCGGGAAGACCTCGAAACCGAAGCCATTAGAGTTCTTGTATATCCTGACGTCTCGGACAAGCTGAAACTGTTTACTGAAAGCTTTCTGGATATTCCAAAAGCCAACCCCTCCCTCCTTGACCTCAAGGTTGCAATTGTGGACAGGATGCTTGAAAACTGCCACTGCTGTGAGCGCCGATGCGGGATCAACCGAAAAGAAGGCGAGGAAGGTTTCTGCAAGCTGACCGATGTCTCACTCTATGCCTCGGAGTTCCTGCACATGGGAGAAGAGCCCGAACTCATCCCTTCCCACACGATCTTTTTTACGGGCTGTGTCTTTGCCTGCGTCTACTGCCAGAACTGGGACATTTCCATCTGCCCGGAATGCGGGACTGAAGTCGACCCCCGGAAACTTGCAAAGCTTGTCGATATCAGAAGGCTCCACGGAGCAAAGAACGTAAATTTCGTAACTCCTACTCCACACCCGCACACCGTTCTGAAAATCGTGCGGGAAATGTCGGCAAATACCCCTGTGGTCTGGAATTCAAACATGTACCATTCAAAAGAAATCGCCGAAATCCTGGAAGGCGTTGTTGACGTCTACCTCGGGGATTTCAAGTACGGAAATAATGAATGTGCCCTCAAGTACTCCAAAGTGGAAAACTACCTGGAAGTCGTCCAGCACAATTTTGAATTTGCTTACGAGACCGCCGAAATCCTCCTCCGTCACCTCGTCCTCCCCGGCCACCTTGAGTGCTGCACAAGGCCGATTGCCGAATGGGTTGCAGAACACACCCCGCAGATCAGGTTCAACCTTATGTTCCAGTACAGGCCCTGCTACCGGGCGATGGAACACCCTGACCTCGACAGGCACCTGACCCTGGAAGAGCAGACGGATGCGATAGATATTGTGAGAGGGGCGGGGATAGAGGACGTGCTGATCTAACTGTGAAGGTAAACGAAAACAGTTTCACTTTGAGAATAGACCAAGATCTCTTTTTTGATTCCATCTGCTGATTTTCCGGCAATCGTTTTGTTTTTTACTTTATAGAAACCGGGGCTTCAACCGGGTGCGAAGCAGCCGGCCTTCCCAAAATGAAAAAGAAAAGGAGTATAGAGACCGAGCCAGAAAGACCGAGCCGTTAAGCTTCAGGTCTCAGAAGATAATCTCCCGGATGCAGCTTAAATTTTAAAAAGCTGTTATTGCCATTTTCGATATTTCACCTCAGAAAGGAAACTGAAAAGAAAAAGATGATTTATGGTAGTGGAATGTATCCTTCAATTTGAAAAAATTGTGAAAAAGAGCAAGAGTTAAAAAGATTCGCGGATATACCTGAACAGAAAATCCTTAAAGAAGAACAATCGAAGCTAATCGAAACCCTTATTATTGATACTAATTGAGAACAGATGTCGGGCTAAAAAATGAATGAAAATAACGT
The DNA here is from genome assembly GCF_000969965.1 of Methanosarcina sp. WWM596. Lineage (GTDB taxonomy): Archaea > Halobacteriota > Methanosarcinia > Methanosarcinales > Methanosarcinaceae > Methanosarcina. The sequence continues at coordinate 1,567,249 of NZ_CP009503.1, forward strand.
TAATCGAACCGTAATTGATGAGCAGTATACGAGACTGCAAACTGGGATTATAGAGGAATAAAAATGATTAATGGTGAACTGAAAAACAAAATTGATGGCATCTGGAACGTTTTCTGGTCTGGAGGAATCTCCAACCCTCTCGAAGTTATCGAGCAAATTACTTACCTGCTGTTTTTAAGGCGATTGGATGACCTGCACACGCTGGAAGAGAACAAATCCGCACGGCTCAAGCGCCCTATGGAGCGCCGTGTTTTCCCTGAAGGCAAGGACCCGAAAGGCCGCCCCTACGAGGATCTGCGCTGGTCCCACTTCAAAAACTTCACCTCTGCCGAGATGTTCACAGTTGTCGATGAGCACGTATTCCCCTTCCTGCGCACCCTCGGAGGCGACGATTCCACCTACGCAAAGCACATGGAAGGTGCTCGTTTCACTATTCCCACGCCTTCGATGCTATCAAAGGCAGTTGACCTTCTGGACAGCGTGCCCATGGAGAATCGCGATACCAAGGGAGACCTATACGAATATATGCTTGGCAAGATCGCAAGCGCCGGCCAGAACGGCCAGTTCCGTACCCCGCGCCACATTATCCGCCTGATGGTGGAACTAACCGCCCCCCAGCCAACAGACATTATATGCGATCCTGCATGCGGGACAGCCGGATTTCTCGTAGCTGCGGGCGAATACCTTCGAGAGTACCATCCGAACATCCTGCACGATGAGAGGCTGAAACAGCACTTCCACTACGGGATGTTCCACGGCTTTGATTTTGATAACGTCATGCTCCGAATAGGCAGTATGAACATGCTCCTGCACGGCGTGGAAAACCCTGACATCCGCTACCGCGACTCCCTGGCTCAGGAAAACTCCAGTGACGAAGAAGCCTATACTCTGGTGCTTGCCAATCCACCATTTGCAGGTTCGTTAGACTACGAAAATACTGCAAAAGACCTGTTGCAGATCGTCAAGACCAAGAAGACCGAATTGCTTTTCGTCGCCCTTTTTATGCGTCTGTTAAAGCCAGGCGGTCGGGCGGCTGTTATCGTTCCGGACGGCGTGCTCTTCGGCTCAAGCAAAGCCCACAAGGAACTTCGCCGTATGCTTGTCGAGGAACAGAAGCTTGATGCAATTGTTTCACTACCAGGCGGCGTTTTCAAGCCCTATGCCGGAGTTTCCACTGCCATTCTCCTTTTCACCAAAACAAATTCAGGCGGCACTGACAATGTTTGGTTCTATGACATGCAGGCCGACGGCTGGAGCCTTGACGACAAGCGCAGCCCGCTCCTGGACGAGGAAAAACTTGGTCCTGTTCCCTCAACCGAGCTTACCGAGGAGGATCACGTCAAAAACAACCTGCCTGATGTGCTGGCTCGCTGGCAGGAACGCAATAACAACGAACTCAAACGTGCCCGAACCGAGCAGAGCTTCTGCGTGCCAAAAGCCGACATCGCAGCCCAGGGCTACGACCTTTCCCTCAACCGTTACAAAGAAGTGGTACATGAAGACGTTGAACACAGGACCCCAAAAGGGATACTCGAAAGCCTCGCAAAGCTGGAAGCTGAGATTCAAACAGGGATGAAAGAGTTAGAGGAGATGTTGGGATGACTATGGATCAGGTTTCTTTAGGAGAGATATGCAAAGAAATCTACCGATATCCAACTTATTACGGCATAGAATACTTGGATATTGGAGTTCCAGAGGTAAGAGGGGAATTGATAACTGCGGATGGGAATATTGACTTGGACAGGCAGAAATGGAGATTCATTTCGAAAACAACAGCATCAAAATTTCCCCGGACGAGTCTGGAGGAAGGAGACTTGGTTATGTCTGTCCGTGGAACAATAGGCAAAGTTGGCATAGTACCCCGTGAGCTTTGTGGTGCCAATATCACAGCCAATCTCATTCGTATGTCCCCCAATAAACAAAGAGTGTATGAACGTTACCTCTGGCTGTATATGCGTTCTCCTGAGTTTCTGAATTCCTTAGATAATGAATCATCCTCAACAACAATCAAAACGATCAAGGCTCCTAATTTGAAAGCTCTCCGAATTCCACTTCCCCCTTTAACGGATCAACAGCGAATTGCAGATATTCTGGACCGTGCGGAGGCTCTTCGAGCCAAACGCCGAGCCGCCCTCGCCCAGCTCGATGAACTTATTCAATCCATATATATTGATATTTTTGGAGACGCAGTGTCCAATCCAGTGGGATGGCAGAGATATCCTTTAAAGAACTGCATCAAACATGTCCAAATCGGTCCTTTTGGATCACTTTTACATAAAGAAGACTATGTTTATGGTGGCATTCCACTCATAAATCCTATGCATATTGAAGATGGAAAAATAATTCCCGACCCAAACCAGTCTATCACTATGCAAAAACACGCTGAACTTCAGCTTTATCAACTCCGACAAGGTGATGTGATTATGGGTCGTCGAGGAGAAATGGGTCGATGCGCAATCGTAGGACCAGAGCACGATGGAATGCTCTGCGGCACCGGATCTCTGTTCATCCGTCCTGATGAGAGCAAAGCTACTGCTACTTACCTACAAGCAACGCTTTCAAGCTCATCTATGCGTAAGCGTTTAGAAGATTTTTCTCTTGGAGCCACGCTACCGAATTTGAATCGAGGAATCGTTGAAGAATTGGCTATTTCTCTGCCACCCATTGAACTGCAACACGAATACGCCCACCGTATCGCCGCCGTAGAGAAACTAAAAACAGCGCATAAAGCCTCGTTTGCAGAATTGGACTTACTCTTTGCCTCTCTCCAGTACCGGGCTTTCAAGGGGGAACTATAAGATGAGTGCCGTTCCGCAATTCTCAGACGGCCAAATTGAAGCACTGGCGAGATTGCTTGGAGAATGCGGAAATGGCGATGATATTTCCCGAGTTATAAGCAATCGTGGTTTGGTGGACGAATCGCGCCAATCTACAAAATGGAGACGGCTTAATTGGGTTTTTCTTAATTGTCAACGACAGCATGGTTGTACGAATCAGATCATTGACTTCATTCAATCTTTCCTAGATCCCACTCGTTTCGTTGGGCGCAATGACGAGTTCGAAGCAAATCGCCAGCAACTAAACACTATACTTTCTTTCTCAGGTTTGGAATACGGTAAGGATGGCAGATTCCGACAGTGTGAGACTGCGAAAACTCTCGATGAAGCTGAAAAAAGGGTACGAACTATCCGAGCAAAGTTTCAGGGAAGGCGCATACATCCAGAAGTCTTGAAGTATTGCAGGCCTGAGCTTCTGCAGGATAATTATTTCCATGCAGTATTTGAAGCTTCGAAGGGTCTGGCTCAGAGGATACGTGATCTTTCTGGAGTGCAGGCAGATGGAGCTGCTCTTATTGATAAGGCTTTTTCAATAGAGAAACCGATCCTGGCGATTAATTCGCTACGAACTGAAACCGAAAGGTCTGAACACAAAGGTTTTGCTTTACTTTTAAAAGGCTGTTTTGCTGGTGTCCGTAATCCGTTAGCTCATGGACCAAAAATACTCTGGCAGGGTGAAGATGATGCTGCCGATTATCTTTCTCTTATCTCACTCCTGCATAGAAAACTGGATGAATCTACCGTAACAGGACTAAAAGGAGACTGATTTTTGTGAAAGCTACTGAAGCCAAATTACTCGATTTTCTCAAAAAATCCCCCCAATTTGTGATTCCTATTTACCAGCGCACATACTCATGGACTGAAAAAGAGTGCAGGCAGCTATGGGATGATATTCTTCGTACAGGTAGTAGTGATGAAATCTCAGCTCACTTTGTTGGCTCTATTGTCTACATAGAAAAAGGAATCTATCATGTAACCAATCAGTCTCCTCTGCTCGTAATCGACGGTCAGCAGCGTCTGACCACAGTAACCCTGCTGATAGCAGCTCTTGCCAGAGCGCTGGAAAAACTTGATGAGGAAAAACGTGAGCCTCTGGATGGATTTTCTCCCCGCAAACTGCGCAATTATTATCTGCTTAACCCGGAGGAAGAAGGAGAAAAGTATTACAAACTTATCCTTTCGCAGACGGATAAGGATTCGCTTACCTCTATTGTCGGCAACAGAGAGCAGCCAAAAGAATATTCTCTGCGAGTGATGGAGAATTTCAAACTTTTTGAATCGTGGATTGCTGGGTGTAAAGACAATCTCATGCCTCTGTGTAAAGGGCTGGCCAAACTTATAGTAGTTGATATCGCACTCAACCGCGATCAGGATAATCCACAGCTTATTTTTGAAAGCATGAACTCAACCGGCAAAGAACTCAGCCAGGCCGACCTGATCCGCAACTATATCCTGATGGGGCTGGAACCGCAACTGCAGACAAGGCTCTATGAACAGTTCTGGCGGCCAATGGAAGTGGATTTCGGACAGGAAGCCTACAGTGAGCAGTTCGACGGATTCATGCGCCATTATTTGACTGTAAAAACCGGGGAGATTCCCAGAATTGGGGAAGTCTATGATGCGTTTAAGGTTCACGCCAGTTCCCAAAAAACAGCACAAGCAGGAGTAGAAGCACTTGTAGCCGATATCCGGATATATTCTCGATACTTCTGCGCTATGGCACTGGGAACAGAGACAGATCCCGGTCTGAAACTGGCCTTCCATGACTTACGCGAGCTTAGGGTAGATGTGGCCTATCCATTCCTGCTCGAACTGTATCACGACTACGCAACCGGAGTGCTGTCCAGGGAAGATTTTGTTGCAGCAGTTCGGCTGGTGGAAGCCTACGTGTTCCGGCGCGCTATCTGCTCTATCCCCACAAATTCAATGAATAAGACCTTTGCAACCTTTTCCAGAGCACTCAAAAAAGATCGTTACCTCAAAAGCATCCAGGTATATCTTCTTCAGTTGCCTTCGTATCGCCGCTTTCCAAACGACGAGGAATTCCGGCGTGAATTGCAAATCCGTGACCTCTACAACTTCCGAAGCCGTAGTTATTGGATAAGACGATTGGAAAACTACGGACATAAAGAACGTGTGCTGGTAGATGAGTACACCATCGAGCATATCATGCCACAGAATGAGAACCTCTCCACAGCCTGGAAAACGGAACTTGGCTTGGAGTGGAAACGAATTCATGAGACATGGCTGCATACTCTTGGAAACCTCACACTCACTGGCTACAACTCTGAGTACAGTGACCGGTCTTTCACTGAGAAATCTGATATGCCGGGCGGCTTCAAGGAAAGTCCGCTCAAACTCAATAAAGGACTTGGTCAGCTCGACCAGTGGAACGAAGACTCTATCAAAGAAAGGGCAGGTAGGCTGGCAGAAATAGCTCTTGATGTATGGACAATGCCAAAGCTGGCTACCGATATCATTGAGGCGTACAAGCCAAAGGCTGCCGCATCTGGTTACACAATTGAAAACCATCCACACCTGCTAACTGGAACCATGCATGAGTTGTTCGAGGCCTTCCGTAAGCAAGTGTTAGCCCTCGATCCCTGTGTAACTGAGGAGTTTCTCAAGCTTTATGTCGCCTACAAAGCTGAGACTAACTTTGTGGATGTGGTGCCACAAGCTAAGCGGCTGATCCTGTCACTCAATCTGCCTTTTTCTGGCATAAACGATCCCAAAGGACTCTGCAAGGACGTTTCAGACATCGGGTGTTGGGGCAACGGTGATGTAAAAGTAGGCTTGAGATCGCTGGATGAGCTACCCTATGTGATGGGTCTGGTGCGACAATCTTTTGAGCGACAAATGGGGAACGGAGGAAATTAATGACCAATTTTGCCTTTCTCGAAGCCGAATGGCCTTCTTTGTATGAGGCAGCCATAAAAGCCTCAAATGCAGTTTATCCTGACCCGCGAACTGCCTGTTTTTACGTTCGCAGGGCTCTGGAACTGGCTGTGCAGTGGATGTATAAGCACGATTATTCCCTGCTCCTGCCGTATCAGGATAATTTGAGTGCTCTTATTCATGAACCTACATTCAAGAAAGCTGCGGGAGAGGCAATCTTCAACAAAGCACGGGTCATTATCCGGCTTGGAAATCAGGCTGTGCACAGCAACAGTTCAGTCCTGGTGGATGATTCAATAACAGCAGTGCGTGAACTTTTCCACATCAGCTACTGGCTGGCACGCACCTATGCTAGGGAAGGGAGGCCTGAATCGGGACTGAGCTTTAACCCTGAAGATCTGCCAAAAACAACTATTCCGAAGCAGACGATAGAGCAACTTCAGAACCTGGAAACCAGCCTGCGCGAAAGGGACGAAAAACTCTCTGAACTTCTGGCCGACAAATCCTCACTGGACGAAGAACTCAAACGTCTGCGGGCCGAGGTTGCAAAAGCAAAGGAAGCTTCAGCCTTACAGCCGGATACTCACGATTATTCCGAAGCTCAGACCCGCGACTTCTTCATTGATATGCTGCTTAAAGAGGCTGGCTGGACACTGGACCAGCCACGCGACCGTGAGTTCGAAGTATCCGGCATGCCGAACGAAAGCGGGGTCGGCTTTGTAGATTACGTGCTCTGGGGTGACGACGGAAAACCCCTTGCCTTGGTGGAAGCAAAACGCACCAGAAGAGATCCGCGTGTGGGACAGCAGCAGGCAAAACTCTACGCCGACTGCCTGGAAAAACAATTCGAGCAGAGGCCAGTGATCTTCTACTCAAATGGGTACGAACACTGGATATGGGATGATTCCAGCTATCCCCCGAGGCAGGTGCAGGGCTTCTACAAAAAACCTGAACTGGAACTGCTAATCCAGCGGCGCAGCAGCCGCAGACCTCTCGCCAGGGCAGAGATAAATCCCGCCATTGTTGAACGCTACTATCAGACCCGTTCTATCCGCCGCATCGGAGAAGCCTTTGAACAGGACAATGACCGGAAAGCTCTGGTAGTAATGGCAACAGGCGCCGGTAAGACCCGAACGGTGATCGCACTCTCCGATCTGCTTATGCGCTGCAACTGGGTAAAACGCGTGCTGTTCCTGGCCGATAGGGTAGCTCTGGTCAACCAGGCGGTAAATGCCTTCAAAAAGTACATGCCCGACTCCGCACCTGTGAACCTGGTCACGGAAAAGGACACAGAGGGGCGAGTGTTCGTTTCGACATATCCGACTATGATGAAACAGATAGAAGAGATGAGCAATGGACAGCGCCGCTTTGGAGTTGGACATTTCGACCTTGTAATTATTGACGAGGCGCACCGCTCGGTCTTCAAGAAATACAAAGCGATTTTCGACTACTTTGATTCACTGCTTGTGGGCCTTACAGCAACGCCCAAAAATGAAATTGAACGCAATACTTACAGCCTCTTTGACCTCGAAACAGGTGTTCCCACCGACGCCTACCATCTGGAAGAAGCTGTAAAAGACGGTTTTCTGGTCCCTCCACAAGCAGTTTCAGTGCCCCTGAAGTTCCAGCGCCAGGGGATCAATTACGACGAACTCTCCGATGAGGATAAGGAACAGTGGGATGAGCTAGAATGGGACGAGGACGGCGAAATCCCTGACCGGGTAGAAGCCGAAGCCGTCAACAAGTGGCTGTTTAATAAGGACACCGTAGACAAAGTTCTGGCGCACCTGATGGAGCGGGGGTTGAAAGTCGCTGGCGGTGACCGCCTGGGTAAGACCATTCTCTTTGCCAAGAACCAGGCTCATGCGGAGTTTATTGCCGAAAGGTTCAATGCCAACTATCCACATTTCAAGGGTGAGTTTGCCCGTGCCATCACTTTCAAGGTCGAGTACGCCCAGAGCCTGATAGATAATTTCTCGATCAAGGAAAAAAACCCTCATATTGCCATCTCGGTGGACATGCTTGACACCGGAATTGATGTGCCAGAGGTCGTGAATCTGGTCTTCTTTAAAATGGTGCGTTCAAAGACAAAGTTTTGGCAGATGGTGGGACGCGGTACCCGGCTGTGTAAGGACCTTTTTGAACCGGGAAAGAACAAACAATTCTTTTATCTTTTTGATTACTGCCAGAACCTGGAGTTCTTCAGCCAGAACCCGGAAACCACCGATGGTTCACTGGGTGATTCGCTTGGCACACGTCTGTTCAAATCCCGGCTTGAATTAATTTCCGAGCTGGACAGGAAACTTGAAGCTGACATCGAATTCGGAGTCGGCGCGGAGACCTCGGAAATATATGGTGAACCAAAAACAGAAGCTGAAGTTCGCCACTCGATTGCCGAAATGCTGCACAGTGAAATTGCCTCCATGAACCTGGACAACTTCGTAGTGCGTCCCAGGCGGCGGCTGGTCGAGAAATACTCCAGGCCCGAAACCTGGCTAAAGCTGTCCAGGGAAGACCTCTCCGAACTTTCCCATGAAGTCGCAGGCCTGCCCTCGGAACTGCAACCGGAAGCCGAAGAAGCAAAGCGCTTTGACCTCCTGGTCCTGAACCTGCAGCTGGCTTTACTGCGTGCCGAGCCCGCCTTTGAGCGCCTGCGTAACCAGGTAAGAGATATCGCCGGGCTTCTGGAAGAAAAAACGACTATCCCAATGGTGCGTGACCAGATGAATCTAATTCTGGATGTGCAGACCGAGGAATGGTGGGAAAACGTTACAACTCCCATGCTGGAAACGCTTCGACGGCGTCTCCGTGACCTGGTAAAACTGATAGAAAAACACCGCAGGAAGCCTATTTATACCGACTTTGAAGATGAAATGGGCAGTGAAACCGACGTAGAATTGCCAGGCTTTGCTGCATCCGGAGATTTCGAGAAGTTTCGCGCCAAGACAAGGGCTTTCCTTCTGGAACATCAGGACCAGGCCGTAATTCATAAGCTCAGGATGAATGAGCCACTAACTGCATCTGATCTCGATGAGCTGGAGCGGATACTCTCTGAAAGCGGATTGGGAGGCCCGGAAGAAATTGCCCGTGCCAAAGAGGTATCACATGGGCTTGGCCTCTTTGTACGTTCACTGGTAGGGTTGGATAGGGAGGCTGCAAAACAGGCGCTTGCCACATTCCTCTTAGGCAAGACTTTTAGTGCAAACCAGATCGAATTCATAAACCTGATCATAAACCATCTTGCAAAACACGGTGTGATGGATGCTGCACTGCTTTACGAATCACCATTTACTGACCTTACAACGCAAGGGCCTGACGGACTCTTCACCTCAACCCAGATAGATGAGCTGATATCCGCACTGGAGCAGATCAAGGCAACAGCACTTGCATCTCCGGTTTCGCAACAAACCACAGCTTGAGGGTTTTTGAACTGCTTCGGAGAATTTATAAAGGAATTGTCGCCGCAGTGAGGCGACAATTGAGTTGAACACTCTCAGGTCGTTCATTTGCGAGGAGAAGACTCCAAAAATTATGAAAACTTTGTCTGGCTGAGAGAATTATGCAAGAACTTCTTGCACAAACTCCTGCTTATTGGCCGCGTATGAAAATTGCGAGAAGAAGCTTGAAGGAAAAGGGGTAATACGGGCAGGAAATTGTCGTATCACTGATACAACAATTCGATGAGCTAATTGTCTACGCACTGCGTAGACAATTGATCTAAAAGTTTACCCGATGACGAAAATTGATAGGGAAAACTCAAGGAAAAAAGGTGTAATACAAACAAGAAATTGTCTCCGCACTGCGTAGACAATTGATCCTGATATACTTCCGGAAGCTCATGTGCTAGGAAATAATCAAAAAATCTAGGGTCTTTGGTCGGTTGAGAGAGAATTGTGCAAGAACTTCTTGCACAAACTCCTGTTTGCACCTGCGACGGAGGATCGATTTCTCCGATTTGTTCCCGGAAGAAGAGATTATCGTGACACTGTCACGACAATTAAGTTGGTCCAATTTTTGACTTTCCTCCCCAAAAACATTGTTTACAAACTGATTTTTAATCCGAAGAATAAACTACCACCTACTCAGATTTTCCATCCAAACGCGAAAACTTATATTCTATCCTGAGTTTGACAGTTTGATTTTTATGTTGAAAGATTGTTTTCATATCTGTTGGAATAATAAGTAATATTATTTCAACAAATTTTTGCCCATTTTTTACGATTCAATTTGACAGATGATTCTCTTTCTCTTGATAGCTATTTTCATAATTTTTGATCAAATTTTTGGTATCGAATTTGACAGATAGCATGAATCTCAGATAAAATATAGATACTATCCAAAAAGTCAGGTGCCAAAAGTGCCAAAATAGGACAAAAATCTCTACTAATTTACCTTATAGTGATTGTGTAGCTGGAAAATCAGAGGCAATTTGATGAAATTTATGAATACTGTCAATTGATTTTTGACAAAAAATCGAAGCTTCTCACTAACTTTAATTTATACTGTCAAACTAAGGTTCTATTCGTATATTATTGGAATTAATGCATTTTTCCAGAACCGAACTCCAAACCATCGCAGAACTCGCAAAAGGCAACACCTCAATAAGCACCGTAGCCGAAGCTCTCAATAAAAGCGAAAAGCACGTCTACCGAATTGTGCAAAAGCTTGAAGAAAAAGACCTTGCCGCCCTCTCATTAGGAGAAATTATCCCAAAAAGAGGCACCTTGATGGTCAGGTTGACCCGGATTGTCGATTCGTACCCGAATTTGATATATGTTCTGGCAGATTCCGGAATCCCTATACTCGTCTCTCTGCTTGAAGCAAAAACTGTGGATGAAATCATTGAAGAGACGGATGTGAAAAAGAGTACTGTCTATGCTTTATTAAAAAAAGCCTTAAAGATAAGCCTGATAAAAAGAGACGGGGAACGTTATGTACTCAATGAAAGGATCTGGAGAGAGGTGCCAGACCTGCTCAGGGAAATAAGGGAGAAAGGTTGCTTGACCCGCGAGTGCCCTATAATTCGGTAATATACTACCGGGACCAGGGTGAGGTCATTTATTCCAGTAAATATGGCAGGGATTCTGGAGAAAAGACTGGGTTTTCGGTCTTTGAAAAGGAGGGGATCAAACTCCTTTTATAATTACCCTGGATATATTTGCTTGAGTCACTAATAAAAAAGTCGTCTTTTTCCAAAATGGTAAAATATTCGCATGATCAGGGATTTTTTGAGTTAATTTAGGCTTCAGAGTATAAATTTTGTATTATAATAACTTTTTTATATTATCTTGCCGTTTATTTGTCCAGGAGTATGTCTGGAACGGGGAGACGGAGCATTTTACTTGACCAGTTACAGGATGGGAGATTATTATTCATCTCATCCATGGGTTAACAGGCAGACTTCTTTTACATTAAAATTTTTACATTAAAATTGTCACTTTTAAGGGGGAATAAGCTGATGAAAACTGGATTGATATTACTGATGGCTATCTCGACAGTACTGATGTTTTCAACTGTGGGCTCCGCCCAGGAAAACTCTACAGACAGTGCTGCAGCTGTTCTGAAGGACGCGAATGGCAGTACTGTAGGGTTCGCCACCTTTACCGAGGACGCCTTTGGCATGGTTCGAATTCAGGTCTTTGCTAGCAACCTGACACCGGGCCTGCACGGCATCCACATCCACGATAAAGCGAATTGCACAGGACCGTCTTTTGCCTCTGCAGGCGGACACTATAATCCTCTGGGCAAAGAACATGGGCTTGACAATCCGAAAGGTCCCCATGCCGGTGATCTACCCAATTTCTTCGTGGGGCAGGATGGTACGGGATATATGGACGTCACTACTAACCTTGTGACGCTGTCACCCGGAAAGACCACGCTATTTCCGGCCAACGGTACCTCACTGGTCATCCATGCCGATCCTGACGACCAGTTCACTGATCCTTCCGGCAACAGTGGTGCCCGGATTGTCTGTGGAGTCATCGAAAAAAGATAATTTTTTTCCTTAACCTTATTTTTTTTAACACGGGCTGAACGTGAATAATGACTGAACGTGAATAATAATACTTATAATCTCATTGAATGTATCCAGAAGATTGATGGTAGACAATCTGGCTGCAGATAAAAACAATGTGCTTATTGAACGTATTTTCCAGGTTCACGAATCGCCCTTTAAAGTCGTTCTGGCAATAACCGGTGGAGGAGCCGAGATTCTCGGGGAATTGCTCCGCCACGGCAGTGGCTCTGCAACAGTACTCGACGCGGTTGTTCCATACAGTACAGATGCAATGGACCGGTTCCTCGGCAGGAAACCTGAAAAGTACTGCTCAGAGAAAACTGCAAGGTTGATGGCGATGGTTGCTTACCAGCGGGCCCTGGAACTGTCGAAAGGCTCCGGCGGGCCTGCAGACCCGGAAGTAATCGGAATCGGAGCAACCTGCAAGCTTAAGGCTGCAAACGAGCGGGAGGGCAGGAAACACGAGGTCCACGTTGCCATCCAGTCAACCCGTGAAACAGGGGTCTGCACACTTGAACTGGCAGCAGATCGGACAAGGGAAGAGGAAGAAAAGATTGCTGCTCTCCTTATTTTCAATGTACTCGCCCGTCACTGCGGCGTTCCTGAAATCGATTTGCAGGACGGGATCGGGGCCGCGGAAGAGAGAAGGAAAAGGACAGGAAAAGAGGGAGAAGAGGTAATTGAAGAAGTTATTGAAAAATATGATTCCGTTTCCTGGGTGGTAGGAAATCTCCTGAAACAGCAGAGCTGCATCCCGGAGAGTTCCTGCAAAACAGCTGGAATGGCAAGGATCAATCTTAATGAAGTAAAAGCTTCCGAAGAGATAAAGCCCAATGAGACTAAACCCGAAAAACCTGAAGAAATAAAACTCGTATTCTCAGGCTCTTTTGACCCCTGTCACAAGAATCATGTATTTATGGCGATGTGTGCTTCGAAGGAATATAATGCGCCCGTCCACTTCGAAATCTCTTTGACGAACGTTGACAAGCCCCCTATAGATTTTATCTCACTGAGCCAGAGGCTTGATTCATTGAGGAAATACAAAGGTGAAGCCTTTATGGGCGGGGTTTGCCTGACCAACGCACCGCTCTTCCTGCAAAAAGCCGACCTTTTTCCGAACAGCACCTTCATCATCGGGGCAGATACCTTCAACAGACTATTTGACGCAAAATATTATGGCGGCACAGTAGATACACCCGCCATTTTAAAGCACTTTAAAGAAAAGAATGTCCGGTTCATGGTGTTTCACAGGAAATCAATTGAACTGTCCATAAACCCTGAGGTCCTTGATTTTTGCGAAATAATCCCGGTTGACGAATACGAAGACGATGGGACTTCGTCGAGGGAAATCAGAAAGAGACACAGGGGAACACAGAAGTAAAAATGAAATGTGATGTATATAAGGGGCAGCAACCTGCTGCATAAATTCCTTTTTACCATAACCGGATTCCTGTTTTTTTAAAAATTCTCATTCTCTGGAAGAACGAAGGACTACATTACTTTTTTCAAACATTCGTAACATTATAACATTATTACTTTAATCTAGGAAAAAGTTAAATAGATTGAATAGGAAAAAACTTACCGTCTTCCGATAAACTCCGAGAGACCATTCACTGTTATTTTGAGATGAAAAAGGGACCGAATAAAATGGCAGATATTGAAGGATTGCTCCACGAAATTGCCGATGCGGTAATCTCCTGTAAACAAGAAAAAGTTCTCGAAGAGGTTGAAAAAGCAAAGGCTGAGCTCCCACCGGAAGAAATCATTGAAAAAGGGCTTTCAGCAGGCATGAATCAGGTAGGAATTCTCTTTGAGAGAGGGAAACTCTTCCTGCCACATGTGATGATGGCAGCCGATGCAATGACAGCAGGCGTTAAACTGCTCGAAGAGAGCATGCCGACAGGTACCCGGGAAAAGAAGCCCGGAGTAATTGTAAACGGGACTGTTGAAGGCGATGTACACGAAATAGGCAAGTCGATCGTCTCAACCATGGCTGCAATCTGCTGGTTTTGAAGTCCACGACATAGGCAGGGATGTTCCTATCCGGAAGTTTGTCCAGAAGGCAAAGGAACTCCTGCTTTGAACCCCTAAATTTCAGTTTAAATTTAACAGGTTTTGTTCAAAAAAGGAGGAAAAAATGGTAATTGAGTATGCTCTGAGGATGGGAGATGGAAAGAGAGTTTTCCTTACCAGAGAAAAAATTTTAAGCGAAATCGAAGCCGGCTCTGGAAACGCTGCAGACCTTGGAGAAATCCCCGATCTTGGTGCTGATGAAATCGACAGGCTTGCAGAAATCCTTATGATGCCCGGAAAAGCCGTCAGCGTTGAACATGGCATGGAAGTGCCTGTAACTCACGATATAGGCACAATAAGGCTTGATGGAGACCAGGGCAACAGTGGAGTTGGAATTCCTTCCAGTCGGCTTGTGGGTTGCATGACGCATGAGAGAGCCTTTGGAGCCGACACAATGGAACTCGGACACATTGATTACAGTTTCAAGCCGGTAAAGCCCGTAGTCGCAAACGAGTGCCAGGCAATGGAAGTCTGCCAGCAGAACATGATCATCCCGCTCTTTTATGGGGCAATGCCAAACATGGGGCTTTATTATACTCCTGACGGGCCCTTCGAAAACCCCGGGGACCTTATGAAAGCCTTCAAGATCGATAAGGCAAAAAATTCCATGGAACATGCAGCCGAACATCTTACAAGGGATACGGTCTGGGTTATGCAGAAGCTCTTTGCCTCAGGGGTAGACGGGGTCAACTTTGATACAACTGCAGCAGCCGGAGATGCGGATATGTACGGCACACTCAATGCAGTTGAAGTCCTGAGGGCTCATTTTCCGGAAATGTATATTGAAATGGGCATGGCAGGTGAAATGGTGCTCGGGATGCACGGGGAACTGGAGTACGATGGAGTTCGCCTTGCCGGACTCTGGCCGCATGAACAGGCACCTCTGGCAGCAACAGCCGGTGCAAACGTCTTTGGTCCCGTGGTCAACACCAACACAAGCAAGACCTCAGCCTGGAACCTGGCACGGGCTGTCACATTCATAAAAGCGGCAGTAGAAGCGTCTTCAATTCCCTGTCACGTGAACATGGGTATGGGTGTAGGCGGAATCCCCATGCTTGAAACTCCCCCGGTAGATGCGGTTACAAGAGCAAGCAAGGCAATGGTTGAGATTGCCGGCGTAGACGGCATATAGATCGGGGTCGGCGACCCGCTGGGGATGCCGATTTCCCACATAATGGCGTCGGGGATGACTGGGATCAGGGCTGCAGGCGACCTCGTTGCAAGGATGGAGTTTTCAAAGAACATGCGCATCGAGGAGGCAAAAGAGTACGTGGCAAAGAAGCTTAACGTTGAAACATTGGACCTCTCAGACGAACATGTCATGAGAGAACTCCGTGAAGAGCTTGACATTGGTGTCATCACCTCCGTGCCAGGAGCTGCAAAGGGCATTGCTGCAAAGATGAACATCGAAAAACTGCTCGATATAAAGATCAACTCCTGCGAAACTTTCAGGGCACAGATTGCCTGAAACGGGTTCTTAAAGAGAAATTTTGAAAACAGGTGATTTTTTTGAAAGATAATACCCCCCAATCTAAATCTCAAATCGACTGGCAGTATGCAGAGGAATGCGACAGAGCAAGCTGTGACTTGAAAGGACTTGAAAGGTCCATTGACTGGAAACAGGGGCTTGCAATTGCCCTCGGCGTCCCTTTACTGATCCTGCCCTCAATAGGCTATTTTACAGGTTACGTCTGGGCTTTTTCAATAGCTGTATGGGGCCTGACCATTTTCCTGGGCTTTTTCCAGAACCTTGCATTCGGAGAGCTTGCAACTGTCTTTCCGAAGGCATCCGGCCTGCCAGGATACACACAGACCGTTTTTGGCTCGAATTCAAACAAACACAATAAAGGAAAGTTTAAGTTAGGGAAATTCATTGGCGGTTTCAGTGCCTGGAGTTACTGGTTCGGCTGGAGCCCGGTGCTTGCAATCTATGCAATCCTTATCGGAAGTTATCTCAAGGGTCTTATCCCTGCCTTTTCAGCCATTCCTGAGACCCTGCTCTCCTTACTGGTCGGAGCTGTGATTTTCGGGTCTCTTGCCGTTATAAACTCAAAAGGGCTCAAGAACGGAGCAAGGGCTGGATACATCCTGGCTGTTGTTTCCCTGATTCCTCTTATCGTTATTACCATCGCCCCGTTTCTTACGGGAGACTTCCACCTTGCTAACATCACAGGCTCCTGGTTCCCAACGGACTGGACCTGGGATCTGAAACACATCCTTATCCTCTTCGGGATTTTCGCAATGGCTGAATGGAGTGCCTGTGCCTGGGAAACCGCAGCAATTTACGGCCCCGAATATAAGAACCCGAATACTGACACTCCAAAAGCGCTGCTGGTCTGCGGAGGAATCTGCCTTGTGCTCTATGTGCTGGTCCAGACCTCGGTTATAGGCACGCTCGGAGTTGAAGGTGTGCTTTCCGAACCCGTATCTCCGATGCTTCCTATTGCCAACCTCACGCTTGGCACACTTGGGGCTTCAATTGCAATTATCATGCTTGTAGGGGCAATGCTCCTTATCATCCAGACTGCATTCCTCTCCTCGGCAAGGTCAATCTACTCGATGTCAGTTGAAGGCAACCTACCCTCATTCCTGAGCAAATTGAACTCCCACGGGCACCCTATGAACGCAATGATTGCCGACGCCCTGTTTAACATGGGCCTTATCCTGCTCGGGACCCCGACCGCAATTCTGGCAGCTTCTGCAATCGGATATATCTGTGCAAATGGGATAAGCCTCTATACCTACGTAAAGGTAAGAAATGACCCGGAACTCTCAAAACTGGACAGGCCCTTTAAAGCCCCGAAAGGCTGGAAAAACATAGCACTGGCAACTGCCATTTTGAATATCCCCTTCTTCCTTGTGGGTATTGTATACCTCAACAGCCTCGAACTTGGCTGGGCTACAACCGGAATCGGTTTTTCAGTACTCTGTCTCTATATTCCGCTCTGGTTCTATTCCCAGAGAGAGACAAAAAAATCAACTGAAGCAAAAGAAACAAAAGCTGCAGAAAAGGAAGCGGTTTTAGCCGAAAGTTCTGCATGAAAACTGAAACTTCAGCATGAGAAGGTCCGGGACCATTCCCTGGAGATTTCGCGATCCCAGGTAGCAGTTTCTGACCGCAAATTCAACCGGAACAGGAATGTTCCGGGTTCTCTTATTTTCAGGTTCTCTTATTTTCAGGTGCTCCCTGATTAATGATGTTCTTTGATTACCTGGTTGATATTATTCAGAATATCCGAAGCTGGAGTCGTTTGTTTTTTCTTATGAGTCTTATAGGACTGAAAACATCTCTTTTGCCCCGGGAGAAAAATAGTAACAGGTTAATTCATGCTGGTATTTAAAGAGAAACGGAATTCAGAAAGTCTTCCAGACCCGAAAAACGCTTCCCAATACCCTGAACGTTATTTAATTCACAGGTAAATATAGGGCGCCTCCGCCAGCTTGTCTGGCGGTCCGTTGAAAAAAAAGAAAGAAGTCGAAGGGAAAAAGAAGTGAACGGGAAGAAGACAGAAGAAACTTGAAAAAGGTTACTTATCATATAGAGTAATTCTGTTTTGTTCATCCTTACTATTTTTCGGGATAATTCATCGACAGGATTTTTCTGCCGCTTTTATTTTGATTTTTCTGGCTCTTCGCTATTTCGAGTGGGTAATTTATATTCATATTCCAGTTTGTGAGCAACACATATTAAATTTAAAAACATTTCTTGTATAAAATCACAGACAAGATCGATGTTTATATTTTTGGAACAGAAACTTTCCAACTATATAGTAATTTTTAACCCATACAAAACAGCGAAGAGCCATTTTTCTTCTTTTTTAACTTCATCGGAATGGCCGCTCTTCGAGCGTGACAGGAACGACCCGATATAGCTAATAACGTTGCACTGGTGAATTATTTGTAATTCAGTCCTCCTGAGCGAATCTCAGCTAAAACCCATCAAATAGTCCTCTTGTGTAAAGCTCACTACTAAAAACCAAAAAGTAGTCCTCTTGAGCGCATTTCATTATTAACATTCACAAACATCCATAATTTAGTCCCCTGAGCAAAGCTCACTGATAAAAACCTATAAAGTAGTCCCCTTGAGCGAAGCGAAAAGGACCTCGTGCTGTTGCACTTGCAGTGCAACTCCCAGAAAATCTTCGATTTTCTGTGATCCCGAAGCGAAACTCGGGCGAATCGCAATTCGGGTGGTAGAGCGAATAATGTTGTACGGGTAAGAGTTCTAAATTTCGAGCCAATGTTTTTTTATTCAAAAACATCGACCTTTTAATGGAGTATAACCTGATTAATTGGTTGGTATTACTTCATAATGGCCGAGAATAGCATCTCTTGTTCTTTCTTTTCACGCGCCGCGCTTCGCTTGAACCTGCCTTCGTACGTAGATATAAACGAACTCAATAGCCGGGATGGGGTTTCTAATACTAGAATATCAACCATGGAGCCGGAGGCAATCTTTCAGCTCCTGCTTTTATTTATTCTATCAGTAATCAGTCCTTAATAACAGAGAATAGAAACTAAAGAAAAATAATAGTAGCAGAAAATAAAGCAGCAGAAAAATAAGAATCGAAGAAAAGTAAGAATCGAAGAAAAGTAAGAATCGAAGAAAAATAAGGAGTGTAAAATCAGGATGAAGAGGGATTGACTGATTATTCCAGCATCCACTTCCATACAGAATTAATAATTATTCTTTTCTTTTCCCCGTCTTTGCCCGAGATCTCCATGACTCCTTCATCGTCCATGGTAAGGATAAGCCCCTCGTTAAGCCCGTATTCTTCCATGGCTGCCATAAGTCCGAGAACCTCCCGTTCTCTTACTGCCGGGCTTCCGAAGTAGACCGAGACCTGAATCGCAGCCTTAACAGCCTGGCTATCTGTTTCGATTATAAGGAAATCACATTCTCTCCTGTCCCGGAAATATGAGACCTGCTTGCCCTGCCTGAGCAGTTCAAGAAACACAAGGTTTTCAAACCTTAATCCCAGGCTGTCCGGATAATTGGGATATACGGTCTTGAAGAAACCCGTATCTCCGGCATAAACTTTGCATGGGACATCTTTTTCTTTCCCGTTTTCAGATAAGTGGTTAAACATGGGAGTCCTGTACAACAAAAAAGCCTCTTCCAGATAGTCAAGGTAGTTGCGGATAGTATCCTCGTTATCTATCCCACTCACTTTTTTCAGTGTGTCAAGTGAGTATTCCGATGCCATGTTTGAGATAAGGAATACTGCAAGTCTTTTCAGTCCTTCTGCGTCCTGAATATTATGCCTGGCAATAACCCCGGTCTGCAGGGTTTCCTCAAAATACTTCCGGGAAAGTGTGGGATTTCTATCTTTTATTACGCCAGGATAGCCGCCATTGTCGAAATAATGCAGGAACAGGCACAGCATTTCAT
Source organism: Methanosarcina sp. WWM596 (assembly GCF_000969965.1). GTDB lineage: Archaea > Halobacteriota > Methanosarcinia > Methanosarcinales > Methanosarcinaceae > Methanosarcina. The sequence continues at coordinate 1,586,465 of NZ_CP009503.1, forward strand.
CGCATCTGGAAGGTGTGAGAAAGTTAGGCTTTGGGACCCTGAGCCCTTTTAGAGTCAGGTATTCTTTAAAGGAAAAAGGTAAAAGTTTGAGGATCCTGTTTCTGTCTGCAAAGAGTGAAGTAACCTCCTGACTCAGGATATTTGCGGAAGAAGAGGTTACAAAGACCCTTGCTCCTTTTCTATTAAGCCTGTCAACCCAGCTTTCCCAACCGGGGACATTATGAATTTCATCAAGGAAATAGTAGACAGCTCCTTCTGCATCCGGGGCTTCATAAGGTTCTTTTTCATTTTCATTCGTTTTTGTGTAAACTTCAGTCGCAATTTCCTCAATTTCCTGAAAACATTCAGGTTCTAATTCTTCAAACCTGCTGTGTCCAAAATTAATGTAAACCTTCCCTCCATGCACAAGACTTGCTACATACTTTAAGAAGGAAGTCTTGCCCGAGTGTAGCGGACCATAAATCAAATTGATCTCACGCCCGTCCAGGCAGGGGGATACTGGAATGTTGCGCAGGATTAGATTAGAGGGGCTTTGGAAAAAGATTTTGTGGTCAAGAACCAGGGAAAGAATTTTGAGTCTTTGCATATGATCAAGATAGTTTGGGTGGTAAAACTATATAGTTTTTCTGGCAGAGACTACATGTCCTGAAAAAAGTTGAATGTGTGTGATTCTTAAAAAAGCAAAAATAAAGTAGTATTTCTAATTTAACGGGTGATGAGTGGTGAAGTAATGTGATTTCCTTGACATCTACTGGAGGAAAAATACTTTTTTGGCTGCAAACCAATTTAAATTTCGGCAAATAAAATAAAATTGCCTCATATTTGATAATAACAATGTAGAAGTTTTAAGATTAAAAATAATTTTTTTTAAATAGATTACATAACAGGACAAGGTTGATTGAATGCGATTATACTTGGATAATCTTTTACATATGTCGGTGTGACAAAAATATATAGTTTTATTGATTTTCCGGAACCTATCCGGAACTCTTAATCCTTTTCAGGCTCATATATCGTTTTCTGTCTTCCGTATCTTACACACACAAAATACTTTTTCTTTATATGAAAAAGCATAAAACCCCTAAACGAAAGACTCGGGGGTTTTACGCTGCATTCTATAAAAGGTGTCCGGAAAATTATTTATAATAATAAAAGTCAATCATACTTTGTATTTCTGTGGTAAAGAAATACATGAACAAGTTCTTCGCTATCTTTATGATCATCACTCCATCCTGGCGTTATATGAGCTGGTCGTTTCATAGATGAGCGAAGGACTGCAAGAATATTGGGCAATAGATGATTAGAAAGTGGTAGAGTAAGGCTAAAAGCCTTATATTAGATGCGGTGGAAAGGCAAGACAGGTTTGATGAGGTCGCATCTGTCCAGACTGATGCCTCATAATGTATCGTATGACACGCCTCAATCTTATGCGATACAGGGATACATACATCTGTTTGCCAGCTGTTTTTAGCCTTTCCACTATTTCTGCCGAATTCTGAACTGTTTTTCAGCTTATTTTTGATTTACTACATCCACATAAAATTCGGCATGTCCGCAATCTAAACAAACATGCACTTTAAATTCGCGCATGGGCCCGGTAAAATAACATTCGCTATCAGACTCATAACCTATACGTTCTCCAATTATATGGCCTATATCGAGATTTTCGCTCCCGCATTTTGGACATTTTCCCTTCTTCATTTTGCAACACCCCATGTCATCAAATAATTATATTTGTCATTGAGTAATTATATTTGTCTTCAATTAAATATATTAAATTTGTTGAGGTCCTATTTTATTAGCATTCCCATAAGAGTCTGGGAGCTGAAATGGCTTTTCTCAACCTTATTTATCATTGTTCATTTCTCAAGTCATCTTCTTGACCCTTTAAGAGCTGCTTATTCCTCCAATGGTCAATATGTGACAATAAACAGTTTAAATAAATCTTCAGATTAAATAAGCATAAATATACTATATTATAGAAATAAAAGACGAATGAATAATAAACAGGAAATTAAAAATGAAATATGTCCAAAAAAAAGATAACTAAATCCGGAATATAATACAGGAGGATTTTATGAGAAAACTGAAACTGGGAAATATGTCTGGACTGAGGACCAGGCAGAGTTCACCCTTAACGAAACTGTGCCCCTCATGTAAAGGATGAAGATCCCAAGAAACAGCTTTTCAGCGTATCTGTGGGCTTTCCCGGAGAACACCCTATCGGACACAGGGATGCTGTAATTGAAGAGCTGAAAGCTCAGGGAAAATGGCAGGAAGAAAACCAGACCGAAAATACAGGGATAGCAGAGAAGCAGCCGGTAGATTCAAACTCATCCTCAGATACGAAAAGCATTCCTTTCACAGGCATTTTATGGGCAATTGCAGCAGTAATAGGAATAGTTGTGTATGCTGAAAAGACAAAATAAAAATTATTCTCTTCATTCGGATTATCTGTAATACACCCGGAGTGCTCGAATTAAAAGAAATAAAACTGCATAGCCATCAATTCAAAAAGAGATGATTCCTTGGAAATTGTCTCTTATATTTGAATAGATGACTATAAACTATATTTTTTAAGTTTTAGTTGTTTTTGGACTCAGTAGTTAGCAGCCACTACCGCAGCCACAACCGCATCTTCGTAAGACCATGATCATTATCCGGCTGCGACAGCCGCCGCCATAGCCTCCCCAGCCGCCTCCGCCGCAACCGCAGCCACCACCGTAGCCTGCAAACCAGCCTCCACAGCGACTCCATAAGTTCCTGCCGTATCCAAAGTAGTTATATCCACAACACATTTTAATTACCTCCGTGTATTTTTTTCATCATTTTCATACTCATGCTTGCATATTAAAAATAACAATTTCTTTATAATTTAATTTCTATACTTTCAAAGGTGTATATCTGTCGATTTAAACCCCTTTATCAACCCCCAATAAGTATTGCACTCCTGGCAATTTTTAAAACCTCCCCGTGCTGATTTTCATTTCTGATTTTCATTTGGAGAGTATCAGATTTGATTTTAATTGCCAGAGAGTATATGCAAATAATAATAATACCAATAATAACTACTGATTATATAAAATGACTAGAATAAATTGTTCTAATCATTTGATAGTCTCCGAAAATCTGGACAAATATACGGCTGAAATCCAGTATTTGGAGTAAGGGATTGTTTTTAATTAGTTCAAAAATATAAATAAAGTAAGAACACACAATCAACTGCCGTTGCATCATAACAAAAACAATTAATAACTTCTGTTTCGGCCTGGTCAAGATAATAATCCTCTACAGTGACCATTTTAAAGTAGCCGGTGCGATCATTAAAAATATATACAGTCGGTCATGATTTAAAAATGAGCAAAAATCTTGCAGAGATCGCATTTAAGCTGAAAGTATCGAACACTTCCAGAATGGAACAATGAAAGAAAAGTGAATAAGAAGCTCAAATGGAGTAAGCCGTCTTATACCTATACTGGAATTCCTGAAAACAAAATTTAAAATTTACAACTGCTAAATTTAGAAGAATAAACATACATAGCCATCAATTCAAAAAAGACGATTTCCTGGAAATTGTCTCCTATACTTGAAGAGATGACTATGAATTCTATTTTTTAAGTTTTAGTTGTTTTCTCAGTAGTTAGCAACAACGTCTGTGCCAGCGCCTGCGCCACCAACCACCGCCGCAGCCGCAGCCACCACCGTAGCCATAGCCTCCGCCATAGCCACCAAGGCCACCAAGCCATCCGAGGTTCCAACCTCTGCCGCATCCAAAGTAGTTAAATCCACAACACATTTTACTTACCTCCGTGTATTTACCTTAATCTTTTCATGTTCATAGTTGCATATTTAAGAAAATAAATTCTTTAAAATTAAATCTAACAACTGTTAAATTTAGAAGAATAAACATACATAGCCATCAATTCAAAAAAGACGATTTCCTGGAAATTGTCTCTATACTTGAAGAAATTGTTTCCACTTGAAGAAATTGTTTCCTATACTTGAAGAGATGACTATGAATTCTATTTTTTAAGTTTTAGTTGTTTTCTGGCTCAGTAGTTAGCAACAACGTCTGTGCCAGCGCCTGCGCCACCAACCACCGCCGCAGCCACAGCCACCACCGTAGCCATAGCCTCCGCCATAGCCACCAAGGCCACCAAGCCATCCGAGGTTCCAACCTCTGCCGCATCCAAAGTAGTTAAATCCACAACACATTTTACTTACCTCCCTATTTTTTAAGTTTTAGTTGTTTTCTCAGTAGTTAGCAACAACGTCTGTGCCAGCGCCTGCGCCACCAACCACCGCCGCAGCCACAGCCACCACCGTAGCCATAGCCTCCGCCATAGCCACCAAGGCCACCAAGCCATCCGAGGTTCCAACCTCTGCCGCATCCAAAGTAGTTAAATCCACAACACATTTTACTTACCTCCGTGTATTTACCTTAATCTTTTCATGTTCATAGTTGCATATTGAAGAAAATAAATTCTTTAAAATTAAATTTATGTACTTTTAATTGTGTGTACCAATTGTGTGTACCTGTCGATAAACCCCCCAAACTCCTTTATCAACCTCCAATATATATCGTACTTCCGGCAATTTTTAAAACCATTCTTCATACTGATTTCATTTGGAGAGGAGCAGATTTGATTTTAATTGCCTGAAAGCCTATAATTTAAATAATAAATAATAAATTATATAAAAAGAATAGAATAAATAGTTCTTAACATTAAATAGTCTTCGAAAATCCTAACAAATACCCGGCTGAAATTGCAGGTTTACTTTTTTATTAATTTAAAATTATAATTCTTAAAAACTCCCT